>JAZOTI010000156.1:0-39066 GCA_045657565.1 Oscillospiraceae bacterium | reverse complement strand
TATACATTATATCTGTGCTCAATTGTTGTGTTTACAAGATAAATATATATCACTGTACATACCGATACTATAAAACAAAAACCTTTTCTGGAACAAAACACCTTTAATATCACCTGCTATATATAATTTACAATATGGCGGATATCATCAATTACTGCAATGTTGGGATAGCTGCAAAGCTCGTCCCTTGTGCCAAAGCCATATGTAACACCTATAGCATCAACGCCCATTTTTTCTGCGCCGATAAGGTCGAATTTTGTGTCACCAACCATAACGGTGGTTTCTTTGTCTGCACCGGCCTGTCGGAGAACAAGGTCAATAACATCCTGTTTTGCGCTTACTGTACCGTCCATAGAGGCACCGCCCATAACAGTAAAGTATTTTGCAATATCAAAATGTTCAAGGATTTTCTGTACAAAAACCTGCGGTTTGCTGCTTGCAGTACAAAGGACATACCCGTTATCTTTAAGCAACTGTAAAGTTTCTCTTACATTTGGATAAATTTTATTTTCGTAAAGTCCTACAACAGAAAAACGTTCTCTGTATCTCACCACGGCGTCTGCCGCGTGTTCTTCGCCCAGCATTTCCGCAAAGGAGTTCAGCAGGGGAGGACCAATGTATTTTGTGAGTTCATTTAACGGCTTTTCAATACCATAATAACTCAATGCATGGTTTATGGATTTGCATATACCTTCCTGCGGGTCGGTCAGAGTGCCGTCGAGGTCGAACAGAATTACTTTATATTTCATAAGTCTCCTTTACAAAGGCATAAGTGAAACGTCTGCCTGAGAAAAATCGTCTATGTACTGGTCACATATCTGTGACATAAGTTCTGCTTTGTATTCGGTGGAATCTTTGACACCGACTACATAAAATCCTGCTTTTTTTGCAGTAGAGGCAGAATACACAGCATCTTCAAAAACCGCAACTTCTTCAGGCTTTTCTGCACCGAGTTTTTCCATGCAGTGGAAAAATATATCCGGCTGATTTTTCTCTTTGCCAAATTCATTGCAGTGACAGGTGAACTCAAAAAACTTCAGGATATCAAGTCTTTCAAGGGCAGGCTGCATCATAAATCTGTGGGTTGAAGAACAAATGCACATCTTTACACCCTGATTTTTAAGATTTTCAAGAAATTTATAGGCAAAAGGTTTAAGTGGAATGTGTTTTTCATACTGTTCAATCACATATCCAGAAAACCATCTGAAAAAGTAATCCTCTGTAATGTCCGCATCAAGTTGTTCATTTACAGCGGAAACAAAGTCTTTTTCCCAGGTGTCGTTGCTGGATTGCTTTGTGAATTTAAGCGGCGGATAACCATGTTCTTCAAGGAATATTTTTCCAACACTGCGCCACATTTTCATACTGTCTGCCAATGTTCCGTCAAGGTCAAAGATAGCGTATCTCATAATAACTCCCATCTGATATTTATAATAATTATTATACCACAAATAGGTGTTCTTATCAATAAACCCAAAAAGTTAAAGAAACAATATATCTTTGCCATGAAATAACACAAGGTATTAGTATATACTTTTCAACGTACAGCTTATCATCACTGTTGTGTTTTCAATCAAGTCGAAACACCGTAGGCTGTACAGTTTCATCAAGTTTATCAAATACATATCCTTTTGCCAGAAGGTCGGGAATAAGCCTTTTAAGTGCAGATACAGTGGCTTTTTTGCCGGAGGAATCATGCATAAGCACAACACAGTTGTTGCGGGTCTCACATCCGTTCATAACCTTTTGGTAAATGCTGTCCGCGCTGTAGCTTTTTGTGGCGTCATCGCTGCTTATATTCCAGTCAAAATAGGTGAATCCTCTGCGGTTCATCTCGGCAACAATATCCTTGCAGATGTTATTGTTGTAATTATTTACACTTCCCCCGGGGAAACGATATATGGAAGGATATTCACCAGTGATATCATAAATGTAATTGTAACAAAGTTCAAAATCATCAAGAAAACTGTCCACGCTTTTGTAGATGTCATTATATGAATGTGTTGCGCTGTGTACACCTACGGTGTGTCCTTCTTCAAAGGTTCTCTTTACAAGTTCTTTTGCTTTTTCTGCCTCATTATTCACAATAAAGAAAGTGGCTTTTATATTATATTCCTGCAATAAATCCAGGATTTCCTCTGTGCGCATACTTGGTCCGTCATCAAAGGTCAGATATACTGTTTTTTGCGGTTCGGTTAAATCTGTATCGGCAACAGCAAGGTCCTCATATGTCACTTTGTTGCAGTAGATACTTGAATATCCCAGCTGATATTCAAGCTTTTCCATTGCTTTGTTGTATTCGCTGGGAACATCCTCAAACACTATACCGGAAGTACAGCCGTGGATACAGATAAGAGCGATAACCATATAAAAAGCTATATATAATTTTTTGATTTTCATAATAACACCACCTGAAATATTATTATTCGTATATAATGATTATCAGTACAGTTTTACACAAATATCAAAAAACAGCCCCTGTTTGCCAGAGGCTGTAATCGCGCTTAATCTGTGATTTCCTTTATAATATTTTCACCTGCACGGGTGATAATTCTTTTGCTTTCTTTCGCTTTCTGCATTGCTTTCTGTGCTGTACATCTGTTTTCGTTTACATACATTGCACCTGCTGTCAGTGCGCTGCCTACAGCCATGCCCAATATTGCTGTGCGCACGATGCCCATACCTTTGATTTCCATAATAATCTCCTTTACCTTGAAAATATCAACTTGTAATTGATAGTCTGCGCTGTATGTGATAAGATATACATTGAGGAAATATTTGAATTTTTAAAATTTTAACATAATTATGTTATATAATAATTATTCAGAAAGCGATTTGTGACAGGAAAGTGAAATATGAGCAGTAAAAAAACTTTGTGTATTCAGGATATGTCAAGCGTAGGCAGATGCAGTCTCACAGTTATATCTCCCGTGCTCAGCGTAATGGGAATACAGTGCATACCAATGCCAACAACTGTGCTTTCCAGCCATTATGGTGGTTTTGGAAATGTTGCCAGACAGGACCTCACCGGTTTCTGCTTTGACAGTCTGAATGAATTCAGACGTATAGGTGTGCAGTTTGACTGTGTTTTGAGCGGGTTTATTGCAAGCGTTCAGCAGGTACAGCTTGTAAAACAGGCATTTGAATACGCCGGAAATTCTGTTAAAATCTGTGATCCTGTCATGGCGGATAACGGTAGGTTTTATTCTTCAATAACACCTGAAATTGCAGAAGGAATAAAGCAGCTTTGCTGCGATGCTGATATTATTACACCAAATATTACCGAAGCAGCAATTTTGCTGGAAAAGGATTATACACAGACAGATTATACAGCACAGCAGGTTGCAGATATAGCGAAATTGCTGAAGGATAAATATGACTGTTCTGTGGTTATAACAGGGGTAAAAACAACAGAAGGAGAAGTAAACTGCTATGTTGCACAAAAAAATCTCCCTGAAGTAAAACAGGTGAAATGCAACTATATACCTGTACATTTCCCAGGTACAGGGGATTTGTTTGGCGCGGTAATGACAGCCAATACAATACAGGGCACAGATCTTGTGACAGCGGTGGAAAAAGCCTGCCGATTTGTTGAACTGTGTGTGAAAAACACATATACTGATGACACAGTGGACACAAGGTTCGGTGTGGATCTGGAAAACAATTTGAAATATCTTTTAGGTTAGGAATAAACGATGAAAACTATAAATATTGTGCTTCTGCAGCCGCAGATACCACAGAATACCGGCAATATTGCACGTACGTGTGCTGCAACAGGTGCACATCTGCATCTTGTGGGACCTATGGGGTTTGTAATTGAAGACAAAAAGCTCAAACGCGCAGGTCTTGACTATTGGGATAAATTGGGTGTATCATATTATGATAGCACCGAAGATTTTTTCAATAAAAATCAGGATGGTAAATTTTATTATTTTACAACAAAGGCACAGCACAGATATACAGATGTTAAATATGAAGACAATGTATTTATTGTGTTTGGCAGGGAAGATAAAGGCATAGATGAGGATATTTTATACAATAATCCTGATACCTGTGTAAGAATGCCGATGCTTTCCAATATACGCAGTTTAAATTTATCAAATACAGTGGCAATAGCTACATACGAAATTCTCAGGCAATGGGATTTTGAAGGCTTTGAATTTCAGGGCAATCTTACAAAATACAATTGGGAGTAACAGGTTATGACAATAAGAATTTTGACAGATTCAGCATGTGATATACCATTGAATGCAGAGCTGTCCAATGTGGAAATTATGAATTTTCATATAAATATCAATGGACGCGACTGTGAAGAGCGAGTTGATTTTTCAATAGAAGAGTTCTACGGGATACTGGAAAACAGTGATGAAATTCCGAAAACCGCTCATATTACAATGGTGGATTTTTTTGAAAAATACTGCCAGCTTGCACAGCAGGGAGTGACAGATGTTATCCATGTTTCCATAAACAAAGGTGCAAGCGCTACCCATGATGCAGCAGTTATGGCACGACAGATGTTTTACGATGAAAATCCAAACAGCCATATGAACATTACAGTGCTGGACAGTAAAAGCTATTCTATAGGTTACGGTTACCCTGTTATGTGCGCAGACAAAATGATTTCCGAAGGCGCAACAGCAGGTGAAGTAATTGAATATCTTGAAAACCGTTTTGAAAAAACAGAAATTATTCTGGGAACATATTCTCTTAAATTCATGAAAAAATCCGGTAGAATTTCTGTTGCTGCGGCTTTTGCAGGGGAACTTATGGGGTTGAGACCTGTTATTCTTATGAAACACGGCAAAACGGAAGTTCTTCTCAAAGCAAGGGGCGATAAACTGCTTATTCCGGGCATGGTTGCAAAAATGAGAGAAAGAAACTCTGATTTTTCAGACTATGTGATAGGTTACACAGCAGACAAAGAAGCAGGGGAAGAAATTGTTGCTGCCTGCACAGAAGCAATGGGGTATCCTCCTAAACTTGTATGTAATCTTGGCAGTGCAGTTTCCATCAATGCAGGTCCGCACAGTATCGGTATAGTGTATCTTGGAAATTAGTGTAAAAATATATTGATTTTTGTTATTTGATGTGATAATATTGCTTTGTTGCAAAATAATGACCTGCGGGAGCCTTCAAGCTTTTCTCCCGTCAGTATATAAAGCTTTTTAACTGAACAAAACAAGTGCGGTTGAAGGCTATTCAGCCGCACTTTTAATTTGCAGATAAAAAGCTCCTTAATATAGAAACAGGAGTTTTATTTATGAAAAAAACAAACAAACTTGCAAATCAGGCTATGATTGCCGCCATATACACAGTTATCAGTGTAACTCTTTCTGCCATTACATATGGTCCTGTGCAGATAAGGGTAAGTGAAGCATTGACACTTCTGCCCGTTTTTGCTTTCAATAATATATGGGGGGTTACAATCGGCTGTTTTCTCACAAACCTTATAGGTTTTTTCACAGGAGCAAACATTCTTGGCGGTCTGGATATGATTTTCGGGACCATGGCAACTTTTCTGGCAGCGGTGTTCACATATTTGCTGAGAAATGTAAGAATTAAAAAAATGCCTGTCGCAGCGACATTGCCTCCTGTGATTTTCAACGCAGTTGTTGTGGGATGGGAGCTTTGCATCCTTATCAACAACGGTGCATTCAACCCTGTGATTTTTTGGGCACAGGCTGCTTCTGTAGGTGCAGGACAGGCCATAAGCTGTATCGGTCTTGGTCTGATTATGGTAAAAATTGTGGATAACAACAAGGAACTTAAACAGCGTTTATCCTGACAATATATAATGTTGACACTGCATAATCATATAATTTTTATATGATTTTTTATAAGGCGATATACAATGAAAAAACTGCTGTCTGAAAAAGACGGCAGTTTGTTTTTATAAAAACAAAAGCCACGGTGAAACCGTGGCTTTATTTTGTATGAAATTAAATTACTGAGCGTCAACTTCTGCCATGTGTTTGATAAGTTCAAGAACTTTGCAGGAGTAACCCATTTCGTTGTCGTACCAAGCAACAAGTTTAACAAACTGTTCGTTGAGCATGATACCAGCTTTTGCGTCGAATACGGATGTGTTTGTTTCGCCGTAGAAGTCGGAGGAAACAACAGCTTCGTCACAGTAGCCAAGAACACCTTTCATGCTGCCTTCGCTTGCTGCTTTAACAGCTGCGCAGATTTCTTCGTATGTTGTTGGTTTTGCAAGTCTAACTGTAAGGTCAACTACAGAAACGTCAAGTGTTGGAACACGGAAAGCCATACCTGTGAGTTTGCCTTTGAGTTCTGGAATTACAAGAGCACAAGCTTTTGCAGCACCTGTGGAGGAAGGAATAATGTTGCCTGCGGCTGCACGGCCGCCTCTCCAGTCTTTGTTGGAAGGACCGTCAACTGTTTTCTGTGTAGCTGTTGTAGCGTGAACAGTTGTCATAAGACCTTCAACGATGCCGAATTCGTCATTGATAACTTTAGCCAAAGGAGCAAGACAGTTTGTTGTGCAGGAAGCGTTGGAAACAACTGTCATATCTTTTGTGTATTTTTCAAGGTTAACACCGCAAACGAATGTTGGTGTTTCTTTGTCTTTTGCAGGAGCGGAGATGATAACTTTTTTAGCACCTGCTTCGATATGTGCCATACATTTTTCTGTTGTTGTGAAAACACCTGTGGATTCTACAACATATTCTGCACCAAGTTCGCCCCATGGAAGTTCTGCAGGGTTTTTAACTGCGAAGAATGGGATTTTCTGACCGTTAACAACGAGTTCTGTTTCTGTGGAAGAAACTTCACCTTTGAAACGACCGTGGATTGTGTCGTATTTTGTCATGTATGCAGCGTAGTCAGGTGTAACACCGATATCGTTGATACCTACAACTTCGTAGAGTTCAGGCTGGGATACTGCTGCTCTGAAAACAAGACGGCCAATACGACCAAAGCCATTGATAGCGATTTTGATTGCCATAATAAATAGCCTCCTAAAATGTAATAATAGATTATAAAAGTTTGTCAAAAAAATAACTTACTGGATATATAATACCTAATTAAAGGCATTAAGTCAATAATATAGCAGATTTAAATATTGTCCTAAAATTTGCACTTTTAAACCATAATGTGTTATTCAATCTGACAAATTACATTATACAATAATTTGAAAGTGTAGTAAAGTGTAAAAGACAAATTACACCATAATATCATAATAATGAAATTCTTTTACATAATACATTTATGCTTTACAAACAAAAGGTTATATTATAGAATTAATAGAGAAATAATGTACTGTGGAGGTGAAAATATGGATGAACAGAATAAAAAAACACTCAGAGTCTTTGACAAAGAAACTGATGTGAAATCTGCTGTGGATGATAGTGTTATTGATTATATAGACATTGTGAATTTCCAGCTGCGTGAACCTGTTACAAATATATTTGCATCATTGCCACTGCTTGCAGAAAATATAAACACATATAACACAGAAAAGGCAATGGATACACTGTATTCAATCTATGAAAAATCATACAGCCTTATGAAAAGTGTCAACAATATGTCTGTTGCGGCAAAATTGCTTGCCGGGAAAGAGTTTCAAAAAGAAACAATTGATTTCTCAAGCCTGATTAGAAGTTCTTTTGAAGGCGCGCAGATGATTTTGCCGGCATATTTAAATCTGGATATGGATATTGAAGACGGATGTATAGTTAAAGGCAGCAGAAAACTGATTTCACTTATGCTGTTCAATATATTACTTAACAGCTTTGATTATCGCAGGGAAGACGATGTAAAAGTTTCATTAAAACTTAAAGTTACCGATAAAAACTGCGTGTTTACCTATTGCGATAATTCCATAGGTATCAAGCCGGAAATCTCCGAAAAGATTTTTGACCCTTATTTTTCCAAAAATCCGTACAACAATATGGAATTTCACGAAAAAATGGGACTTGGACTTTACATTGCACGACAGGCGGCAGTGCATGCAGGTGGAACAATTCTTCTTCAGACAGAGTTTGATAAAGGCGTGAAATATGTAATATCAATTCCGCTGTCCGATGTACATCAGCTATCTGCAGTGAGAAGCAGCACAAGGGAATTTATGCTCAACAAATACAGCGATATGTATGTTCAGCTTTGTGATTATTGCATATTGCCTGATTTACAGTAAACAAATTAAAAAGACTTTGGAATTTATCTTCCAAAGTCTTTTGTTTTTTTATTAAACTTTTGTGTTTTTCTTTCTGCGTTTGAAAATGAATGAACGGAAAAGGATAATGTTCATAATAACCAAGAACGCAAAGAGAAGTGCCAGTGTAAGATAAGGTTTTACAGGTGCAAGTGTTGCAAGCAGCATAATTGGGAACCCGAACACAATTGCAGGGAAGTTCTGAAAAACAAGATTATCGGCTACAGGAGTTTTAAACTGAGGGTCAATTTCTCTCAGCAAAACAACACCTGTGCTTGCTGTACCTGTCAGCATACCATACATTGCAACAAACTGTTCTTTTTCATAGTCTTGGAAAAGCTTTTTACATACAAGGTCAAGATAGAAATATGTAATGAATGCACCGCCAATACCAAGGATAAGCAGCACTGCCCAGTACTGTTTAAATATACCAAGACGGATGGCAGCAATGCCGGCAACAATCATTATATCAAAGAAAAAGTTGCTTGTTCTTGTCATAAGGAAGTTGTTGAGGTACTGTCTGTTCATCAGTTTGTGTTTTCTCAGCTGACCAACAATTGTTTTGATAACAGTTGCGGAAAGAACACCAAGCAGGAAGTTGAACCCGAATATAACGGATTTCATACCAGGAAGCAAATTGCCAAGAACACACATAAGGCAGTATGCAACAAGGTATGCAACAAGCACAAACGCAATCTGAATTGTCAGTTTATCAATGCTGCCCTCCATAGGGATTTCATTGTTTGCTTGTACATCCTCACTGGATAAAGTGCCGGATTTAACATCTTCTCCGCCTTTCCAGTCAATTTTGCCTTTTCTTTTTAGAATATTAAGATGAATAACACCGCCAAATGCAGCACTGATAAAACCAAAAGCCGCAATGGTGAGACCGAAGCTTTTACCGCCGTCAAAACCAAACTGTTTTTCGTAAATATTGCCGTAGTTAAGCGCCTGGCCTGTGCCCTGACCATATCCGAAAGGCAAAAGCAGACCTGCAGCAGCAAAGAATTCTTTTGCAATAAGTGCTGCGATTATTGTGATTCCAAGACCAAAAACAGCCTGAACAAGATATGTGGAAACTGTTGTAACACCTGTGTTGAAAATTTCAATGCTTCTGTGTTTGCTCAGTTTGTTGTCAGAAGTTTTGAATGTAGACGCAATAAAACCAAGAGCAAGGGCGTGATAGGTTATTATTTCCAGTGTTGCCATGCCGTTTCCGCCGAAAAACATTGCGTCAAAAAATATGTTTCCGGTGAAAAGCTTGTACAGTCCTGAAATGGTTAACAATATGGTGCCGCCAAGAACCGATGTAGGGATGAGCGAAACACGTAAAAAATATATTTTTCTTTTTAAAGTGTTTGCAAGCAGCAGGCTGAGCAGCAGTGTTGCAATAAGGTTGAGAGAACCCCATACACTATAATCCCAAAAATTTTCCATCTGCATTTCCTTCCTTTATGTTTTTGTAACGATAGTAAAGGTTTACATATTTGAGGGCGTTGAAACGTTTAGTGCCCTTAAGCTGATAAATTTTGTCTTTCCAGTAAATGTTTGCTTTGTTTTTGCCAAGCACGGCAACAACGCTGATATCATCAAAATGCAAAATCATATCATTGTCAAATTCAATTCTGTCGCCGTAAAGTTTTATTGTACTGTTTTTGCGGAAAGGCAGTTTGTTTTTGTAAACAATAACTTCGGAAATATCTGCTGTTTCGGTATAAAGCGGATCACTTGTGAATTCAGTAACATCAAGACTGTTTACAAAATCGCACTGATAATCATACCACTGACTTATAAAGCGGAAAGGGAAGTCAAAACCTACACCTTTGAGTTCTTTGGTAGGCAGGTACTGTACCTGTTTGCCGCATTTTTTGCAGTTTAAAATATCTCCGTGGCTTTCAAATTCGCTGAGACCGCAGTCAGGACACACATAAATTGCGCGTTCAATATATTCAGCGAGGGTTTTGCTGTGATATTCTCCGTCAACAACTGATTCATCTACATAAAGTTCTTTGCTGAGAATATCAAAAAGTTCATCTTCTGAAAGTTCTTTGTATTCCTCCGGCTCAATAACACGGGAAACATAGGCTTTCATGCTGCCTTTGCGGACATCGTCGCTCCAGCGGGGTTGTACACCGTAACCGCCTTCTATGCGGAAAACAGCAATAGGCAGTCGGAGAGTTTTTGCAAGTTTTGCAATGGATGGTTTAATGTAAACTGTTCTGCCGCAGTATGTTCTGTTTCCTTCAGGAGCAAGGCAGATTGTACCGCCTTCCTTCGCAACACGCAGACAGGTCTTTACAGCTTTGAGGTCTGTTGTCTGTTTTTTGATAGGGATAGGTGCAATGAGAAAACTTAAAAGTCTGGAAACCCAGCCCATAGAGAATATATCTTCTGTAGCTATGTAGTAAACTGGTTTGTCAAAAGCGATGCCTACAAAAAACTGGTCATAGGCAGTCTGGTGATTCATCACAATGAGAAACTGACGGTTTTCATCATCTTTAAATTTTTCAATCTGTATGCCGTATTTGCGTTGCACATATGGCTTGAAAAAAGGGTATATCAGATTTCGGACAAAACGATGACGAGGCTTCACCCAGTTGTTTTTATTTTTTTTGGATTTGTTCATTGTATCTCCCGATATATCTATATATATATTTATATATACATTATATTATATAGTGTAAAGTGTATTTAAGTTGAAGATCAACACAAAATATACACATTTAATTTTACTAAATTTTAGTTTAATTGTAAATAGTGCATATCTGACGGGAGTAATTGTTTTTATTGAAGCATAATATATTCTTGATGTTTTGTTCCGCAGGTAATATAATATAATCAATAAATTATTTGTACGGAGGACAAAATTTTGAGTAAAGAATTTTTAGTTTCAAGAAGATCCCGTTTTGCAGAAACAATGAAAGACAATTCATTCTATTTTGTATGCAGTGGCGGACTTATTGAATCCACAGATGACGAAAACTATCTGTTCCAGCCATACCGCAACTTTGTTTATCTCACAGGCCGTGATGATGTTGATGCAACTCTGGTTATATCCAAAATCAACGGCAAGGTAAGCGAAGTTCTTTTTATGCACATTCCTGATGAACACGAACTCCGCTGGATGGGCACACGTTTTGACAAGGAAGAAATCGCACAGGCAACAGGCATTGACAGAATTATGCCAAACGAAAACTGGGACAGCTTTGTTTCACGTATGCTTTTTGCAAATGATGTTCAGGATATGTACATCGATATGGCAAGATGGGATATGAACTATTCTCCAAACGAAGCACAGAAACGTGCAAACCGCCTCAAAGAAATCTACCCATACCTCAATATTCACAATGCATACCACACAATCTGCGATATGCGTGTAATCAAAGACCAGCTTGAAATCGAAAACCACCGCAAAGCTGTAAAGATTACAGAAGAAGGTGTTAAAAACATTCTCAGCAACATGAAACCTGGTATGACAGAATGTCAGATCGAAGCATATTACGATTTTGTGCTTAAAGGCTACAATGTTAAAATCCCTGCATTTACAACAATTGCAGCAACAGGCAAAAATGCATGCATTATGCACTATGTAAACAACGACACACAGACAAAAGATGGTGATATGATTCTGTTTGACCTCGGTGCACAGTGGAACTATTACTGCGCAGACGTTTCAAGAACATATCCTGTAAACGGCAAATTCACAGAAAGACAGAAACAGCTTTACAATATCGTTCTCAAAGGTCTGGAAGTTGCAGAAAGCATGTCAAAACCTGGCCAGCTTAAAAGCGAACTTCAGCAGATAAGCAAACAGGTTATGGCAGAAGAACTTGTTAAAATCGGCAAAATTGAAAAACCTGAAGATATCAGCAAATACTATTTCCACGGTTCAGGCCATAACATTGGTCTCAACACACACGACGTAGGGGATAAAGGCGATTTGCTGCTTGAAGAAAACCTTATGTTCACACTTGAACCGGGCCTTTACTTTGATGACGAACAGATTGGTATCAGAATTGAAGATACTCTCCTTGTGACAAAGGACGGCGTTGAAGTTATGTCTGCAGGTATTCCAAAAACAGTTGAAGAAATCGAAGCATTTATGGCACAGGGCAAATAACAGCACAATATATTGTGGTTGTCATATGCCATTATAGAAATAAATTATAAATAATGTGTTTGACAGGCAACAGGGGAATCTATTGTTGCCTGTCAATTTATTTTTTGCACAATTTTTTTAGGTGTCTTAAAAGCGGTTAAGGCGGGTTTTTGTCTAAAATGCCGAAATTAAAATTGGGGCGGATTTGTAATTATTTGTAACTATTTTTTTGTAAAAAGAGGTTTTTTTATAGTAATTATGAATATTTTTGGTATAAATAGTTGTGAAAATATATACATAGTAAAGATAAAAAAACAAGCTTTTAGGCACAATAAGACATGAAAAATATAAAATAATGCATAAATATTGAAGATGGTTGAGTAAAAATGTATTTTTATGTAATTTTACATATTTGCATAAAAAAGCAATTATTTTAATGTATTACAACATAAAAACGGGCAATACACAGCGCTTTTTAGTTAATTTTCACAAATTGAAGGCAGACGATGTCATTTTTTATCTTGAAAAAGTTAAAATTGTGTGATATCATAAGTTAGGTTCTTTTCACTGAGTTTGAAAAAATATGAATTTACCACTTTGTTATGGAAGTTAACAGATTTTTAATAATCTTATGTAACAAGCCTGTAACAGAGGTCAGATATATAAAATGTTAAAAGCTAAATTTAAATTATACTGGAAAAAAGAAAAATTCCGTGTCTGGTTCATATGCAGCTGCATTGCACTCGCACTCATGCTTCTTAACTGGGAGCCGGGCATTATCAGAAACATTTCCGACTATTTCTTCAACACAGGCCTTTTGTACATTGTGGTAGGGGCTTCAAGATATATAAGAAATGTTGGATTGTTCAAAACATTTTCATGGATGGCATATAAACGCCGTACAAGAAAAACTCAAGGGGCAGACGGCACAGTAATCCGTCCGATGTCCCTGGCTGAATATACTGAAAAGTATATATATGCCGATGTATACCAGAGAGATGTGGGCTGGCCTTTGATTTACGGCATCGCATTCCTGGCGGTTTCACTGCTTATAGCACTTGTGGCTTAAAGCACCCTTTCGGTTATAACCGCAGTATGTAATACGTAAGCATACTGCGTTTGTAATAAAAAATAATTCTATAAAGGAGAAAACTTTATGAAAAAAGCTATGCGCTTAGTAGCTATGCTTCTTGCTTGTGCAATGGTATTCACAGCATGTTCTTCTGCTCCAGCTTCCAGCGAAGTAACAGAAGGCGAAAGCACAGTTACAGAAACAACTGAAAAAGTGTTGAGATTGACACACCCAGACATCATCGAAACACTCAACCCACAGACAACAGCTACAAACTATGAACTGTTGCTCGACATGAACGCTTCACTCTTCCGTGAAATCTATGACCCTGCACAGGGTGCAACAGTGTTCGTACCACGCCTTGCTGCTGAAGTACCAACACCACATGATGACACAAACAAAGTTTGGACAATCAAAGTTGCTGAAGGTTACACATTTGTGGACGGCACACCAATTGACGCACATACAGTAGAATATTCTATGAAAATGCTCAATGACCCAAAACTCGCTAACAGAAACTCCAACGCTTCCGACATGATGAACGGCGCTGCATACCTTGCAGGCGAATGCGAATGGTCTGAAGTTGGTTTCAAAGCTGTTGACGACTACACAATCGAACTCACATACGCTGACGACTACGAACCAGAAACAGCTCTTGACGTTATGAGCTACCTCGGTTGGGTTGGTGCATGTATCGTTCACCCAGAAATGTACGAATCCTGCCTCTCCGAAGACGGCACATCCTGTACATACGGTTCTTCTCTCGAAACATTCGTAGCATCTGCTCTTTACTACCCATCTGACCTTATCCAGGGCCAGTACCTTGAACTTACAAGAAGAACAGATGAAGGCGGCCAGATGCAGGCTGACATCTTCACACCTGACAAAGTTGAATACCAGTGCGTAACAGACGCTAACACACAGGTTCAGATGTTCGAACAGGGCCTTATCGACGCTGTTGTTGCTAACCAGGCACAGTACGACGAATACCCAGGCGCTCGCATCCAGCTCAGAGCTGACAACATGGGCTTCTACATCAACGGTGAATCCCCATCCAACGATATCCTCAAAGACGTAAACATGCGTTACGCTCTCTACTGGGGTATCGACCGTGAAGCAATCGTTAAAGCTGTTTACCCAACATCTATTGCTTCCGCTTACCAGTACCTCACAGTTGCAACAATGCCAGACCCAGCTGACCCAGCTAACGCTAAAATCCACTACCGTTCAACTCCAGAAGCTCAGGCTATCAGAATTGACGGTCATGAAGTAACACAGGCTGGTTACAACAAAGAACTCGCTCTTGACTACTTCGAAAAAGCATACGCAGCAAACGGCGGTCAGCCAGTTCAGGTTACAGCTATCTACTCTGACTCTTCCGACGCTTACAAAGAATTTGCTGAAGTTCTTCAGTCCCAGATTCAGGAACTCTTCGGTGCAGACAGATTTGCTATCGAACTCCAGGCTTGCCCATCTGCAACAATCTACACAGAAATCTCCAGAGAAGTTATGAACTTCGACCTCTGCTTCTCCTGTGGTTGGTACAACTCCGCTGACTACCCATGGAACAACACAAACTGGGTATACTCCGGTCCTTGGACATACAACACACAGTACTGCTACATCCAGTCTGAAGCAGCACGTCAGGAATGGGACGAACTCTTCTACCGTTCTGCTCTCTACGAAGACAAACGTGACCCACAGAAAAAACTTGAAAACTGCGCAAGAATGGAAGAAATCCTCCTCAACGACGCATGCTTCATCCCAGTTTACAACCGTGGTTACAGATGGTTCTTCTCCGACAGAATCGATCCACTCCTCACAGAAGGCGATATCGACCTTGAATTCTGCTTGATGCAGGCTAAATTTAACTAATTATTGAACATCAATATTTAGTTGAAGCAGTGTATGATGCTGGAGACTGAAAATACAAATTTAAGACTCCAGTAAGTACGAACTATCTAGAATTCGTAAAAACGATTATACTGCGGTCCAATGCGTTTAATTGGACCGCAGTATTATTAAACAAATAAGATTGTTTAATAATACTGCACATAACTATTAGAAAGAGGTGCGACTGTGCTTAGATACACTTTACAGAGAATAGTAGCAGCATGTTTTACAATGTTGGTTATTGTCGTTGTTGTATTTTTCGTATTGCATTCTATGCCAGGTGACATTCTTGACCTGTCACCAAAGCTTGACCCTGCTATCCGTCAGGCTATGATTTCAAAATACCATCTTGATGAACCACTTGTTGTACAGTTCGGCTACACAATGAGAGACTATCTCCATGGCGACTTTGGTTACTCTCTCAAAGTTAGACCGGGTGTTCCGGTTTTTGACGTTATCCTTGAACGTCTTGCTATTACAATTCAGCTCAACTACTTTGCAGCATTCTTTATCCTGCCAGTTGGTATGATTTTCGGTATCACAATGGCTATCAAAAAAGATACTCTCTATGATATCGTTGCAAGTAGTATTGTTATCCTTTTGATTTCCGTTCCATCCTTCGTACTTGCTGCTGTTATGCAGTACTACCTTGGCTTTAAACTGGAATGGTTCCCACTTGTTTTGGCTACAGAACATAAACTGTCCTGGTCAAAATTCTATTCAATGATTATGCCAATTCTGGCTCTTTCCTTTGGTTCAATTGCTTCTATCGCAAGAACATTGCGTGCTGAACTTGCTGAAGTTCTCACAATGGACTTCATGCTTTTGGCTAAAGCTAAGGGTCTTACATATCGTCAGACAATCACAGGTCATGCATTGCGTAACGCTTGTGTTCCACTGTCTGCAACATTCCTTTACTTGTTCCTTGGCGTTTTGTCCTCATCACTTGTTATCGAACAGATTTTCGGTGTACCAGGCTTGTCCAAGACAATGATTTCCGCTATCAATGGTAAAGACCACTGGTTGACAATGGGTATCGTTATCTTCTACGTTATGATCGGTTTGTTTATGGCTATCCTTGCTGACCTTTCATACGGCGTAATCGACCCACGAATCCGAATGGGAGGTAAGAAAGATGAATAATGACAAAACTTTGTTAATGGCTGATGGTCAGCCTGCAGGCGATGAAATTATGAATAAACCTGCTGAAAAGTTTGAACGTCTTCAGCGTGAAGAAAAAATTCACGACGTAGAATTCAAAACAGAAGCAGTTTCTTACATCAAAGACGTTTGGCGTCGTTTTAAAAGAGATAAAGTTACAGTTACTGCAACACTTATCATTATCCTGATTGTTTTCATGGCAATCATCGGTCCTGGTCTCAGTAAATATAACTATCTCGAACAGAACCTTGAACTTAAAAATATGCCTCCAAGAATTCCAGTTCTTGAAGATATCGGCATTATGGATGGTACACGTGTTCTTACAGTACAGGCTTCCAACCTTGATCAGTATGCAGACTTCATAGTAGAAGACCTTGGCAGATTTACAACAAACTCTGCATTTGGTAAAGCTGAAATGGCTAAAATCCGCGTTGACATCTACAAACAGAGAGGCGCAGAAGACGTTTACTACTGGTTCGGTACAGACAATATCGGCCGTGACCTGTTCTCACGTCTCTGGCAGGGTACTCGTGTATCCCTTATCATGGCTTTCTCCGTTGTTGCTATCAACCTTTCAATCGGTCTCGTTGTTGGTTCCGTTTGTGGTTACTACGGTGGTTGGGTTGACCTTATCATCCAGCGTATCATGGACGTTATTTGGAACATTCCATCCTTGCCACTCACAATCTTGCTCATCATGCTCTTCGGTTCAGGTATCACATCTCTCGTATTGGTATTCTGTCTTACAGGCTGGATGGGTACAGCTAACAGCGTTCGTATGCAGTTCTACCGTTACAAAAACAGAGAATACGTTCTCGCTGCAAGAACAATGGGTGCAAGCGATATTAAAATTATGTTCCGTCACATCCTTCCAAACGCTATCGGTACAATCATCACATCCTGTGCTCTTGCTGTACCAAACGTTGTTTTCCAGGAAGCAGGTCTTTCCTACCTTGGTCTCGGTGTTCAGGCACCAAACCCATCTATCGGTATGCTCCTTTCTGACGGTCAGAAAGTTCTTATGGACTACCCATACATGATCCTGTTCCCAGGTATCATCATCATCGCTCTTATGCTCGCATTCAACCTCTTCGGTAACGGCTTGAGAGACGCATTCAACCCTAACCTCAGACAGTAATTTAAACCGATTCACAATTATACAGAAAGGATAGACTTGTCGATGAGTAGAGAAAAAATACTTGAAGTTAAAGACTTGACAGTATCATTTAATACATACGCAGGTAAAGTTCAGGCAGTTCGTGGCAACACATTCGACCTTTACAAAGGCGAAGTTCTTGCTATCGTAGGTGAATCCGGTTCCGGTAAATCCGTTACTGTTAAAACTCTTATGGGTATCGCAGGTAAAAATGCTATTATCGAACGCGGTACTGCTATGTACAAAGGTCAGGACTTGACTAAAAATACAGAAAAAGACTGGGAAAAAATCCGTGGTCGTGAAATCGCTATGATCTTCCAGGACCCACTTTCTTCCCTCAACCCAATCAAAAAGATTGGTAAACAGATTGCTGAAATCTTCACAATCCTTCACAAAATGCCAAAAGAAGAAGCTAAAAAGAGAAGTTTGGAACTTATGGCAGCTGTAGGTATCCCTGAACCAGAAAAGAGATACGAACAGTACCCATTCAACTTCTCCGGTGGTATGCGTCAGCGTATCGTTATTGCTATCGCTTTGGCTTCCAACCCAACAATTCTTATCTGTGACGAACCTACAACAGCTCTTGACGTAACAATCCAGGCTCAGGTTCTTCACCTTATCGGTGACTTGCAGAAGAACACAGGCGTTTCCACAATCTTTATCACACATGACTTGGGCGTTGTTGCTCACGTTGCTGACAGAATTGCTGTTATGTACGCTGGTAAAATTGTAGAATACGGTACTTCTGAAGATATCTTCTACAACCCACAGCATCCATATACATGGAGCTTGATGGCTTCCATGCCTGATACAGACTTGTCCTCTGAAGAAGAACTCTATTCTCTCCAGGGTACACCACCAAACATGCTCCACCCACCAGTTGGTGACGCATTTGCAGAAAGAAACCAGTGGGCACTCCAGATTGACTTTGAAGAAGACCCACCAATGTTTAAAGTTAGCGATACTCACTATGCTTCTACATGGCTCTTGCATCCAAATGCACCAAAAGTAGAACGTCCTGCATTGCTCGACCGCAGAATTGCTAACAGCTTGAAGAGAAAGGAGGCAAGAGCTAATGGCTGATAACGTAAAAGTAGATAACTACATGGAAAGTGAAGACATTCTTCTTGATGTTAGAAACCTTTGCCAGCACTTTAAAAGTGGTGTAGGCAGAAAAAGAATCGTTGTTAAAGCTGTTGACGACGTTTCCTTTAAAATCCCTCGCGGTAAGACTTTTGGTCTTGTAGGTGAATCCGGTTGTGGTAAAACAACAACTGGCCGTACAATCATCCGTCTTTACAAAGCTACAAGCGGCGAAGTTATCTTCGAAGGTAAAGACATTGCTGGTAAACTTACAGCAGATGAAAGAAGAGAAGTAACACGTGGCATCCAGATGATTTTCCAGGACCCAATTTCTTCTCTTAACCCACGTATGACTATTCAGGAAATTATCGGTGAAGGTCTTATCATCAACAAAGTTTGCAAAACAGACGAAGAAGTTCGCGAAGTTTGCCTTAAGATGATCAGAACAGTTGGTCTTGCTGACGACCATCTCACACGTTACCCACATGAATTCTCCGGTGGTCAGAGACAGCGTATCGGTATTGCACGTACACTTGCAACTAACCCAAAACTCATCATCGCTGACGAACCAATCTCCGCATTGGACGTTTCCATTCAGGCACAGGTTCTTAACCTCCTGAATGACCTCAAAAAGGAAATGGGCCTTACAATCCTCTTTATCGCTCATGACCTTTCTGTTGTAAAATACTTCTCCGATTATATCGGCGTTATGTACATGGGTCACCTTGTTGAACAGGGTACACCAGAAGAAATCTACGGCAACCCAATCCATCCATATACAAAAGCTCTGCTTTCAGCTATTCCTGAACCAGACCCATATTTTGAAAAATGGAGAGATTTTGTTGTGTACGATCCATCTGTTCATGATTACAGCGTAAACAAACCTTCTATGCACCTCATCGAAGGTACACATTCTGTTTACCTTTCTGAACCAGAACTCGAAATGTACGTAAACAAAAAAGGTGAATAATTAACCATTCCATTACCCTGAGTGAAATGCGTCTTCGGGCGCATTTCATGAAGGGTAATTGATTATGCAGAAAAAATTGATATTACATATCATTAAAATTAAAAGGAGGGACTTATTATGAATAATCCTGAATTGGTAATGAAGTACCGTGAACTTGACAAAGAACTGGCAGAATTTAATGGCAGTATCAACGGATACCGTCGCAGAGGCAAAAAAACATTTATTCCTTCAGAAGCAAATATAGCTGCTGCTAAGGAAGAATGGAAAGAACTTAAAGCTAAAGTAGAAGCCCTTGAAGCACCTGATGCAGTTTTTGCATTGGTTAAAAACCACTTTGAAGATTTCATTGACTCCCTTGAATTTGCACTTGAAGATGTTGCTGCACATCCTGAAGGACATTTCTTTGGCTTTATGTGGGGCTTTGAAGATGTTTCCCGCAAAGGCCGTGGCACAGAACAGGAAAAATGTGATACTGTTCTTAAACGCATTGAAGGCGCAGCAGAAAACCGCGAAGAATATGTAGAAGTTATTAAAGCAAAATATGACGAAAAAGCTCTTGCAGGTGTTGCAAACGGTTTGCGTCGTGAAGCTGCACATATTGCAAAAGAAGCTGAAAGAGTAGACTTCTATTTCCCAAAATTCACAGAAGAACAGGTTAAAGCTGTTAAAGATGCAATGGATAAACATGTTGCAATGCTCAACACAACAGCAGACGAACTTTCCACAGCAGAAGTTGTTCCTGCAGCAAAACTTGCAGAAGACGACCTTACAAAAACTGTAAAAGGTGATGTGGAAGAATACCGCGCAATGCTTAAAAAGAAATTGGGCGTAAACCTTGACGAACTTCTTGAATGGCATAAATCTGAAATTGAAAAAACACGTTCTGAAGTATTTGCAATTGCTGCAAAACTTGATATTCCTGAAAACCCAACAACAATGCAGGAAATCAACGATGTTCTTTACAAATATGAAGGTCCATGTGATTCTCCTGAAGAAATGTTCCGTCGTGCTGACGAATATCTCAAGAGAACAAGAGCTCTTGCTCACGAATTTGTAAACCTCCCTGATGACGAAATCTGTCTGTGCAAACCTATTTCCGAAGGCTGCAAAGACTCCTACCCATGGGGCGGTTACGAAGGCGGCGATTTCTCCATCCGCCCATTCCGTGGTCAGATGTTCCTCAACCAGTACAACTATAAGAACGTAACAGACGGCTGGATCAAGCTCAACTCTCTCCACGAAGCTTACCCTGGTCACCATGTTCAGTACCTCAAAACAGCTCTCAGCGAAACACCTGAAACTGTTAAAATCGGTGCAAAATATATTCCAATTCTCGAAGGCACATGTTTGAGAACAGAACGTGCTTTTGAATGGATTTTCGGTGAAGACCCATTC
Source organism: Oscillospiraceae bacterium (assembly GCA_045657565.1). Lineage (GTDB taxonomy): Bacteria > Bacillota > Clostridia > Oscillospirales > Ruminococcaceae > RGIG3102. Next base: position 18,064 of record JAZOTI010000156.1, on the reverse strand, counting down.
TTCCCATTGTTTGTAGCATACCGCCGTCATCATGGCGCAGTTCGTATCCTTGTAGACCTCAGCCTCTATGTTTTCGGTGCAACAATCGAAGATGTATGTAAAATCTATCAGGAAGAACTCGGCTTTGAATGGGGCACAGCACGCAAACAGGTACAGGCACATCAGAATATGCCTGGTTACTTTAACTGCTACTACTACGGTATGAAAAAACTTCTCCAGTGGGAAGCAGAATACGGTTATACAAAGAAAGAATATACAGAACTGCTCTTCTCTGCAGGTTATCTCAGTATGGACAGCTTTGGTATGCTTGTTAAACTTTCTGCTGAAGACAAGGAAAGATATTTCCATGACTTCTGCAGCCTTTTGAAAGAAGATTTCAAATACGAATAACTGATAAGTGCGCAAAATTTTCTGATAAACGTTACAATAACCACCGGCTTTATGTCGGTGGTTATTCGGTATAAAAGTAAAACATAAATTTATTTTATGTAATTTGATAAAGATTTATTTTGTATGCCGGTTATACGGCAGGAGGTACTTATATGTATAAATTCAAATCTACAATTGATGATCTCAACGGCGGTTTTGCAATTGACTATACTCAGGCAGCAGATGCACATAAAAAACTGAGAGCAGCTTTTGTATGTGTTGACTTCCCAAACAAAAAAGCAGCAGATAGTCAGTATCCTGACATTGATTTTTACTATGATCTTCTGGCAACTGATGGTCTCAGAGTTTTTGATATAATTTCCTATGGTAAACTTGACCTTGAAATTGTTCTTTTTGACAAATGGTACACAATGCCTAAAGATGACGAAGTTTATGAAATGAACAAAGGCATCACAGGCCCACGTCAGCGTGCATATCTCAAGGATGCTATGGATATAACCTGCGATGATGTGGACTATTCACAGTTTGATATTCTCTATGTTTGTCCTGTACATGGTGCAGAAGTTCCTTATTCACCAACTATGGTTGACGCATCCCGTCCTGTAGTGTGCAGAAACGGCGAAAAAATCGGACTTGCAGTAACTTTCGGTAAGGATATGTACAAACGTAAAGGCTTGCTCCTTGCTCACGAAACAGGGCATATTATGGGCCTTCCTGACCTTTATACATATGGTGTTACAGAAGGCGCACGAGATGCTTTCGGCCATTGCGGCACATGGGACCTTATGGGCTGGATTGAAGGCATAGCACCAGACTACATTGCTTACAGCAAATGGCGTCTTGGCTGGTTGGATGATGAACAGTTTGCAGTTGCAGAGGAAAGCGGGGAATACCAGCTTACACCTGTTGAAACAGCAGAAGGTCTTAAAGGCGTTATCATTCCGCTGGATGAATATCACGGATATATTGTTGAATATCGTCAGCCTCTTGGCCTTGATGAAAATCTTACTGAAGAAGCAATCCTTGTTTACCGCATCGACGGCACAATCCGCAGCGGTAAAGGCTGTATCAGTCTCATTCCTCCACAGGAAGAACTTTATCTCCAGATTGACCGTGACAAACTTGACGGTATCTGTCGTGCAGGTGAAACAGTAAGCCGTGACGGCATCTCCGTGACAAGCCTTGGCGGCGGCCGTATTAAAGTAGAAAGATAATTTTATATTATCGTGCTTGAAAAAAGCAAATCAGACGGCAGGCGGTACTGTCTGCCGTCTTTAAATAAAAAGTTTCTGAAAGGAGAAACAAATAAATGACAACTTTTAAAGAATTTGAGTATATCAGGCCTGATTTTGAAAAAGAAAAAGAAGCTATCAAAAAATATGCATCTGATATCAAAAATGCTCAGAGTTATGAAGAACTCCGCAAAATCTTCCTGAACAGAGAAGAAGAAAGCAAAAAATTTAACGTTATGAGCGACGTTGCATACATCCGCAACTCCATCGATACAAACGACAAATTCTATGCTGACGAAATGAGCGCTTACTATGCTGAAGGCGGCACATTTGCAGTTCTCGAACTTGATGCAAGCAAAGCATTGCTTGAAAGCCCATTCCGTAAAGAATTTGAAGAAGAATTCGGCACACTTATCACAAAACGTATGGAAATCTCCCTCAAGCTGGCAAGTCCTGAAGTTGTGGAAGATATGGCAAAAGATGCAGAACTCTGCCAGGAATTCAGCCGTGTTTCTGCAGGCTGTCAGGTTGAATTCAACGGCGAAATGTGCAACCTTTCCGGTTTGCTCAAATATATGGGCGACAAAAACCGCGAAGTAAGAAAAGCAGCATTTGACGAATGGGCAAAATTCTACGAAAGTATCGCAGATGAACTTGACAGAATTTATGACGAAATGGTAGCAGTGAGAAGCAAAATGGCTAAAAAACTTGGTTTTGACAGCTATATTGACTTTATCTATGCAAGAATGAGCCGTTTTGACTACACTCCTGCAGATGTTGCTGTTTACCGTGAACAGGTTCGCAAACACGTTGTACCACTTGTTGAACGTTCCTTCAAAGCACAGGCAAAACGTATTGGTCTTGAAACACTCAACTGGTATGATGAAAAACTCACAGACCCAGACGGCAATGCAGTGCCAATCGGCGACAGAGACCAGATGGTTCAGTGGGCAAAAGAAATGTACACAGAACTTTCCCCAGAAACAGCAGAGTTCTTTGATTTTATGACAGAACACGAACTGTATGACCTTGATGCAAAAATGGGCAAAATGCTTGGCGGTTACTGTGCATTCCTTCCAACAGAAAAAGCACCATTTATCTTTGCTAACTTCAACGGCACAGCAGACGACGTTGACGTTCTCACACACGAAGCAGGTCATGCATTCCAGGCTTACACATCCAGCAGATGCCACAAAATCTCATCAACAGTATGGGGCACAGCAGAACAGGGTGAAATTCCATCAATGTCTATGGAACTCTTCACATATCCTTGGATGGAAAAATTCTTTGGTGACAAAGCTGACCGTTACCGCATCAGACACATCGAATATGCACTTTCTGCAGTTCCTTATATGATTTGTGTTGACGAACTCCAGCACCGTCAGTATGAAGAAAATCTTGACGCAGCAGGCCGTCGCCGTGTATGGAAAGAACTTGAAGAAAAATATATGCCATGGCGTCACTATGCTGATAACGATTTCCTCAACAATGGCGGCTTCTGGATGCAGAAACCACATATCTTTATCAATCCATTCTACTATGTAGACTATGCAATTGCACAGATGAGTGCTTTTGAATTCTATCAGAAAATGGAAGAAAACCGTGAACAGGCATGGGCAGATTACTACAAACTCTGTCAGTCCGGCGGCAGTCGCAGCTACTTTGATACATTGGAACATGTAGGTCTTTCCAATCCGCTCAAAGAAGGCACACTGGAAAAAATCATGGCATTTATCGGTACAAAAATTTCCGAATAAATCAAGCTGAAATGGAGGCATATAACAGATATGCTCAAACAAAAACAATTAAAAGGGTCTAAAACCACCGGAGCAATCCGTATGACAGAAGGCCCTATAGGCAAAAAAATTATATTTTTTGCAATACCTCTTTTTTGGGGAAATCTGTTTCAGCAGCTTTACAACACTGCCGACTCTCTCATAGTTGGTAACTTTCTGGGAAGTGATGCCCTTGCGGCAGTAAGCTCCTCCAGCAGCCTTATCTTCCTTATGGTTGGTTTTTTCAACGGCGTGTTTATGGGTTCAGGTGTTGTTGTTGCACGAAACTATGGTGCAAAAAGATTTGAAAAATTATCCAAAGCCATTCACACAGCGGTTGCGCTTGCATTGGTTGCAGGCGTTGTGCTGACAGTTATTGGTATGGTGCTTTCTCCTATACTGCTCCGCCTTATGGGAACACCGGAAGATGTTATGCCTAATTCCGTGGCCTATTTCAAAACATATTTCCTTGGTTCATTGGGCTTTGTAATGTACAACTGTATGGTTGGTATATTGCAGTCAGTAGGGGATTCAAAGCATCCTTTGGTATACCTCATCGTATCTTCCATTGTCAATGTAGTGCTTGACCTTTTGTTCATTGGCGTATTTGGTATGGGTGTTGAAGGTGCAGCATATGCAACTGTAATAGCACAGTTCCTCAGTGCAATCCTTTGTCTCATACATCTGCTGCGCATTGATGCTGAATATAAAATTACATTGTCAAAAATTGGGTTTGACCTTGAAACCCTGGGTACTATTCTCCGTTACGGTCTGCCTTCAGGTGTTCAGAACTCAATTATTTCACTGGCAAATGTTGTTGTTCAGTCCAACATCAATGCGTTTGGCAAACTGGCAATGGCGGGCAGTGGTTCCTACTCCAAAATTGAAGGTTTCGGTTTCTTGCCTGTTAACTGCTTCTCAATGTCTCTTACAACCTTTATCAGCCAGAACCTTGGCGCAAAAGAATACGAAAGAGCACAAAAAGGTGCAAAATTCGGTATTATGTGCAGCGCGGGGCTTGCAGAAGTTATCGGTTTGCTGATATTTATTCTTGCTCCTATGCTTGTAGGTATGTTTGACAGTAACCCTGAAGTTGTTGCATTTGGTGTAACCCATGCAAGAACAGTATGTCTGTTCTATGGATTGCTTGCATTCAGCCATTGCTGTGCTGCAATTCTTCGCGGTGCAGGCCGTGCAGTTATACCAATGTACATTATGCTCAGTATATGGTGTGTGCTCAGAATTACATATATTACTATAATTGTAAGAATTGTTCCTGTAATCAATGCAATTTATTGGGCGTATCCGCTTACATGGTTTATCAGTTCGGTGCTGTTCCTGATATACCTGCTTAAATCAGACTGGCTTTACAGTTTCAATTAACAGAACATAAAAACAAAATCCCACAGGGTTTATACCTTGTGGGATTGTTTTTTGTTTATTCAATTACGCCGATAACTTCGCCCACAAACATTGTATGTGGTTCTTCTTCAAGATAATATGTTTTGATAACAGCTTCAGGCATTGCGGAAGTGTCAAGGTCCTGACGGTATATTTTTTTACACAGAATTGTAAGTTTAGCCTGTTTGAAGGTTACGCTTTCACCGCAAGGAACAACATCAAAGCCAACCTCTGCAATTTTATCGCCATCACGGCCGGATTTTGTGCCAAGTACACCCAAAGCTTTTTTATGTTCTTCATCAAAGAAACTTACAGTAAAGTATTCGTTACTTTCAAGGAAAGAATGTGTATATCTGCAAGGTTTAACATAAACCGTTGCAACAGGTTTGCTCCACAAAGTGCCAAGGCCACCCCAGGCGATAGTCATTGTGTTGCAGTTGTCAGGAGTGCCAGCGGTAACAAGTGCCCATTCTTTTGCGAAAACGGAAAAAGATTTGTCAACAAATTGTTTCATAAACATACCTCACATTATTTATTTGATTTGTCGTATAACAGAATAATAACATTAAGGCACTGTGATTGCAATAATGTAACATTAGTTATTGTTTATGAAAAGATGAAATTGTACTGTATATCTATTAATATAACTTTTGGGTTGAGTATATCCTATTAACTTCACAAGTACAAGAAAGGCACAGCAATCAGCCTGCTGTGCCTTTGAATTAGTTCAGTAAATCAATGTGTTATTATTTTTTATCTTTAAAATAGTCTTTAGTAATGCCTGTAACAACACCGGAAAGAAGAATGAGAGCAATAAGGTTAGGAATTGCCATCATACCGTTAAGAGTGTCTGCGATGTCCCACATCAATGTGCCGCTGCCTGTCGCACCAACGATACAGAACAGTATAAATGCAGCTTTATAAAATGCATTGAATATTTTGCTGTTGCCAGTAATGTAGTTCCAGCAGCTTTCTCCGTAGTATGCCCAGCTGAGAATAGTAGAAAGAGCAAAGAACAAAAGACTGATCTGAATAATAGTGCCGCCAATTGTGCCGGGAAGAATAGAGTTGAAAGCAGCAACTGCTGCAGCACCTTTGGAAGTGTACATTGATAAAGCTTCGCTGCCCAGTTCTGCGCCCGAAAGGAGAACTGCAAATGCAGTAATAGAACAGATAATGATTGTGTCGATAAACACCTCAAATACACCCCATATTGCCTGTTCAGCAGGTTCTTCAGTGGAGGAAGCGGCGTGGGCAATAGGTGCAGAACCAAGACCTGCTTCGTTGGAAAAAACGCCTCTTGCGAAGCCCTGTTTCATAGCAATTACAATAGCGTAGCCGAATACACCGCCGCCAACAGCTTCGAAGCTGAAAGCTGATGTAATAATTGATACCAATACAGAAGGAATGTCACCGATTCTCATGACGATAACAACAATACCTGCTGCAATATAGAACATAGCCATGAAAGGAACAAGATAGCTTGTAATATGACCAATACGTTTAACACCGCCAATGAGAACAAAAGCAACAATAATGGAAAGAAAGATACCTGTAAACATTGGATTCATACCAACAAGCCCTTTCATTGCACCTGCAATTTCGCTGGACTGTGCAATGTTGCCGATACCAAATGATGCAAGCCCACCAAGAGCTGCAAAAATAACAGCAAGCCATTTACAGTTTTTGCCAAGCCCTTTTTCAATATAATACATAGGACCGCCTTTGTGAACACCGTTATTATCGGTAACACGGTATTTCATTGCAAGGGCAATTTCTGCGTACTTTGTGCACATACCAAAAAATGCTGAAACCCACATCCAGAACACAGCACCGGGACCGCCTACAAAGATAGCGCCTGTAACACCTGCAATATTGCCGGTGCCAACTGTACCAGCCAGAGCGGTTGTAACAGCCTGAAAAGGTGTAAGGTTATTGCCGTGGTCTTTATCATCGGATTTTCCGAAAAGTCCTCCTACAGTATGTTTCATTATGTATCCGAACCATTTAACCTGTATAAACCCTGTGCGGATAGTAAGATAAACACCTGTACCCACAAGCAAAGCGAGCATAACAGGGCCCCATACAAAACTGTTGATTGAACTGTTAACTGAAGTGATGATTTCTTTCATAAGATGATCTCCTGTGTAAATATTTTAACCAACTTAAATACCATCAAATAAAAAAGACGAAGGAAACCTAAAAGGAACCCATCGTCAACATAAAAAATCATATTATGATTTTTATCTCTGTCCTCTTTGCCTGAGAGTTTACATAAATATTTATGCTTGCACCTTCGGCCCCTGCACAAAGCAGATGTCTCCAGAGTTCCATCAATCTGCAGCCACTGATATTTAATATACAGCTCCTGCAGAAATCATTTGGATATTCAGTTGTATTAATTGGTTAAATTATACACAATATATATGTATAAGACAAGGCAATTATGTCTTAAAAATATGTATTAATATTACAAAAACAGGACATACCTGTAAAAATATGCCCTGTTTTTTGGAAAATTAAGTTATTTAATTGTTTTTTTATTTTTTGTTCTTTTGATGATTTTTGACACAAGATGTATCAGCAAAACAACCAGGATGATAAGAACAACAATGACGCCGATAAGAATATAGGTGAATTTGTTTGCGTTTTTAAGAAGTTTTGCAGGATTAAGGCTGGAATACACAATTTTTCTGCCATCGGTGGAAGCGTATTTTTCGTCCATTTTTCCTCCCATTTCCATAAGATAGGAAGAAATAGCATACCATTCTTTTACAGGGTTTCCGTTTTTGTCTTTTACCACATAGTCGGAAAGTCTTTCCATATCAATAGGATTGCCTTCTTTGTCTTTTGGAACAATTGAAAGCAGACCAAAAGAAGTTTCCTGAACACCACCGAGCATTTCACCGCAGTACATACCTGTTACAACATTATAAAGTTTGTTATCGTCAATTTCTTCAAGTATGCCATTATCTCTGCGGAGCATTGCATAATCAATTTTGTTGAAAATCATACGGCTTTTGTTGAAGGAATATTCAACACCGGAACAATAAAGCTGGGCAGCGCCCATAAGCGGCTGAACAGATGCATCAATTTCCATTGCGGTTTTAAGTTCTTTGCCGGTAAGGTACACAGAAACAAGTTCGCCTTCTGTACCAACACCGAGACTTGCTGCATTAAAAACATCTGAAACAGAAATATCACCTGTAGGCAGGCTTTCTCGCACAACACCTGCAGCGGTTACAGCCATATCAACGGTTTCTCCGGTGACTTGTTCAACAGCCCATTTATATGCATCGGAGAAGATGTTGCACACAGGACTTTCATGCTGGGTGGATTTTATTGTTTTAACATTTTCAAACTTATAAGGATTGTTTACGACAATCTGATCATATGTAACACCGTATTTTGAAAGATAATCGGTTTCCACATTTGTTTTGAAGCTTTCTGTAAGGGTTGCGATTCTTTCATCTTCTGCAACAGTTTCGTTGATAGGAATAAGCTCATAACCCGTAAGAACAGCTGGAGTGTTAGGAACAAAACTAAGGTTTACAACACCAAGGTTTTTGCCGTATTCGCCTGCAGAGACAATATATGTATCATTTACAACAATTGGTTCGTTTAATGTTGTGTGAGTATGTGCTGAAACTATAACATCAATACCGTTTACAGCTTTTGCAAGCTCATAGTCTTCACCCTCACCGCGGCTTGTACCACTGTGGGAAAGACAGATTACAATTGGGTCTGATCCGTAAAGTTCAACACATTCAGCAACAGCTGCATCAACTGTTGTTTGTGCTTTTGCTGTTGGTTCTTCAAACACCATACCGCTGTTTGGGGCACAATCATCAGAGTCATAACCCATAACACCAAAGACAACAAAATATACATCGTTCTTTTCGATAATTGTATAGTCTTTTACACCATAGTTTTCCAAAGCATCCCACATAAGAGCTGAGTCATCAGTGTAATTGTCAGCACCAACTACAGGTGGAAGATAGTTGGATTCAACAATCTGTGGAACGTATTCACCGCAGTCTGCGGCAACATTAAGCATGGAAGCAAGTCCTTTTGGAAGATAGTCGAATTCGTGGTTGCCAAATGTGGCTACATCATAGCCCATTGCACCCATCATTCGCAGTTCAATTGCACTTGTGGTGTAAGCACTTTGAAACAATGAACCCATAGCAAAGTCGCCGCCGTCAACCAGTATAGCGTCGGGATATTTTGCTTTCTGCTGATTGATAGCTGTCATAAGTCTCGCATAACCACCATATTCACCGCCTTCTTCAGCTATGGAAGGCAAAAGGTGAGAATGTAAATCGTGAGTGAAAAGAATAGTAACATCATAGTTTGGACTTGCCGCAAATGCGTTGAAGGAGAAGGAGATGGAAACAAGAACCATTGCTATAAAAATACCAATGCCTTTTATCAGTTTTTTCATAATAATATCCTCGTGAATTTTTATTTTATGGGTATACGCTACCATGTCATTATATCACGTATTAAACAGAACCGCTATATATTTAACTTGAATCATATGTGAAGATATGTTTTAATAGTGTATATAACAATACAAAGGAGCAATAAATGAACTTAGCAACAGTAAAATATTATCTCAATATTACATTTATTACAATCATAGCAGCTATCGTGCTTGCAACCTTTCTCAACTCATCTTTGCTTATTTACATAATGCTGGTGTTTTTTGCAATTTTCGCAGTTTTGTACTTAGGATTCTGGAGATGTCCGGACTGCAAAAAACATCTCGGCAAACTCAATGTAAAAAAATGTAAACGCTGCGGCAAAAATATTTATGAACAGTAAAAACAAAAACATCCGTATACTTCTGTATACGGATGTTTTTATATTCGGTGAATTATTCTGCTTCATGCAAAGCGTTTTCGAGATATTGAACATACTGTTCCTCTACCTCTGAAAGTTTGCGGTTGCTTTGTTTTATCCAGCCAAGTTCCATAACATCTTCATCATTACACTCAACCGGAACAGAAATTACATCCGGGTCAAAATATCCTTTATTCAATACACCACTGCCAATGGAAAATGCGTTTGTATTGCTTACAATGTTATACATACTTGCACGGTCATGAACAAAAATAAGTTTTTCAGGAATTCTGAAACCTGCAAGGTTGATTTCTTCTGTATAATAAAGGTTTTTACCCTGACCATGGTCAAATACAACGTAAGGATAATCCAAAAGCTGTTGAAATTTAACAATTTCTTTATCTGCGAGCGGATGTCCTTTGCGGATATAAACGCGAGGGTTGATTTTCTTAATGGAAGTAAAGGTGAGATTTTTTGATTCAAGTGTTTTACGTATGAATTTTTCGCTTTCTCTTGAAATAAAAATAACACCTATGCCGCTGTCATTGTTGTATACGTCCTCAATAATCTGGAAAATACCTGTTTCTTTCAGACGCACTTCAAACTTAGGATGATCAGAACAGTTTAAAAGATCGGCAAACGCTTTGGCTGCAAAAGGATATCTCTGTGTTGAGATGTTCAATCTGAGACATGGCTTGGCATTTTTGTTTTCATAAAGAGATAAGATCTGTTTCTGCTGTTCAATCAAAGGACGGATATAGCTTAAAAATTCACTGCCTTCCGGTGTGAGTTCAATGCCTTTTGTGCTTCTGGTGAAAATAATAATGTCCAGTTCTTTTTCCAGTTCCTGAATGGAGTTGGAAAGACTTGACTGAGATACGAAAAGTTTTGCCGCGGCCTTGTTTATTGAACCGCAGCGGGAAACTTCCATAACATAGTTAAGCTGTGAAAATGTCATATATATGCCTCTCTTTTTGCTACACAGAGTGATGTGCAGAGTGAGTGTTGTGTAGATACGGCCGACAGGTAAACCGACGGATTTGTGATGCAATGTCGCAGTTTGTATAATTTTAAAACATTTTCATCAAAAAGTCCATTCGGAAAATTAAATTTACTGGTTTGCTTTGAGAATTTCAAGCATCTGGTCTGCAGGATTGATAACTTCAACAGAGATGTTATCACGGATTTCCTGTTCCACATAAGGGAAATGAGTACAGCCGAGAATAAGTGCTTCGCATCCGATAGCAGTAAAACTGTCGGTAAGGCTTTTAAGCTGGAAAGAGGAATAGATTTCTGCCGGCGGTGTGGATTTTTCAATTTCCACTACAAGAGGCAGAAGTCCGGCACCGAAAACTGTACATTCAGGGTTTTCGCCAAGGATAACTCTTTCAATAGCTGCAAGGCTCTGGCCGTTTGCTGCGATGATGGAAAGTCGTTTGTACTGTTTGGCGCACATTTTGTATATATCAAGAGGTGTTACTACACATACAGGAACTCGGGATTTAAGGTTTTCAATATCAATAGCACCTGAAAGCGAATTACAGTAAACAAAAATACCGGTTGCGCCCTGAGCAATCATCTGCATACAGTTATCAACTGCAATTTCCAGAAGTTCTTCTTTGTGCAGAATCTGCATTTCATTCTGTTCTTCTGCTGACTGACTGCAAGGTATGCCGATTGCTTCAACACCTTTGGCGATAAGATAATCCACACCCATTTGTGTATCAACAGGGGTACCTGCAAGAACGCCTAATTTCATAAATAATAATCTCCTTTAACAATGGTAATCTTTATATATTATAATAATACAAAATATCATTATTGTAAATGTTTTGAAATTAAGAATAAAACAGCAAAGTGAATTTATAGTGTAAAAACTGTGAATACGGTAGATTTTTTTCGGTAAATATGTTACCATATGTTAATAGATTTATTTCAGGAGACAGGTATGGAAAGAAACGTAAAGAATTATTTCACAAAGTCTACAATAAGCAATATTATAACAGTGTGTACAGCTGTGCTTCTTTATCTCAGCATATCTCATTTTGATATTGTTAAAAGAATATTCGGCAGTGTATACAGTGTAATATCTCCTTTTGTGGTTGCGTTTGTGATGGCATTTCTTCTCAATACACCGGTAAAATGGTTTGAAAGAAATTTTTTCAGAGATACTAAAGGAAAAAGAGGAATGGCAGTCACATGCACATATATTGTTACTGCTCTTGCAATAACAGTGCTGGTTGTTCTTGTTGCACCTCAGGTGCGTGACAGCATTATTAATGTTATAAACTCCATTCCTGAATATATAAGACAAATTACACGATTGGTGGAAAAACTTACAACACAGTACCACTGGGACCCTGCCTTTGCGGAAAGTATTACAGAAACAATGTCATCTGCTTTGAAAGCTTTAAGTACAATGGCACTTAATCTTATTCCGCAGATTTTTAATGTGTCTGTTTCACTGGGTTCTTTTGTTATCGATATGTTTATGGCTGTGATAGCATCCATTTATATGTTGCTTACAAAAGAAAGACTTATTTTCCAGATTAAAAAGATTCTTTATTCTTTCATGAAAGAAAAAAAGGCAAACCGAATTGTTGAAATCGGAAACAGAACAAACCTGATGTTTTCAAAATTTATCAATGGTAAAATTGTCGACAGTATCATCATCGGTATCCTTTGCTTTATCGGTTCTCTTTTCATATACTCACCATATGCATTGCTTCTTGGCGTTATTGTAGGTGTGACAAATGTCATTCCGTTTTTCGGTCCGTTTATCGGTGCTATACCATCAATACTTATTCTGCTTATGGTAAGTCCGTGGGATGCGTTGATTTTTGCAATATTTGTACTGGCATTGCAGCAGTTTGACGGCAATATACTGGGACCTAAAATCCTTGGTGACTCCACAGGTCTTGCACCAATCTGGGTGCTTGTGGCAATTACAATAGGCGGCGGTCTTTTTGGTTTTATAGGTATGGTTGCCGGTGTTCCTACATTTGCGGTGATGTACAGCCTTTTGTCTGAAAACATGGACAAACGTCTTGCAAAGAAGAAGATAATTGCAGACAGAGATACACTTACACTTACACCGGAAAGGGAGATTGACAGGGATGAACCGAATGTATAAACAGAAAATCCGACGTTATATCATAGCGGTTGTTATGCTTGTTCTGGCAGGATATATATCTGTATTTATCAAGGATACAATAGACTCCAAAAATCCGGAAGTCTCACTGCCGGTAATCAGTGTGACAACAGGTTATACACTTATTCCAAGTGTGCCCCGCGGTGGTTACGAATGGAACTATGCAACAAAAACAGTACAGTCTCCTTTTGTTTCCTGCATAGATGTGCCTCTGACAGTATATGATGTGTCACCGGATATGCCTATAGTTATAGATTTTTCAAGACCATATGAAAGCATTACTCTCTATGAAGGCAAAGGCTCTGCACCGGAGGAATTCATTGAAAAACGTTACAGTATGACAACACCAAAGGAAGACGGCACCTACATTTACAAAGTGGTGGCGCAGTTTGACCAGGGCACAATTGTGCATTATTTTGCGGTTAAAGTGGCACAGCCGCTCATACTTTCATAAACAAAAAAGTCTTGCGGGGAACACTCTCTGCAAGACTTTTGTTTTTTGCCTGCAAACCGCATAACAAGGGTGTTTACATTGACAAAATATATTGTTTTTGTGTATAATTTAATATTGAGATAGTAGATAAAAATGCAAGCAAATCAAATATTGCTATTATCTTACGGAGGTAAAAAATGGTATACAGTATGACTGGTTACGGAAAGGGAAATGCTGTTTTAAACGGTAAGGATATTACTGTGGAAATCAAGTCTGTTAATCACAGATATTTTGAATATTCCAGCAGAATGTCCCGCTTTTTCTCATTCCTTGATGACAAAATCAAAAAACAGGTAAACGAAACTGTAAGCAGAGGTAAAGTGGAAGTTTCTCTTGCAATCAAAGCTGTTGAACAGGGTGACACAGTTGTTGAAGCAGACATTGCACTTGCAAAAAGTTATTATCAGGCTCTCTGCGCAATCAGCACAGAACTTGGACTTGAAAAGCCTTGTGACGTAACAGCTATTTCAAGATATGAAGGTGTTCTCACACAGAACAAAAGTGAAGAAGACGCTGACCAGCTTGCAGCGGATGTAAGCGCAGTTGTTGCAATGGCACTGAATGAGTTTATGTCAATGAAACAGGCAGAAGGTGAAAAACTTTATGCTGATGTTATGGGCAGACTTTCAGCAATTGAAGATATTGTAACAGAAATTGAAACTATTGCACCGCTCCGCGCACAGAAATATCAGGACAGACTTTATCAGAAACTGCAGACAATTCTTCAGGATCAGCAGATTGACAACCAGAGAATTCTCACAGAAGCTGCAATTTTTGCAGATAAAGTGGCAGTTGACGAAGAAACTGTACGTCTTCGCAGCCATATTGCACAGTATCGCAATATTCTTGAAGGTGATGCAAGACAGGGCAGAAAACTTGACTTCCTTACACAGGAACTCAACCGTGAAGCCAATACAATAGGTTCCAAATCCAACGATCTGGAAATTACAAGAAGAGTTGTTGAAATAAAATCAGAAATTGAAAAAATCCGTGAACAGATTCAAAATATGGAATAAGAGGTGAGAGGTATGCTTAATATCGGTTTTGGCAGTATGATAAATCAAAACAAGATTGTAGCTGCCTTAAGCCCGGAATCCGCACCGGTGAAACGAATGATAGCCAAAGCAAAATCAGAAAACCGTCTCATTGATGCGACCTTTGGCAGAAAAACAAAAACGGTTATAATCACAGACTGTGAACATATTATAATCTGTGCATTTTCCGCAGAAAGAATTTTTGGACAATCAAACAGCAATCTTATTAAATTTATGGAGACTGAAGATGAATAACATTGATAAAAATATAGTTGTAATTTCAGGTCCTTCCGGCTGTGGCAAGGATACAGTAGTTAAAAAAATTCTCAGCACTGACGAAAGATTTATCCTTTCTGTTTCCGCAACAACAAGACAGCCACGCGAAGGCGAAGTTGACGGTGTTGACTACATATTCCTTACAAAGGAAGATTTTCTTTCAAGACTCGATGAAGGTCATTTCCTGGAGTATACAAACTATGTAAATAACTATTACGGCACGCTCAAACAGCAGATAGAAGACAAAGTTAAAGCCGGCAGGGTTGTTGTTCTTGTTATTGAAGTTGAAGGCGCACAGAATGTCAAAAAAGCATATCCCGACTGCCTTGCAATTTTCCTTGCACCGCCATCAATTGAAGAACTTGAACGTCGCCTCAAAAACCGCGGTACAGAAGATGAAGAAAAAATCAGACAGCGACTTTCAAGAGCAATGGAAGAACTTGAACTCCAGTGCAACTATGACTGCGTAGTGGTGAACAATAATATAGAAGAATGCGCACAGTCTATCATTGATATATTCGACAACAGAGACTAATCAAAAAGGAGGTAGCTTTATGTTGACAGCAGGCGTAGCAGTGGATAAAGCTACCTTGAATTTTGACAGGGAATTTTCCTATATAGTCCCTGATGAATTTAAAAATACAATACAGACAGGTTCAGTTGTACTTGTGCCTTTCGGCAGAAGCAGTGCGCTCAGAATGGGCGTCGTGCTTTCGCTCAGTGAAAGACAGGATACAAAAGGCCTTAAAACAATTCAGGATGTAAAAACAGAAGACTGGTCGGTCACACCTTTTGCACTGAAACTTGTGGAACATATAAGAGAAACCACATTCTGCACATTTTATGAGGCGGCAAAAACTGTAATTCCTTATGGCGGGCAGTACCGCATTTCAAAAGGAATGCTGGAAGCAAAGCATAAACTGCCTACAGAAAAGCTTTATACCGCAAATGAAACAGAAAAACAGGTAAAACTGACAGAAAAACAGCTTAAAGTATATAATTATCTGCTTTCTTCACACAGAACAATCAAACAAATATGCGATGATTGCAATGTAACCAAAGCAGTAGTTGATAAACTTATTGAAAAAGAGCTGATTACTGTATCGGTTCAGGACAAAAAGCAGGCAACAAAAACTATTGCGGAAGAAAAAAAGGCACTTAATCTTTCTGTGCAGCAGCAGCGCGTGTTTGACGAAATAACATCTTCTGACAACACAAAACCGCATCTTATCCACGGGGTTACATCCAGCGGAAAAACATCGGTTTTTATAAAGCTTATACAGGATACACTTCTGAAAGACAAAACTGCAATGCTGCTTGTGCCGGAAATTTCTCTGACACCGCAGATGATACATCTGCTGACAGAATATTTCGGCGATGTGATAAGTGTAATGCACTCAAAGCTTTCACCTACAGAAAGACTGTATCAGCATCAGAAGATACAACAGGGCAGGGCAAAGGTGGTAATCGGTACACGAAGTGCGGTTTTTGCACCTGTTGACAACATCGGACTTATCATAATTGACGAAGAACATGAAAAAACCTTCAAATCAGAAAACAGTCCAAGATATTCTGCAATCCGTGTGGCGTCCTTTATTGCAAAGGAAAAAGATGCAAAACTGGTGCTTGCGTCAGCAACTCCAAGCATAGAAAGTTATCATCTTGCAAAAAACGGATTTTACCGCCTGCATATTATGGATAAACGCTATAACGATATGCCTATGCCAAAGGTAGAAATAATCGATATGCGTATGCAGGCAAAAATAGGCGATACAGGTGTGCTTTCGGACGCTGTTATAAAATACCTGTCAGACAACATAAAACAGGAAAAACAAAGCATTATCCTCATAAACCGACGTGGATACTCCACTGTGGGTGTATGTAAAGAATGCAGGGAAACCTTGCAGTGTGACAACTGCAGTGTAAACCTTGTAAAACACAAAAATGCAAATAAACTCAGCTGTCATTACTGTGGCACAAACTATCCTGTGATTGAAAAATGCCCTCATTGCGGCGGTGAAATTCAGTATATAGGTTATGGTACACAGAAGGTTGAGGAATATATTCTTTCCTGCATACCTAAAGCAAGGGTGCTGCGTATGGATGCAGACACTACGGGCAGAAACGATGCCCACGCCGAAATGCTGAAAGCTTTTGCCGATAAAAAGTATGATATACTTGTGGGCACACAGATGGTGGCAAAAGGACTTGACTTTAAGGATGTAAACCTTGTATGTGTTCTTGGTATGGACGGGGCGTTAAGCCAGCTTTCCTACAATTCCAACGAAAGTGCTTTCAACCTGCTTACACAGGTTATCGGCCGCGCAGGCAGATGGACAAAGGATGCGCTTGCAGTTGTGCAGACATATGACAGTCAGAACCCTGTAATACACCTTGCACAGAAAGGTGATTACGAAAAATTTTATCAGAACGAAATCGCTTTCCGCAAACTGAATATATATCCGCCTTTCTGCACAATGTGTCAGGTGGCATTCACAAGTGAAAAAGAAGTTCAGGCGGCAAAGGATGGGGCGAAATTTTTGAAAATTATTCAGGATTTGTCACCAAAACTTGAGGGCATGCCTCTTGTAGTGCTTGGCCCTGCACCTTTTGCGGTTTCTATGGTAAGCGGTGTTTACAGGTACCGACTTACCTTAAAATGTAAAAACACAAAGAAATTCAGGGATTTTTTAAGATTTGCAATCGATGAATACTTAAAGAATCCGGACAATAAATCGGGTATATATGTAAATATGAACCCAACACAAGAATAAATTATATACAACAGGAGAAATACTATGGCTATCAGAACAATTGTAAAAGACGGCGATCCAATCCTTAAAAAAGTTTGCCGTCCTGTAACAGAATTCAACGAAAAACTCGAAACATTGCTTGATGATATGGGCGATACAATGATGGAAGCACATGGCCTTGGGCTTGCAGGTCCACAGGTTGGCATTATGCGCCGTGTATGTATTGTACTCGACCAGTATATTGACGAAGATGATAACGAAGTTGATGAAATCATCGAACTTGTAAACCCGGAAATTCTTGAAAGAGAAGGCGAAGTTACAATCTTTGAAGGTTGCCTTTCTTTCCCAGGCAGAAACGGTGCTATCACACGTCCACAGTACGTAAAAGCAAAAGCACAGGACCGTTACGGCAACGAATTTATCATCGAAGCAGAAGATATTCTTGCACGTGCAATCTGCCACGAATGCGATCACCTTGACGGTATCACAATTATGGACCACGCAACAAAATTCTACGAAGATATGACACCGGAAGAAATCAAAGCACTTAATCTGGACGAAGACTATGATGAATAAAAAAGATGTAAAAGTTCTGTTTATGGGCACACCTGAAATTGCAAAGGGGTGTCTTGAACAGATGATAAATGACGGCTGGAATATTATAGGTGCTTTTACAAGAGAGGATAAACCTGTTGGCAGAAAACAGATTATGAC
>JAZOTI010000155.1:0-5276 GCA_045657565.1 Oscillospiraceae bacterium | reverse complement strand
GCGTGCGAAGCATTCTGGCCGATGCAGCGAACACCAAAGCATTAAATTCATTAAAGTAATTGTTTACAAGTCAAAACCGGTTTTCTATATTTTAAGCCAGAGAAGTCGGATCGTAGCCATGTCGTTCTGTGAGCCAAGGAGTTGTAAAAGTTTATTGTCTTCCTAAGACCGCTTGGCCTCCGACTTGCGTGCGAAGCATTCTGGCCGATGCAGCGAACACCAAAGCATTAAATTCATTAAAGTAATTGTTTACAAGTCAAAACCGGTTTTCTATATTTTAAGCCAGAGGTATTTCCAATATATGCAGCGAAATGCTGTTGTAGGATATATTTTTTTCTGCCATACGTTTTTTTATAAGTTCTGTAAGCTCTTTTTCTGTCTGTGAAATTATTTCGTTTTTAAGAACTTCTGAATTCTGGTAATATATTTGGTTTTCACCCTCGATATCTATATCAAATTCCAGTTTTGTTGTTCTTAATGAATTGAAAACCGTCGCTATTATATAAAGAGAAATCACAAATTTTAATGTTTTTTCCGTAGCTTTAAAATTGCCCAGGTCATACAGAATTCCCATCGCCACAACCGATATACACAGAACTCCCACTGTTTTAGCTATTCCCGCCATTTCAAACTCCCTGCATAAGTTTAATCATTATGCTTAAAGAAAACACAAGCAGCACCATAAATAAAATCAACATGGAAAGCATTATCTCCACAACTTCTCTGAAATACATAATCAGTTCCGAAGCAGGTTTGTTGCCAAGCATTGTTCCTATTGCCGAAAGAACAGAATACTCAATCCATTTTATTGCAAGAGTTACTATACCCGGCAAAAAAATCCCGACCGTAACAGTTATTCCTGCAATACCGAAAAAACTTTTCAGAACTCCCATACTGGTGTAGACACTGCCCACTGCTCCCTGAAGCGCAGAACCTATAACAGGCACTGCACTTGTGACAATAAGTTTCCCGGTTTTAACCGCCAGTGTATCCTGCCCCTGTGTTATGGTTGTCTGCACCGAAAGCATAAAACACAAAACCGACACTGCCGTTGTCATTGCCGTTTTTACCGCTTTAGAATAGAAACTGCACAACTGTTTCATATTTATCACCGATGAAACCGACGATGTAACCCCCGCAATCATAAATATATTCAAAGACGGCACTATATAGTTAATACAGAAATTTGCTACAGTAATTATGCTTATCAGGAAAAATCCTGTATACACCGTTGAAGTTATCATTTCTCCCGATGCAAAAGACACGCCTGCAAAAGCAGGCATAAAGGCAATCATAAAATTTTTTATGTCTGTCATATTTTTACTTACCGCTTCTGCACTGGCAGAAAAACCGCCGATGACGCTGCTGAATATTGCTGCCACAGAAACCATATTGACCGTTTTTGTTATGTTTGTATTTTCACTTATCGCGAACAGATTCACTAACGATGTAATCATCATAACTGCCAGTATTTTTGAAAAATCAGCAAATATGTATTCTGCACCTTTTGCCGCAGATTTTTTTATTGTACTCCATAAAGTATTCAATGGAGATATTCTGACCTGTTCAAAATCAACCCCTTCTTTTTCCACTATCTGCTGCGCTTCATTTATATAAGAAACATCATCCTGTGCATACACAGTCATCGCAAATATTGGGATGACTATAAAAACTGTCAAAAACATTTTTAATTTATTCATATTAACTGTCCTATAATTTCAACAATCTGAATAACAACAGGCATTGCCGCAAGCAGAATGCACACTCTGCCCGCAAAAACCATCTGATTTGCCAATGCTTTGTTTCCGCTGTCTGATGCAATATCGGAAACAAACTGGGTTATCAGTCCTATCCCTGAAGCCTTAAAAACCACGTCAATTCCGCTGAAAGATATAGCTCTGGTAACATTTTTTATATATTCTACCGCAGGATACACCGCTTTAAGTATGTAAAGCAAAACCACTATACAGCAAGAAAATGTTATAATCATTGTTATTTCCCTGCTGAATGTAGGTATGCTGTTTACAACAAGAAGCACAAGCAGAACAAATACGGCAAGTTTTATTATTTCCATAGTTTTTAAAGTTCAAATAGATATTTTATTGTTACAAACAGTTCTTTAATCTGTGTGATAACCATCATAAGCACAACTATAAGTCCCGTAAGGGTTGTAAGCATTGCCTGGTCTTCACGTCCTGCCCTTATAAGAACCTGATTAAGCACTGCCACTATAATGCCTATAGCTGCTATTTTGAAAATCAAATCAACTTCCATTTTTTCTCCTAAATCAGCAAAAGTGTAATCATCAGTCCCACAGACAAACCATATATTCCATAAATTTTCCTGTTGTCTCTGTACCGATTGCCATAATGCTGTTTTTTGTTCGTAAATTTTTCAATATAGTATTTTATATACTGTTGTTCTGCCAATCTGTTGCGTTTTCCAAGCTGTGAAAAAAAATCTGAAACTTCTTTTGTTTCTTTCGGTAAAATATAATGGTTTTCACTTGCTTTACTGATAAATAAGTCAGGAGCAAAATCTATTTTTTCAAATACTTCGCTATATGTAAAATTCATACTGCTTTCCCCTGCAATATGTTTCAGCACTTCTATTGTTTTATCCAGAAAAATATAGGTTTGGTAATCGTTGTACACCTTTCCGTTAAAAACAAAAAACGCTGCTGCAGTAACCATAATTCCTCCTGCAATTTTAAACATCGTTTATTTCCTCCACCGCAAAAAAACCAGCATTATGAACAAGTTTTACCACTCGACCGAAAACCCTTCCTTCAAAAAGTCCGGATATATCCGGTCGTTTTTTTATCTGTTCAAGTGAATCACCATGTGCTGAACATATAAAATTAATTCCTGTATTGACTGAAGATAAAATCTGTTCTGTTTCTTCTTTTCCGCCGGTTTCATCACATATCACAAACTGCGGGTTAAGTGTACGTGTAGCCATTGTCACTGCTTCAGCTTTTTTTACCCCTTTTATAACATCGCAGTTCATTCCCTCAACAGAAAGTTCTCCTCTTTCATCACATATCACAACCCTGTGGTTTTGTGAAAGCTTTTGTGCGTATATTTTCAGAAATGTCGTTTTTCCGCTGTGCGGCGGCCCTATTATCAATGTGCTTGTTGGCGTGAGACTCCACAATCTGTCCTGATTGTGGAAATATCCGCTTTTCCTCGGTATGCGTATATTGAGAGACGTGATCTTTTTCAGCAGATATTTTCCGCTTTGAGTGCTGAATGTGTATTCTCCTGCAATGCCTATCCTGTGTCCTGAATCAAGGGTTATAAACCCTTTGGAAATATCATCTTCATATACATTCATTGATCTGTTGCACATAACAAACAGTATGTCTTCAATCTCTTTCTGTGATATAACTGTGTCAGGTATCTGCACCGTGTCGCCTTTTACTGTAAGCTGTACCGCACGCCCTGCTCGCAGACGTATTTCAGTTATATCATCCTTACAAGGCAGAGTGTTGATATATATTCTCAATCTGTCATTCAGAAAGTACAGCACATCCATTTTTATCACCTCGGTAAAATATATGATGCCTGTCCCTGATATAGAACAAATATGCAAATAAAAAATCAGCCCAACACTCTGAAAGTGCCGGACTGATTTGCCTGTTTATTTTATAAAATTTTCTTCTCTGAATCGTTTTTCAATATACGGATTAAGGTTGAATGTATCGCGGAAAGCTTCATATTCCTTGTATGCAGCAGAATTGAAACCACCTTTTTTAACTGCTCTTATTGCAATATTCTTAGGAGTGTGTTCGGTTTCGATAAATTCCATAACAGAAACTTCAAAACCTACAGCCTTGAGAATCTGTGCACGGAGACTGTCGGTTACAAGTGCAGAAAGTCTTTCTTTTATAATGCCATGCTGCATCATAGGTTTAAGACTGTCATTTTTAATCTGAGGGAAAAATTCGTGCTGACAGCAAGGAACCGCAATGATGATTTTTGCATTGAATCTGATACTCTGAACAATACCTTCATCAGTTGCATTGTCACAGGCGTGAAGCATGATAACCATATCAACATCCTGTGTACGTGAATAATTCTTTATATCACCTTTCTGAAATTCAAGGCTGTCGTATCCGAGTTCTCTTGCTACCTTGTTGCAGTAATCAATAACATCTTCTTTAAGGTCAAGACCAGTAATATAAGCTTCTCTGCCGAGAATTTTAACTACATAATAGTAAAGCGCAAATGTAAGATAAGCTTTACCGCAGCCGAAATCCACAATTTTGAGTGGTCTGTCTGTAGGTAATGTATCAATTGAGCTTTTAAGCAGTTCAAGATATTTGTTTATCTGACGGAATTTATTGTATTTTGCCTTTACAATCTTTTTATCCTGTGTCATAACACCAAGATAAATTAAAAAGTCAATATCTTCACCTTCATTGAGGATATATTCCTTCTGTTTATTGTGGGTCATAACCTTAACTTTTTTGCTTGGCGCCATTGTTTTGGCTTTGATTTTACCATTGAAACAGTTAAGGTGATAATCGTGTTCTGCACCGTAAATCATACACTGTGTAAATGTACTGAAAAGCTGCGCAATATTATCTGCCAAAACATCTTTTTCAATATTCTGATGTACAACCTGCTTGCCTTTTGTTAATTCAAGCTGATATTTAACACCATCTTTTGATGCAAAAGGCTTGATAGTAACCTTTGAGTATTCACTTTCAACACCTTTGCGTACACCACTTATAACAATATATGCAATATCCTGATTTAAAAATTGGCTTATTCTTTCAATCATAATCTTAATCTCTTATAAATCAAGGGAAGGAGTGCATCCTTCCCTTTTGGTTTAAATTAGCTGTTTTCGATAGCTGCAATCATCATATCCTTGAACATTGCAGGGTTGCCCTGTCCTTTTGACTGTTTCATGCACTGACCAACAAGGAAGCCAAGAACATTTGTTCTGCCGCCTTTATAATCGTTGATTGCTTTTTCATTCGCAGCAATAACGCCGTCAACAATTGTCTGAAGTGCGGAAGAATCGCTGATCTGTGCAAGACCTTTTTCTTTAACAATGTCTGCAGGTTTTTCGTCTTTATCAACAATAATTTCAAACACAGTTTTTGCTGCAGCATTGGAAATTGTTTTGTTTTCAATAAGTGCAATCATATCAACGAGATTTTCTATTGTAAGTGGAAGTTCGTTGATTTCACATCTTCTTTCATTTGCAACACGTGTAACTTCACCAAGTACCCAGTTGGAAAGAAGTTTTGGACCGCATTTGCC
>JAZOTI010000154.1:0-2717 GCA_045657565.1 Oscillospiraceae bacterium | reverse complement strand
TAATACGGGATAATTCTGTCATAGCATATCCTCATTTCATGCATACTTTTTGTTTCATATTCTATCATCAATGTGTTTTGTTGTAAACAATCATATATCACCAAGCAAAAGTGCAAAAAAATATGTCACTGCAATCATAACCGTTGCCCCTGCAAATCCCATAAGAATACGCTGATATATACGCTTTCCGTATTCCTGATTTTTCTCTGCTTCGCTGAGCTTTCTGCCTTTATAAAACGCATCAATTTCTTTATAGGTATGTATGCCAAACTTTTTCTTGTATGTTTCCACTTTCCTTGAAAAGTACATAAGCACCATATATATTGCCCCCCACAGGGCTATTCCCAATTTATCAAAAAAGTGCACAAGCGGCCACAGAGATAAAAGGCACACAAATGTAAGCACAGCCATTATTGCAGTGTTTTTTTCAAAGCTTTCGCGATCTTCTTTAAAAACAAGTTCACTGACCTCTTTATAATTTCCTTTTAAAAACTCATCCACAGAAACATTGAAAATATAACTCATAAGCACAACACTTTTTATATCGGGACAGCTTTTTTCGTTTTCCCAGTTGGATACTGTCCGACGTGACACATAAAGTTTTTCTGCAAGGTCATCCTGAGAAAGTGCAAACTCTGTGCGGTATTTTTTTATCTGTTTTGCAAGTTCCATGCATCTCACCTCACTTATTATTATATATTTGGTGTCTGTGTTTTGCTATCAAAAGTGTTTTACATCCCTGTAAAGTGCAAAAATCTCCTGTGATAAACCATATATCACAGGAGATTTTAAATTTTATACTATAAATCAAGAACCAGATCTTCAGACTTAATCCATCCGATTTTTCTGAGAATTCTGCAGAAAACAACACTTAGCACTGCAGGCAGCACAAAGCAGATAAGCAACATACCAATCCAGTCAAAATAAGTAACAGAAGTTTTAAGTCCGTTTGCTACGTCATTTATCCAGCCTGTATAAACACCAATCTGACCTACAAAACCGCAGGTACCCATGCCGGAAGAAACAGCCGCACCATTCATCTGAAATTTAAAAATGCAGGTTGCAATTGGGCCCGTAATTGCAGAAGCAAGTGTTGGAGGAATCCATATTTTGGGATTTTTCACAATATTGGACATCTGAAGCATACTTGTGCCAACGCCCTGTGCCACAAGACCGCCCCATCCGTTTTCTTTAAAACTCATAACTGCAAAACCAATCATCTGTGCACAACAGCCTGCCACAGCAGCACCACCTGCAAGACCTGTCAGTCCGAAAGCCGCACAGATTGCCGCAGAACTGATTGGCAGTGTAAGTGCCATACCGATGACAACAGAAACAACCACACCCATAAAAAATGGTTTGAGTTCTGTTGCCCACATAATAGCATAACCGATTGATTGAGCCGCAGTACCTATAGGTGCTGCAACGAGTTTTGCGAACATGATTCCTGCAAGTATAGTAACGCTTGGTGTTACAAGCAGGTCAACCTTTGTTTCTTTTGAAACCATTTTGCCAAGTTCAGCAGCAATTATGGTAACAAAATAAACAGCCAGCGGGCCGCCCGCCCCTGCCATTGCATTTGTTGCAAAACCTACAGGAATAAGGGAAAACAGTACCATAGACGGACAGTTGAGGGCAAACCCTATTGCCACAGCAATGCCCGGGCCCACCATTGCAGAAGCAAGACCGCCGATGGTGTAACCAACCGAGCCTTCCCCTGTGCCTATAGTCACAATGATTTCATTGAGAAAGCCTATATTAAACTGCTGACCTATTGTATTGAGAATTGTACCTACAAGCAATGTGCAGAACAACCCCTGCGCCATTGCCCCCAAAGCATCAATGCCATATCTTTTGCCGGATACAACAACATCTTTTCTTCTTAAAAACAGTTTGAAATTTTCCATTTTTGCACTTCCTTTTAATTTTATAACCGTTTTGTCAAAAAAATAACTATGTCTATATACGACAAAAAGCATTGAGGACAAGCTGTCTTCAATGCTTTTTTGTGTTGGTGGAGACGATCGGGATCGAACCGACTACCTCTTGAATGCCATTCAAGCGCTCTCCCAGGTGAGCTACGCCCCCAAATGAATTTCAAGGTTCAAAAAGTGCTTTTAACAGGTTATAAAGCACTTAATATGCACTTATTTTGCTTAAACAGTATATCATACGCCAGTGCAAAAATCAATATATTAATTCAATCAGTGTGCTTTTTGTGCGCTAAAGACATGTATCTTTTTTATTTGATTTATTCTATACCGAAAATAATTTCAAACTATAATCTGTCCCAGTAAAATATAATAGCCAGTCTGAATACCGTCAACGAGAATCAGACTGACTATATTTTATATATTTGTTTTTTCAGTGTTAGTTATTAAACACTTATTTATACAGGAGTATATTCGTTCAAAACAAGTGAACCATACTTGCAGCTTGCAAGCAAATTTTTATTTATAAATTTTCAATGAGAATAAAATTATTTACATTAATAATTACATATTCTATGTAAACAATATTTTCTGTTTCACTTGTAATTTTATAACAATATTGATCGTACATTACATAATTTAATATGAATCAAATATTAATTATTTGCATCTGTAACAATATGTACCGCAATACGTTATATTATTTGATATATTTAATTATATAGTTTATTAACATAATATATAGTTAAAATCAGTACCATAATAATCAGTATATTTTAAATTGAT
>JAZOTI010000153.1:0-5750 GCA_045657565.1 Oscillospiraceae bacterium | reverse complement strand
GAACGCCATGGCTACGATCCGACTTCTTTTTCTTTTCCATGTGCGATTAGTGCTTCGTATACACCAATATAAAGCTCGTAATTATTCTTTTCCTTTTCAAGCGCCGCTGCATAATCCTTGAGCGCCTTTTTCTCTTCGCCTAAGCTATAGTATAGGTTTCCACGAAGAAAATACGCCTTTGCATTTTCGTTGAAATTTACGATTGCCGTATAAGTAGCCATGGCGCCATCCACATCCCCCAGCTTATACTGTGCCTCGGCCTTGTAAAAGCAAATATCCATTTCCTTGCCAAAACCGATTTATACTTAATTCGTTCAGCCAATCCTGTCTGAAACAGGCTTACAACCAATTCACCCAGCCAATCCTAGGCAAAAGCCGTGTTTACACTGTTCTATGAATTTCCTTACCAAAAGCAACAATCCCTGCCTTCAGCCAAGCCAAAGCTTGCCAAAAGCAGGGATTATTTAATTTTCCCATTGACGAGGGAATGGATGGTGGAGGCGACGGGGGTCGAACCCGTGTCCAAAAAGCTATTCATGGCAGTATCTACAGGTTTAGTTTATCTACAACATTCCCTCACCGCCAGGCCGACAAACAGGCCGACGGATTGGTAGCTTCATAAATGCGTGACGTGCCGCAAAGCTTAAGCCCGTTCACGTTCTCTATCTGCGTGACGCCCTGATTCTGACCGATAGAAAATCAGGCAGGACGGCTGCTTAAATTAAGCAGCTACTAATTCGTTATGATTAGCGTTTATTTTTTCGGGATGATTTAAGTGCTATCCCACCACTACCTGCTGCTCCCACTGCAAACTCCCTGTCGAAACCAAAAGTACACCCCCATATATGAAATGTATGGGAATACATTTTAACAAGGTGATGAGAGGATTATCTTCTGTTAAAATCCTTCATAGCGCGGTCCATATTGCGTTTTGCATCGCGTTTTGCCATATCTTCGCGCTTATCATAAAGTTTTTTACCTTTGCAAAGTCCAAGTTCAAGCTTAACACGCTGACCTTTATAGTAAAGTGAAAGGGGAACAAGGGTCAAACCATCCTGTTTTACTTTACCCATCAGTTTGTTGATTTCTTTTCTGTGCAGAAGAAGCTTTCTAACCCTGAAAGGGTCACGGTTGAAAATATTGCCTTTTTCATAAGGGCTTATATGCATACCATATACAAAAACTTCACCGTTCTGAATATCTGCCCAGGACTCTTTAAGGTTTACAGAACCGTTGCGGATAGATTTGATTTCTGTGCCGAACAGTTCAATGCCGCATTCATATGTTTCAAGTACAAAATATTCGTGCCTTGCCTGTCTGTTTACAGTTATTGACATATTCTATCCACCTCCGTTTTTTTCTGTACATTATTATATAATATATCAAAGGCAGAATTTTGTCAATCTACTGCACATCTGCCACAATATGTGGTAAAATAACAATATCAACATTTACGGAGATTATTATGAAGCTTATTGCCCCTGATTATTACACAAAGTTCAGATGTATTGCAGACAGATGCCGTCACAGTTGCTGTATCGGCTGGGAAATTGATATAGATGAGGATACATACGAATATTACAAAACAATAGACGGATGCCTTGGCAATAGAATGAAAGAAAATATTGCCATCACTGACGATGTGCCGCACTTTGTGCTTGGAAAGGACGAAAGATGTCCGTTTTTAAATCAAACCGGTCTGTGTGATATAATTTCACAGCTTGGGGAATCGGCTCTTTGTCAGATTTGCGATGACCACCCACGCTTTCGCAATTTTTACTCCGACCGTACCGAAATAGGTCTTGGTCTTTGCTGTGAAGCGGCAGGTGAACTCATTCTGTCACAAAAAGGAAAAACACAGCTTGTTACTCTGGAAGGGGAAGACGAAAATCTTTATCCCGAAGAGGAAGAGCTTATAGCTGTAAGACAGCAGATTTTTGACATTCTGCAGGACCGCACGCTGCCTGTTGACAGCAGGGTGGAAAATATGCTGGAGTTCTGCGAAATAACATTGCCGGAAAAATCCATTGCAGATTGGGCGGATATTTATATGTCCCTTGAACGCCTTGACGAAACGAGAGATATTATTCTGGCAGAATTAAAAAATGCTGATGAAACAAAACTTTGTATACCGCAGACAGACGGATATGAAACAGCCTTTGAACAGCTGCTTTGTTATTTTGTATACCGTCATCTTACCGACAGTCTTGATGATGAACGCTTCTGGCAAAGAATAGCCTTTGCGGCCTTGAGCTATATTATGATACGCAGCATATGCGGATTATGGTATCATAAAAACGGAAAGCTTGATTTGTCCGATATTGTGGAAATATCAAGGATATATTCTTCTGAAGTGGAATACTCTCAGGACAATATGGATATTTTGCTGGAAATTCTTACATAAAAAAATCCCTGAAGTGTCTGCTTCAGGGATTTTGTTTTCGTTATTATTCGGTTTTGCCAAATTCGTAGTCATTGCCAGGAAGAATTGCATTGAGCGCAATACCAAGGATTGCAGCAATTGCAAGACCGGAAAGTGTGATTGTTGCATTTGCAATTGTGAATGTGATGCCGCCTGTGCTGTTGAAACCAAGTGCAGAAACAAGGATAACTGCAGCAATAATCAGGTTGCGGCTCTGTGTAAAGTCAATTTTGTTTTCAACAATATTTCTTACACCAACTGCGGAAATCATGCCGTAAAGAATAAGGGAAACACCGCCGATAACAGCAGCAGGGATACTGTTTACAATAGCATCAAATTTAGGTACACAGGAAAGGATAACTGCAATAACAGCAGCAAGACGAACAATAGCAGGGTCATAAACCTTTGTCAAAGCAAGAACACCTGTGTTTTCGCCGTATGTTGTGTTTGCAGGACCGCCGATAAAGCCTGCAAAGCTTGTTGCAAGACCGTCACCAAGAAGTGTTCTGTGGAGACCTGGGTCTTCAATGTAGTTTTCACCTGTTGTTGCGCTGATAGCAGCAATATCGCCGATATGTTCCATCATAGCAGCAAGAGCGATAGGCATAATTGTGATAATTGCGCTGATATCAAATTTTGCAAAAGCTTCAGGAATAACAGGGGAACCAATCAGGTTTGCAGCAGCAACAGTGGAAAAATCAACTGCGCCTGTGCACAGTGCAACAATGTAGCTGCCCACAACACCGAGAAGAATAGGGATGATTTTAATCATACCTTTGCCCCAGATATTGCAGATGATAATGATTGCAAGTGCTACAACAGCAAGCATCCAGTTTGTGCTTGCATTTGTGATAGCACTTGGTGCAAGGATAAGGCCGATGGAAATGATGATTGGACCTGTAACAATCGGTGGGAAGAATTTCATAATCTTTTTGATACCGAAAGCTTTGATAAGTCCGGACATAACAATATAAAGCAGACCTGCAGCAACTACGCCGCCGCATGCATATGGAAGCATTTCCACATTTGGAATTGTTGCTTCACCATTTGCATCAAGCAGTTTTGGTGCAACAATTGCAAAACCGCCGAGAAATGCAAAGGAAGAACCCAAAAATGCAGGAACTTTACCTTTTGTGATAAAGTGGAACAAAAGTGTGCCAACACCTGCTGCAAAGAGAGTAGTTGAAATGTTAAGGCCTGTAATGAGTGGTACAAGAACTGTAGCACCGAACATAGCAAAAACATGCTGGAAACCAAGCAACAGGTTTTTGCCTGTCATTTCGGGCAGAAATCTTTGTTTTTTCATAAATTTTCTCCTGATATATGTGATTTTTAGTCGCTAAGATTTTAACACAAAAAATACAATAATAAAAGAGCTTATTACAAATTTCCGATAAAAATAAAAATCAGCCCTGTTTTTTTACCGGGCTGATTATTAATTGATTTAAAACAGATTAAACTTTATAAATTTTTACAGTGCTGTTTTCATAAACGGGCTGTGCCTGCCATTCCGGGTCAGTTACCGGTGTGAATACAACAAGATAATCTATACCTTCACGCATTGCCATGCTGAAAGCTTCTGTTTCATCTGCACGATGGAATATATGGTCGCTCACATCTTCCAGACGTCGTACAACTTCTTTGTACATACCGCTGTAGTCCATACAGTATCGGTAGCTTTCAAGGAAACATGCACGCTGACTTATTGCTGTATAATAATGGAATGTGCCTTCTCCCCAATGGAAATATTTATTGTTTCGGTTAGTGGCAAAAATGTCATCCTGATCGGTGTTTTCGCGCAGCCAAACCATAGCTTCATAATCTTCCGCAGTTACATAAGCTTCATCATAATCAAACATTCTTAAATCAAAAATTCTCAAAGCTGCCTGAACACCACTACGGGCCTGGTCCATAAGCTGGGTACTGTTATAAAGGCCAACTGCAAATATGACAGCCATAAAAGTATAACCAATAAATTTTTTGTTGAAAACATACTTTCCGAGAAAATCAATATTTGCAAACCACATCATAGGTATGGCAATGAGAATAAAATATACCTGGGATGCGGAGTAGTGGTAATATGTGATATAAGCGATACAGCCACCTACAAACATTGCATTTGTGCAAAGCTGAAGAAATGATAATTTTTTAAAGTTAATAAGACTGAAAATCAATGCAACCACATAAACCCAGAAACCGATGCCGATATCTTTTACAGTTGCAGGAATATTCATAAGTTTGTCCCAGCCATCAAACACAAGATTGTTTATAGCATTGCTGAAAACAAAGAAAAATGCTATTCCAAAACCTAAAGCAAAGCAAACAAAAGTTATAATATGCTCTTTTTTAGTTTTCTTTGTAAAAATACCGACAACGCAGGAAGCGGCAACTGCAAGTATGAACAAAGCACCTATTGTGCTTTTGAACATTGAAATTACAAAACCAATGGAGATACAGCTTGCTGCAAAACAAATTTTTTCAGCAACATTCATTTTTGAAATATCAAATTTTCCGTCAGCAATATAACTCAAAAGCAGCAATCCGCCGCAAAGCACAAGAGTGGAACTGCCCTGACCGTTAATATTTGTCAGATAATGGAACTGTCCGCCAAATGTAATGGTGAACAGAATAATGAAAGGAATAAAACGGCAGATAAGATCATTTTCACAGAATTTTTTTGCTGTCTGATATAAACCAACAATAAGCATAATGGAGACAGGCAGATACCAGTAAAAGCAGAAGCTTTCATAAGCAGGCTGTCCGCTTGCGAGCCCAAGTATACCGGCGGTTGCATCATTGAGATAGTGGTAGTTAAGTGTAGTCCCGGCAAGTCGCATATCCTGTAAAGGGAAACCGTTATAAACACTTGCAGCATTGCTGACAGACCACATCATATCCTGATGCACATAGAAGTTTTTAAGTACATCTGCACGGGCATATGGCAACAAAGTACACAAAACAAATGCAGCACAAAAACCAACAAAAGTTAAATATGTTACCCAACTGTTTTCTGAAAACAGAAAATCAGGTTTTATGGAATTTTTGTTTTTGTACAGATGATAAACACCCAATAAAAGAGGCAGGATAATAAGACCTCTTGTTAAACCGATTGTATCAAAGGCAATGTAGTTCAGATACAGAAACAGAACCCCAAAGCAGAAACTTACAGGAATATTTTCGTAAATATCGCAGCTGGAGAGTAATTTGTTCTGCAGAAAATTGCCACAAGCAACAACACCGATCCACAGACAGATGTTATAACCAATGAATCCAACAAAGTTACCGCCGCACAACAGTGTGCATATGAAGTAAACAATATAGGCTAAAA
>JAZOTI010000152.1:0-3412 GCA_045657565.1 Oscillospiraceae bacterium | reverse complement strand
AGCCAAGGAGTTGTAAAAGTTTATTGTCTTCCTGACCGCTTGGCCTCCGACTTGTTGAGAATGATGGTAACAACTGCTTCAGGTTTCTCTTCTGCATCTTCGCCAAGGTCAACCGCAATCTGTCCCAGAGAAAGCTCACCGCTCAGGACATATGTGCCTGGTTTTGTGATATGCACTACTGTGTGGGCATCTGCTTCGCTCTGTTCATGAGCATCTTCAGGCGTTCCTTCACCATAGGTAAAATCCTGGCCTGCAAGGTAGAACACAATATCATTTGCGGCATATACTGCCTGTGAATTGTCGCTTGTAATCTCTTTACCATCAACTGTAATTTTGCTGTCGGAAAGAGTAATATGAACACCCTCATTTTTTGGGGAGATAGAGCTGCAACCCGAAAGCAACATAGAAAGTACGATGAAGAATGCTAAAAATTTTTTCATTACTACGCCTCGCTGAATTTATGTTTTCTTATTTATATCTTATCAAGCAAATGTGAGGTAAACGTGAGGTAAATGTGAAAATTTTCTCATGGTATCTGTTCGCCAAATTCAAATTTTCCGAATTGTATTATATCAAATAAATGTGAAATTTTCTACCTGCTATCTATTCGCAAAATTCAAATTTATTTACAACTTATTATACCATATCAGTTTATATCAAAAAACAAAAGGCACAGCATGTATACTGTGCCTTTTATATTTTATTATATTATCCGTTCACAATATTTCTTGCAACGTGTACACCACTTGCGGAAGCGTGGGACAGTGAGTGTGTTATGCCACTGCCGTCACCGATAATGTAAAGGTCTTTATAAAGACATTCAAGGCGTTCATTTACCTCAACTTCCATATTATAGAACTTAACCTCAACACCGTAAAGCAATGTGTCATCATTTGCCGTACCCGGTGCAACTTTATCAAGGGCGTAGATCATTTCAATGATGCCGTCAAGAATTCTCTTTGGCAGCACAAGGCTCAGATCCCCCGGTGTTGCATTGAGGGTAGGAGTGATAAATGCTTCCTGCATACGACTTTCTGTGGAACGTCTGCCACGGATAAGGTCGCCAAAGCGCTGCACAATTACACCGCCGCCAAGCATGTTGCTCAGTCTGGCAATACTTTCACCGTAACCGTTGGAATCCTTGAACGGTTCGGAGAAATGCTTTGCAACCAGCAAAGCAAAGTTTGTGTTGTCTGTCTGACGTGCAGGGTCTTCATAGCTGTGGCCGTTAACGGTGATAATGCCGTTTGTGTTTTCCGTTACAACTGCACCTTTTGGGTTCATACAGAATGTACGTACCCTGTCACCATATTTTTCTGTGCGGTATACAATTTTGCTTTCGTAAAGTTCATCGGTAAGATGTGCAAAAACTGCAGCAGGCAGTTCCACACGCACACCAATATCCACACGGTTGGATTTTGTTGGGATGCTCAGTTCACGGCAAACTCTTTCCATCCATTTGCTGCCGCTTCTGCCAACGGAGATAATGCATTTTTCACAGCTGTAAACAGCGTCATTGCAGTGGATTTCATAAACACCATCGCTGTGTGTAACGCTCTGCACAGGTGTATCAAAGTAAAAGTCAACCTTGTTTTTAAGATGTGCATAAAGGTTTTCCAGCACAATGTAGTTGATATCTGTACCAAGGTGACGCACAGATGCATCAAGCAGATCCAGGTCGTTCTGGATACAGAGTGTTTTAAAACGGCTGCCAGCTGTTGAATAAAGCTTTGTGCCTTCGCCGCCGTAACGGAGGTTGATTTCATCAACATATTTCATAAGGTCCAAAGCCTGTTTTTTGCCGATGTATTCATACAAAGTACCGCCAAAATCGTTGGTGATATTGTATTTTCCGTCAGAAAAAGCACCTGCGCCGCCAAAACCGCTCATAATGGAACAGCTTTTGCAGTTGATACAGCTTTTGATTTTTTCGCCGTCAATAGGGCAATGGCGTTTGCTGAGCTGGTGTCCTGCTTCAAAAACAGCTACTTTAAGGGAGGCGTTCAGCTGCATAAGTTCATATGCCGCAAAAATGCCGCCTGGGCCTGCGCCGATTATAATAACATCATATTTCATAACTTTACCACCTTTGTTTCTTACGGAACTTGCACGGAGCAGTTCACTTACCGACAAGTCCAGAATTTCTGCAATTTTAACTATCATCTGAGCATCAGGAACAGAAAGCCCTTTTTCCCATTTGGAAACAGTCTGTCTGACCACATTAAGTTTATAGGCAAGGGTTTCCTGAGAGATATTCTTTGCAAGTCTTGCCTGTTTGAGTCTTTCACTAAGCATAATTGTCCCCTTTGGCTCACAATAAAAATTATCACATAAAATAAAAGCGGTGACAAGCAACGAAAATTAACATTCGCATGGCAGAATGTTAAACAATTTTTGTTGTCCAGTCTTCAAGGTTCCACACATCTGTTACAACATCAGTGTAAAAATCAGGTTCGTGGCTTACAAGAATTACGGTACCTTTAAAGTCCTTTATTGCTTTTTTAAGGCTGTCTTTTGCATCAACATCAAGGTGGTTTGTAGGTTCGTCCAGTACAAGCACATTGAATGCCTTAAGCATAATTGCACAAAGACGCACCTTTGCGTTTTCGCCGCCGGACAGCACCTTGCACTGTGTTTCAATGTGCTGGGTGGTGAGACCGCATTTTGCCAAAGCACCGCGCACGCCTGCGTTGGTCATGGATGGATACATATCCCAGATTTCCTGCAAAGCACTTTTGCCGGAAGCAATGTGTTCCTGTTCAAAATATGCAGGTTCTGCGTAGTAGTCAAGGTTAACTTCGCCGCCGAAAGGAGGAATAATCCCCAGCATTGTTTTAAGCAAAGTGGATTTTCCAAGGCCGTTTACACCCTTGATTGCAATTTTCTGGCCGCGTTCAACAATAAAGTTTACAGGTCTTGTCAAAGCTTCGTCATACCCAAGCACAAGGTTCTTTGCTTCCACCACAACTCTGCCCGGTGCACGGGAATATTCAAAGGCAAAGGTTGGTTTTGGTTTTTCCTTGGCAAGTTCAATGATTTCCATTTTATCAAGTTTTTTCTGACGGCTTTTTGCCATATTTGTTGTGGCAACCCTCGCTTTGTTGCGGGCAATGAAATCTTCAAGATGTGCAATTTCTTTCTGCTGTTTTTCGTATGCCTGTTCAAGCTGACGTTTTTTCAGTTCGTACATAGCAACAAAATCATCATAGTTGCCCTTGTATCTTGTCAGCACTGCGTTTTCCACATGATAGATAACATTGGTTACATCATTGAGGAACGGCACATCGTGGCTTACAAGCAGAAATGCGTTTTCGTAGTTCTGCAAAAATGTGGTCAGCCAGCGGATATGGTTTTCGTCAAGATGGTTGGTAGGTTCGTCAAGAATAAGAATTGTAGGGTTCTGCAAAAGGAG
>JAZOTI010000151.1:0-16107 GCA_045657565.1 Oscillospiraceae bacterium | reverse complement strand
TTCAGGTGTTGTGCCTTTGCCTGTGGAGTAGATTGTTTTGCCTTTAAGGTCAGCAAAGCTTTTGATTGTTTCACCCTGTTCCACAACATAGAGAACACCAAGGTTGTTGATTGCAAGAATCTGGATTTTGCCTTCTGTGTTGTTGTAAAGAACAGAAGCAAGGTTTGCAGGAACAGCAGCGATGTCAAGTTCGCCTTTTACAAGTTTAGGTGTAATTTCGTCAGCAGCGCCTGCAAGGGTAAAGTTATATGTATTCACTGTTTCGCCTTTGGAAGCTTTGTCCAGCATGGAAACAAGACCCATTGATGTAGGACCTGACATACCTGCCAGGTTGATTTCGATACCTTCAACAGTGGAAACAACTTCGCTTTCGCTGTTTACGTTTTCAGATTCGCTTTCTGCAGGTGCAGAACATGCTGTAAAGCAGCCAAGTGTCAGTACAGCGGATAATACAAGTGCCAGTAATTTTTTCATAATGATTTTTGCCTTTCTTAATTGGATTGTTTTGCAGTAATGGTTTTGGCTTTAACGCCCTTTACCATTCCCAGTTTGCCGGAAAGGGAGCTTGTTACATCATTTGGTGCATCAATGACAACCGAAATGATGGAAACACCTTTCTCGCGGTAGGGAATGCCCATTCTGCCTACTATATACTGTCCGTATTCGTGCAAGAGGGAATTGATAACAGCGGTAGCTTCCATATCTTCAACAATAATGCTGACTACAGAAATTCTGTTTTCCATAACACGACCTCCTTGTGATAAATTATTCATATCCTGAAACAAAAAAATCCATGCAAAGGCATGGAAAGAAAGTAAATGCATATAGGGTATACAATGCAGTTGTATACCGAAGTTTAAATTGCTTCTTTCGCCTTTAATGCCGGGACGTACCCAACAGTTGCAGTACGATATGAACTTGCTTATCCTGTTCTCAGAAACTCTTTGAATTCGGACAAGTATATTTTATCACTAATAAATAAGGTTTTCAACACATATTGTGATTTTGTTACATAAATAACATACTTTGCAGGGGATAATTTAAAACGGGATTATTTTTAAACAAAATAATCCCGTTTAACATAAAAAATTATTTGGTTTTGTTTTTGAAAGCCGCAAAAAGTTTGTCTGCAATATCACGCATTTTTGCAGGGTCTGTTTTTATCACCTTTC
Organism: Oscillospiraceae bacterium; assembly: GCA_045657565.1. GTDB lineage: Bacteria > Bacillota > Clostridia > Oscillospirales > Ruminococcaceae > RGIG3102. Next base: position 14,935 of record JAZOTI010000151.1, on the reverse strand, counting down.
GGTCGTATGTAACAAGACCGTTTGTTTCATCTTCAACGTCACTTACCTGAGTCAGCACCGTTGCACACAGGCCGTTACTTATTGCAGGGATAATGTCGTTTGTATACAAATCACACAGGCCCTGTGTCAGGCTTTCGGCAGAATCAAAGGTTTTGTATCCATAGTTGTCATCCAGGTTGAAGGAGTGGTTTTCAACTTTGTAGGAATATCCGCCGAATTCGCTCAGCACAAGGGGTCTTTGTGCCCTTGCTTTCATCTTTATCTTGCGGAAATAGATATGTTCGCTGTCAACATCGCTGTCTTTTTCAATGAACCAGCCGCTTGTTGCATCCCATATTCTTGAAGGTTCATATTCCTTGAGTTCTTTATAAATGCGGTCAGATTCATACTGGCCCCATCCTTCGTTAAAGATTGTGTAATAACAAACGCAAGGGTGGTTGTACAAAAGGTCACACACAGCACGGCATTCATTTTCAAAAAATTCCCTGCGTTTTGGAGTAGGTGTGTGTCGGAAACCTTTTTTAAAGCCGATTGTAGGCAGCACAGTGTCAATAACATAGTTGTATTTGCCTGCGTTTATCATATCCTGGAACACAACCATACCATATTTGTCACAGTAGTAATAGAACAAATCCGGCTCAATTTTAATATGCTTTCTCAGCATATTGAAACCAAGTTTTTTCATATTTACAATATCCCACACGAAACCGTCAGGGCTTGCAGGGGTGTAAATGCCATCACTGTAATATCCCTGGTCAAGCAATCCGTGGAAAAAGTATGGTTTTCCGTTAAGACAGATATAGCTTTGCCCGTTGACTTTTTCAATGGTAATTGTACGCAGGGCAAAATAGCTTTCGATTCTATCTTTGCCGCTTGAAAGGGTAAAGGTATAAAGGTATGGATTTTCAGGAGTCCAGTTTACAGGATCTGCAATTTTAACTGTTGTTTTGCTTCCGCTGAATTTATGTTCAATTTCACCGTCAGGGGTGTTGATAACAACAACTTTTTCATCTTCACCACCGAGAACTTCAATATCAATACTGTCAAGGGAAGGTGTCAGACGGATATTTTCAATATTGTTCTGCGGTACACTTTCAAGCCACACAGGCTGCCACAGACCACTGATCGGAGTGTACCACATACCTCCGCGGTCATATCGCTGCTTGCCAAAAGAATAGTCGATATCAAGATTGTCGGTGATTTCCACCACAATTTTGTTCTCACCGTCTTTGAGACAATCTGTAATATCAAAACTGAAAGGCAGATAACCGCCTATGTGCTCACCGGCAAAACTGCCGTTTACCCACACTTTTGCAAGCTGGTCAGCAGCACCGAAATGCAGCAGGACCTTGCCTGCGTTGAATTTTTCATCCAGGGTAAACTTTTTGCTGTAGATATACTGTTCGCCTGCAGCAAGGTTGCGCATTATGCCCGAAATTCTGCTTTCAGGCGGGTAAGGCACGGTTATATCACCCACAAGCTGTGTCATGCTGTCTTTTTTAACCGAAAGCTGCCACGGTCCGCACAGGGAGAGGTAACTGTCGCGTTTAAACTGTGGGCGTGGATATTCCAGCCAGCTTGAATTTGCGTTTTCTTCAAAAGGTGTTGTAAGCTGACAGATTCGGGAAACTTTTTTAGCCATATATACTCCTCACATTACACATAATAAAAACATTATAACATTTATATAAAAACAAAACCACCCTTTGTTGATACAAAAGGGTGGTTTAAAGTCACGCAAATAACCTTTGCGCCGATGTTTTAAAAATAAAAAACAAAATTTAACATTTTTTTGAAATTTAGTATTGACAATTCTGATTTATTGTTATATACTGATAAAGCTGTCGAACACGGAGAGATGTCTGAGTGGTCGAAGGTGCTCGCCTGGAACGCGGGTGTGCGGTAACACGCACCGAGGGTTCGAATCCCTCTCTCTCCGCCATCAAAAACCACAACCGAAAGGTTGTGGTTTTTTGTTTTTCAGCAAATATAAAAATTGGATAAGTGTATAAATATTTACATACTTTAAATTATTATAATATCTGCTTTAAGACTTAAAAAGGTTATCTGACATCATATAAAAATTTTTTATAAAGAAAAACAGGCTGTTAAATTTTGCCTTGAAGCGGTTTGTTTTTTGTGTTAAACTGAAATATATTAAATTTAATATGAAATTGTTTGGTTTTGTGGTGATATTATGAGTAACAATAAGTTTGATGCATTGAAGATTGAAGGCCAGATGTGTTTCCCACTTTATGCATGTTCAAGGGAAATTATAAAACTGTACAAACCTTTTCTGGATAAAATTGATCTTACTTATACACAGTACATTGTAATGATGATACTGTGGGAAAAGGAAAGTGTGACAGTAAAAGAAATGGGTGAACTGCTTTATCTTGATTCCGGTACACTCACACCTGTGCTCAAAAAAATGGAACATAAAGGGCTTATCATACGCAGACGTTCCTGCCATGACGAAAGAATTCTCATTGTTTCCCTTACAGAAGCAGGCAGAAAACTTAAAGAAGATGCAGTTATTATTCCTTACGAAATGAAAAAAATCTGCAAACTCAGCGAAGAAGAAGCGAAAACTCTTTATGATCTGCTTATCAAAATGCTTAAAAATTTTTAAAATAAAAAAAACTCCGTGAATTAATTTTCACGGAGTTTTTTGTGTTAAATTTTAATTTCAGTCCATTTACCGCTTTTGAAACGTCTGTCGTTGAGCATGTTTCTGCAAAGCTGGTCACACAGAGTGCCAATCCAGGCACCAATAAGGCCAAGACCAAGAGGATAACAGAAGCTGTAAGCTGCGAGAGGACGAATGATAGCAATGCTGACAAAAGCAACTTTTGCAACAAATTTTGTGTCGCCCGCACCTTTGAGACAGCCGGAAGTGATAACCTGGTCGATCTGGAAGAACAGAATAACTGCAAGTATCTTTACAATAATGCTGCCGGTGTCAATCATAGATGGTTCAGCATTGAACAACATATAGAAATATCTGCCGCCAAAGAAGAATATAAGGGAAAGAATAATTGCAAAAATGCGTCCAAGTCGTTTGCAGGCGTATCCGTAAATGCGTGCAAGGTCACTGCGTTTTGCACCGAGCTGCATGCCTACAAGGGCAACTGCTGCAACAGAGAAACCATCACCGAAAGAGAAGGAAATGTGCATACAGTTCATCGCAATCTGGTGTGTGGCGTAGGCTTCGGTGCCAAGATTTGCAACAATCATTGCAAAGGTCAGAAAACCAAAACGGGCAAAAAGCTGTTCGGCAAGAGTGCCGGAGGTAACATTCACAATGGATTTTATAATTTTGCCGTCAAACAGTTTACCTTTCATAAGCTTGATATGCAGATAACCGTTTTTGCGGCAGATAGATGCAACAGAGATGCAGAATGCAGCAAATGTGCCCATAACGGTTGCAATAGCAGCACCTTTTATACCCAATGCAGGGAATCCGAATTTACCACCTATAAGCAGATAGTTGAAAATTACGTTTATTACGTTTGAAATCATGTTTGTTGTCATGGCAATTTTTGTTTTGCCAACACCGCGCTGTGCTGCGTTGAGTGTCATGGACAAAAGCTGGAAAACACAGGCCCCCATAATTATTCTGTAATAATCGCTTGCAGGGCCGATTGTATCGTCCTGTGCGCCGCAGAATCTCAGCAGAGGTTCTGCAAATGTGGTGGACACAACAGTGATGATTGCGATAATGATGAGTGCAATAACTATTGACTGACGCACAACATCGTTTGCACCCTGCCTGTCATTTGCACCGCGTCGTCTTGCAACAAGGGCGGAAACTGCCACGTTCATTGAAATGAGAATTGCAAAGAATATAAATTTAGGTTGGGTGGTAAGACCTACTGCTGCAATGGCGTAGGTGCCAAGGGAAGATACCATAATATTGTCTACCATGGCGACGATACTTACAAGAAAAGATTCCAGCACGGCAGGCCAGGCTACTGTAAGAGTGGATTTGAAAATCTCCTTTGCTTCCGGCAGGTCGCCAAACTGCTGTTTGCCGCCAAGAAGGCTGACAGGGTTAAAAATTTTACTGATCATGGTTTTTCCTCACATAATCATAACGTTATAATTTAATAGTTAAATTATACTCTTATAAATTTTTTTTATCAATAGACAGTGGTCAGAGATTTCAAAATAAAAAAATATTTCCCCATCAGTAAAGAAAGGGAAATATAAAGATAAGTTATTTTTTTCTCATTGCCATATATTTTTTCATATAACCGCAGCTCTGGCAAAGCTTTTCAACCGCTTTCATATTGGTGAAGCCGTTATAGATTCTGCGGCTTCTTTCGCAGTTGTATATTTCTTCGATGGAATTTTCAAAGATATTACCCAGGTTTACAGTACCTTCTGAGTCCAGACAGCATGGAACAACAGTGCCGTCGCTGAGAATTGCAATCTGATTTCTCAAACCATAGCAGAAGCCTTCACACACTTTGCCGTCACTTTTTTCTGCATCAGGCCATGAAAACTGTTCAGCCATTCCCAAAAATATATTTTCTTTAAGACGAAAATTCTTTTTTCGGTTTTTCTCCATTGAAAAAAACGTATCGCGAATCTGCTGTTCAATATCGGTTTCCACAGAAAGATTTTCTTTCAAAAAGGAAACAATCTGATAATTAAGTGTGGTTTTGTCCTCGAGGCTTTCACGGCTCATATTCCAAAGGCGCAGTTCAACGGCTGTTTTTCTGCCAAGCATTGATTTGCAGAAATCTGTTATATTTCCAAGGTATTCAGCAAGGGATACATTCATACTGTTTGCGCCAAAACTGTGCAGGGAAATGCATACCGACCGCATGGTGTGGTCTGCAATTGTGCCACCACAGCGATTTATCAAAGTACCATTGGTGGTTATATTGGTTTGCATACCGTATTCGTTGCAGATATCAAGAATTTCGCCAAACTGCGGATGACTTAAAGGTTCTCCCATAACATGCAGATAAAAGTTTTCTCCGCAGGCGCGAACTTTTTCTGCAACTGTGCGGAACTCATCTGCGGTCATATATTTCGCTGTTCGTTTGTGCTTGGGGCAGAAAGAACAGCTCATATTGCACAGGTTGGTTATTTCAATATAAATTTTTTTGAACTTTTTCATTTTCATACCATATTAAAATATCAGAAGCGGAAAACTTCTGATATTTTTTTATTATTTGTTTGTGAGACGCAAATCTTCCCCTGTGAATTCAAGTGTCTGACAGGCACCAAGCAGTCGGGAAGTTATTTTTTCGCCGTATTTGCGCAGGATATCCCTGTCATCCACAAGGTTGGAGCTGAAGATGCAAGGCGTGTTGTTGATAATTCTTGTGTTGATTATATTGTATAGGATTGACTGTCCGTAAGGTGTCAGATATTCTGTGCCAAGGTCATCAAGAATAAACAGATCACAGCCGATAATATCGTTCACTATATCCTGAACATTGTGGCGGTTGCGTTCAATCTGTTCAAACAGGCTCTGGCTGCTTGCATACATAACAACAAAGCCTTTTTTAATGCATACATCAGCAATTGCGCAGGAAAGATGTGTTTTGCCAAGTCCGGAATAACCAAGCATAAGTATGCTTGGACGGTTTTTGTGGAAACCTTCCGCATACTGACGGCAGTAGCTGAGAATGCCTGACATCTGTTCTCTTGGGTTTATGCCGTTTTTGTCGGTAACATCAGGATATTTATTAAGGGAAAAACCTTCGAATGTTGTTTTAGGTGCAGGGGAAAGTGCTGTGAGCATATTCTGGCGCTGTTTTATAATTTCCTGTTTCAGGCAGGTGCACATTTTGCCGTCCACAAAGCCTTTGTCTTTGCAGATACTGCAGGTGTAAACAGGTTCAAGGTAATCTTCTGCAAAGCCAAGCTGCACAAGCATATCTTTTCTTTTTTGCTGAACAGCAAGCATTTCTGCTTTTTTTTCAGCGGCTTTTTCTTCGTTTTTAGCCATTCTCGCCATAGCGTAGTCAACGCCGAGGCCGGTCATTTCATATCCAAGTTCCTCAATTTCAGGTGCAAGGGCAAAAACCTCCTGCTGACGGCGCATCATAATCGTTGTGTTAATCTGTCTGCGGCGTGCAAGGGTATCATTGGCACTTGATATGTTTTCGGTGTTTATTGCCATATCTTTTCTCCTTGTCAGTCTTTAAGTGTAGGAACTTTGCGGATTTTTCTTGCAGGAGTATCCTGCTGTGAATCTATATTGCGTTTGCTTTCTGTGATGTTTACAATAACGGCATCAAGGTCTTTAGGGGAAGCATAGCCTTTCTGTGACCAGGATTTCAGTATGCCGTTGCAGTAAGGAATACTTGCAAGATTTCCTGCACGCACACGGCTTTCTTCGATCATTTCAAAGCTCATATTAAATTTTTCCTGCCAGCGGTCGATAAGCTTTTTATCGCTGGATTTAAGCTGTTCAGGTGTGATTTTGAAAATTTCGCATACCTTTGCGTACACTTTTTCGCGTTTTGCTTCCAGTGCAAGGTATTCATCAACCTCTCTGCCGGTGGTAAGTCCAAGTTTTGAATGCCAGGAACGTATTACCTTTATAATATATGCAGGGTTGTCCATACCCGTTGTGATATGATGCTGTGCTATCTGCAGGATAACATCCACAGGGATGGATTCTTCAAGATAAAGGGATAAGAATTTATTGGTGTATTTTTCGTTTACAGAACCGCCAAAAATTATCTGCAGGTTTTTAACAAGAGCCTGAACACCGGGATCGCTTGAAAGTGTTGCCACAATCTCGCTGGTGAGGGAACTTTTTTTCTTTGCAGGTTTTGCGCTTTCTTCTTCTGCGAGTACAAGGCCTTTGTCAGCCCAGTAAAGCAATGAAGAATTTGCAGCGGAATGGCTTATGTTCAAATCGCTGCTTATTTTAAGAGGGTCGGTGTTTTCTGTGCGGATGATATAGAGCACAACTTTAAGGTCATTGCCACTGCAGTCGTGCAGATTGTCAAAAACACATTCAGGCACACTTATCCCTGCTGCACCTGTTTTCAAAAGTGTATATTTCATCTGCTTTCCCCCTTTTTCTGATAAATGCGGTAATAAATATTTTAAATGTTTTTATCGTTACTGTCAATTGTAATACAGTTACAAAACAGGTTGCAATTTATCTGTAGTTTTGATAATATATATTAGAAATAATTTTATATGGGGGATAATACCGATGGAATACATAAGAAGAAATCAGGGCGTTTGCTCCAAAAGCACAAAAGTTGTAATCGAAGATGGCATCATCAAAGATGTTGAAGTTATCGGCGGCTGCAACGGCAACCTCAAAGGCATCATGGCTTTGCTCAAAGGTATGAAAGCTGAAGATGCAGCTGAAAGAATGGCAGGCATCTGCTGCGGTCCAAGAGCAACAAGCTGCCCAGACCAGATTGCACAGACTATCAGAGAAGCAATCAACCAGTAATACTGAAAATTTTACCAACTTTAAGCCGGTTTATGCCGGCTTATTTTTTTTGTGCCGTACAATAATTTATACAGGTGTTTTTCACCGCATAAATTGTAAAGGTAACAGATAATGTATAAATTCAAAAATTTTTCGGAAAACGCAAACAGAAGCGTAAATGCAGGTATAGATACTGCTGAAAAACTGGGGCATATAACAGTAGGCACAGAGCATCTGCTTTTGGGGATTCTTTCTCAGGGCAAAAACGATGTCAATGACCTTATGGAAAGCATGGGAGTGAGTTTTCAGGTTGTATATAATGCTGTGGTTTCTGTCATGGGCACAGGTCCTCACAGCAGCCTCACTCACGAGGACTTGTCCATCAATGCGGTTACGGTGCTCAAAAACGCAAATATCATTGCGCAGACAAACCGCAAAATGACGGTGGATGCAGGTGAAATTATCCTTGCCATGCTGGGCAATGAAAAATGTATTGCAAAACAGCTTCTTGCCCTGTTTGCATCGGATTTTGAAAAATTTGAAAAGGAGATAAACCGAATTTGCCGCAAGTTCGGCAATCTGCCCATTCAGCAGATAAAAAAGGAAGACGAAAGCAAAAAGGAGTATAAAACCCTCGAAAAGTACGCAAAAAATCTGATTAAGCAGGCACATCAGAATGCTTTTGACCCCTGCATTGAAAGAGACAGTGAAATACGTCGCGTGCTGGAAATTCTTATGCGCAGGCAAAAGAGCAATCCATGCCTTGTAGGAGAAGCAGGTGTGGGCAAAACCGCAATTGTGGAGGGTGTTGCCAATATGATTGCACAGCGCACAGCACCCGATGAAATGTGGAACAAAACAATCTGGTCGCTGGATATAACCCAGCTTATAGCGGGCACAAAATACCGCGGTGATTTTGAAGAAAGAGTAAAAAATATTGTGGATGAAGTCAGCGGAGACAGGGATACAATCCTGTTTATAGACGAAATCCATATCATAGCTTCCGCAGGTGCAGCGGAAGGTGCAATAGATGCCGCAAGTATTCTCAAACCTGCCCTTGCAAGGGGACAGATACAGGTTATCGGTGCAACCACATACGATGAATATCGCAGAATAATCGAAAAAGACTCAGCGCTTGAACGCCGTTTTTCCAAAGTTGTTGTTGCAGAACCCAATACGGATTCGGCTGTGAAAATATTAAGCGGACTTAAAAGCAGATATGAAATGCACCACGGAATAACAATTGAAGAGGATGCGGTGCAGGCAGCGGTGAAACTTTCGCAAAGGTATATTCAGGCTCGTTTTCTGCCTGATAAGGCTGTGGACCTGATGGATGAAGCCTGTGCAAAAGCAAAGCTGGAAGGAATTGACCGCCTGACAAAGGATTTTACCGCAAAGGTGGTCAGCGACCGCACAGGAATACCCCTTGAACAGATTTCAAAACAGGATAAAAAAGATTTCAGTGACCTTGAACAAAATCTTATGAAGGATATTATCGGTCAGGAAACTGCGGTTAAGGCTGTTGCAGCGGCAATGAAAAAATGGCGTGCCGGCATTACCGAACAGGACAGGCCAATTGCTTCATTTCTTTTTCTCGGGCCCACAGGGGTGGGCAAAACACAGACCTGCAAGGTCCTGTCAAAATGTATATACGGGGACGAAAAATCAATTGTGCGCATTGACTGTTCCGAATACAGTGAAAAAAATGATGTCAGCAAGCTTATAGGTTCGCCGCCCGGATATGTGGGGTATGAAGATGGCGGCAAACTGGAAAAGGAACTCGTGAACCGCCCCTACAGTGTTGTGCTGTTTGATGAAATTGAAAAAGCTCATCCGGATTTGTGCAATATTCTGCTGCAGATACTTGATGAGGGTTTTGTCACAACAAGTCAGGGTAAAAAAATCAGTTTCAGAAATACGGTCATTATAATGACATCAAACGTAGGTGCAGCGGATATAACTTCAACAGCGGGGGAAATGGGATTTGCCGCGAATTCTGTAACAAGACAGCAGATTATGCAAAAAAGAGTATCCAAAGCGGTAAAACAGCGTTTTTCTCCCGAATTTATCGGCAGAATTGACGAGATTATTACCTTTGACCCGCTTACGGTTGAAAATGTGGGAAAAATAGCGCAGCTTATGATTGCACAGCTTAAAAAACGAATGGAGAATATCCACATAAACTTTGACTGCAGTCCGCAGCTTATGGAGTATATTTCCCGCAAGGGTTACAGCAGCAGTTACGGTGCGCGTCCATTGAGAAAAGAAATAAGCAATACAATAGAAAATTTCTTGTCAGAGGGGATTTTTAATGGTAAAATAAAAGCTGATGACTCTGTCTACCTTGATATAGAAGACGAAAAGGTAGTTATGAAATAAATAAAGCGAGGTTTTACTATGAGAACTCTTACAAAAACTTATGTTGTTACAAATGATATGACTGCTTCAAAATTTGCAAGCGGCACACTTGATGTGTTTGGTACACCTGCACTTATCGGTTGCATGGAAGACACAGCAAAAACACTTATGGATGCAGACCTTAACGAAGGCGAAAGCAGCGTAGGTACAAAAGTTGGCACAACACATCTTAAAGCAACAAAAGTTGGCGCTACTGTTTCCGTTGAAGCAACACTTGTTAAACAGGAAGGCAGAATGTACGACTTTGTTATCAAAGCATACGAAGACGGCGTGCTTATCGGTGAAGGCGAACACACAAGAGCTGTTATCAACGTTGAACGTTTCCTTGCTAAACTGAACAAATAATATGGCGGATAAAGAAAAACGCAAAAAGAAAAAATCAGACAGGCTGCTATCGGTTCTGATTGTTGTTTTTGCTGCAGTATTTGTGTTTTCGGGTTTTATGTTTGCAAAAAGCTGGCTGCAGGGAGAAAAGGAACAGGAGTTTTTTGAAGACCTTGCTTCCGATATGCCACAGATGGTGGAAGGCGATGTGACTGCAGAAGATGCAGAAACCTTGCTGGCGTATTATGGTCGCCTCAAAGAGAAAAACAGCGACTTTATAGGGTGGATAAAAATTCCCGGCACCAAACTGGACTATCCTGTTATGCACACACCGGAAAACCCCGAATACTATCTCCGCAGAACCTTTGAGGGCAGCTATGCAATCAGCGGAACCCCTTTTATGGACGCTGCCTGCAATGAGGACAGCCGTCTTGTGATGATTTACGGCCATCATATGAACAACGGCACAATGTTTGCAACACTGCACAACTATAAGAACAAAGACTATTGGGAACAGCATCCTGAAATCTGTTTTGATACACTTACCCAGATTCGCACATACGAGGTCGTTTCTGCTTTCTACACAGAAATCCGTTACGATGCCGAAAGAGAAGGTCTGTTTGAGTATTATAAATACATTGGTGATGTTACCGACGAAAGCTTTGATGAATATGTAAAAGGCATAACAGAAGCATCTGTATACGACAGCGGTGTTGAAATCACACAGGATGATAAGCTTATAACCCTTTCAACCTGTTCCTATCACCACGAAAACGGCAGATTTGTACTTGTGGCAAAACTTAAAGATGTAAAAACTGTTGAATAAAAAATAACCAACCCTCCGGGGTTGGTTGTTTTTTTATATTATAAATCAGTAAGATTCCGTGTTGTTTTTAAAAACGTCTGCAACTTCTGTAATGGAAATATATGCGTATCTGTCAATTTTGTGCACTATATTTGTCATCCTGCTAATCTGAAAACGGTTAAGCACAAAGTATACAGCGGTTTTAGGCTGATTGGAATAACCGCCCATTGCAGAAAGCCTTGTCACACCACTGCCGAATTCTTCCGACAAAGCTGCACAGATTTCGTCAGGCATACCGGTAATAATCATTGCGGCTTTGGAACGGTCCACGCCTTCTACCACAAAGTCAATTGTTTTGAGCGCTGCCATATATGTAACAATGGAATAAAGTGGCAGAATCCAGCTGTCAAGCATAATGCCGCAGATTATGTAAAGCACAACATTGTACATCATTACAAATGTGCCAACGGTAAGATTCAGCTTCTTTGCAAAGATAACCGCCATAACTTCAATGCCGTCAATTGCACCGCCAAGACGGATTGTAAGCCCGCTGCCGATACCGGAAATCATACCACCGAACAAAGCACAAAGCAGCAAATCCTGCCCTGCAAGAGGGGAAGCAAAGCTTACGTCAATTGGCAGAATATCAGTTATAAGCCAGGAAGCAACGGAATAAACGGTAACAGCAAAAAGGGAATATATTGTAAATTCTGCACCCTGCTTTTTAAGGCCGTAGATAAACAGCGGAAAGTTGAGAATGATAAGAAAAACCGAAAGTGTAAGGTTTTCCGGTGTAAGCTGTGCCAGAAGCATTGATGTGCCGGAGATACCGCTGTCGTAAAGTTTTACAGGGTACAGAAACAGCGTTACACCAAAAGCGTTTATAACACCTGCAACAACAAGCAGCAGAAAAGTTGAAACCTTAAGGTTTTTGATTGTGGAAATTATTTTTGACATATAAACTCCTTTTTATGTTTTGTTATAGAATATACTAATAAAAATTTGTGTTGAAAAAACAATAAAAAAGAAGAATTCATATAACGTTCAGACAAAAAAACACCCGTGACTCTGCACGGGTGAAGCTTTTATTTTTCTTCGATTGTGTATGTGAATTCGTATTCAGCCTGCAAAGCTTTAACTTTTTCTTCGTTGTCTTCGATAAATGTTTTTGTATAAACAGATTTACCCTGTTTTTTGTATTCATCCATGATTTCCTGAAGTTTGCCCCAGCATTCTTCCTGTTTTTCGTAATCTTCAGCAAACTGAATGATAAATTCTCTGTGTTTTGGGATTCTTGCTTTCATATTGAATAACTCCTCATAAATTTTAGAATATTACTTATGAGTATTGTAAACGGAAAAATTTCTTTAGTCAACTAAAATATTTTGCTTTTAATGAACTTATGTGATATTATAGTTTAAATTATAATATTACCATTTTAAAACAACTTTAAAACAACGGAGGAATAAAAATGGAAAAAGCAATGCTCAGAAAATATGCAGAAATGGCTGTGAGAATCGGCATCAATGTTCAGCCAGGTCAGACACTTGTTATCCGTTCACCACTTAATGGTGCAGAACTTGCAAGGGAATGTGCTGATGTAGCATACGATGCAGGCGCAAAGGAAGTTGTGGTTTTTTATCACGATGAAAAACTCAACCGAATCCGTATGGAAAAAGGCAGCAAGGAAGAAATGTGCAATATAAAAGAATGGCAGAAAATTCAGATGCTCAACTATGTAAACACTGAAGGCAGCGCTGCATTTTTGCACATCCTCAGTGAAGACCCTGAAATCTACAAAGGTCTTGATACTGAAAAAATTGATGCAATAGGCAAGGCTAATTCTGCTGCAACAAAAGAATTCCGTGACTACACAATGAACAGCCGTGTTCAGTGGTCCATCGTTGCAATTCCATCCGAAGCATGGGCTAAAAAAGTGTTCCCTGAACTTCCTGTTGAACAGGCAGTTGAAAAACTGTGGGATACAATCTTCAAGGTAAGCCGTGTGGAAGGCGACGCTGTAGCAAACTGGAAAGAATATACAGACAAACAGATGGCACGCCGCAACAGACTCAACAGCCTCAACCTTAAAGAAGTTCACCTCACAAGCAAAAACGGTACAGACCTCCACGTTGGTCTTGCTGAAGACTGCATCTGGGGCGGTGGCAAGGACTACACAACAGGCGGAAAACCATACACAGTTGAAGGCATTGAATTTATTGCAAATATGCCAACTGAAGAAATCTTCACAGCACCACATAAAGACAATGTAAACGGCATTGTTTACGGTACAAAACCTTACGTATTCAACGGCAACCTTATCGAAGACTTTGTTGTTACATTCAAGGATGGTAAAGTAGTTGAATACGATGCAAGAGTTGGTAAAGACCTGCTTAAGCAGCTGCTTGAAAGCGACGAAGGCGCAGTATCTATCGGCGAAATTGCACTTGTTCCTGCATCCAGCCCAATCAACCGCCAGAACGTACTGTTCTACAACACACTCTTTGATGAAAACGCAGCATGCCACATCGCTTTCGGTGCAGCATATCCTGACTGCGTAAAAGGCGGCAGCGATATGGACGAAGAACAGCTTAAAGCAAAAGGCATCAACATTTCTGTAATTCACGAAGACGTTATGGTTGGCAGTGAAGATATGAACATCGTTGGTATCACACATGATGGTGAAGAAGTACAGATTTTCTCTGACGGCGAATGGGTATTCTAATATTTATATATAAATTTACAATATATAAAAGGAAAATATCAAAAAACTATTGCAATATTGATTTTGTTGTGATATAGTAACTAGTGTAATATTTTGAGTAAAGGAGAGTGGGGCAACCCACTCTCTTGTTTTTAGCAAAACAAACAAGGAGGTATATCACTTTGGCTAAAGGAAGAAAAGCGACAGATATTGTTGAAGAAATTGTAAAACCTGTCTGTGAACAGATGGGACTTATTCTCTGGGATGTTCGTTTTGAAAAGGAAGGTCCGGACTGGTTCCTCAGAATTTTCATCGACAAAGAGGGCGGCATCTTTATTGAAGACTGCGAAAACCTCTCCCGTACAGTTGACCCTATGATTGACGAAGCAGACCCTATCAGTCAGGCTTACTGGCTGGAAGTTTCCTCTGCAGGTCTTGGCAGAAAAATGACAAAAGAATTCCATTTTGAAGCTAAAAAAGGCGAAGAAGCTCTTGCCAAAATGATAAGACCTACAGAAGACGGTCTCAGAGAAATCCGCGGTATTATCGTTGGCTGCACCGACGGTGTGGTTACACTCAACTGCGATGGCACAGAACGTCAGATTAACCTTAAAGATACATCATTCATCAAACTTACAGACGACGAAAACTTATTTTAGGAGGATATAAAGAAAAATGAATAAAGAATTTTTCGAAGCTTTGAATATTATCGAGAAAGAAAAAGGCATCAAAAAAGAAGTGCTTCTCGAAAAAATCACAAAAGCAATGGAAGTTGCTGTTGAAAAAGACCTTGGTTACGAAGGCAACGTTACAGTTATGGCAGACTGCGACAAACAGAAATTTGCTGTATATGTGGTAAAACAGATTGTTGAAACAGTTGAAGACCCAGATACAGAAATCTCCCTTGAAGAAGCAAGAAAACTCAAATCCCGCTCCAAACTCGGCGGCGAAATTGCTCTTCCTCTCAAAACAAAGGATTTTGGCTACATCGCAATCGGTGCTGCTAAAAACGTAATCAAACAGGGTATCAAAGAAGCAGAAAAAGCACAGCTCTTTGAAGAAATGCAGAGCAAAGCACAGGAAATCATCACAGGTGTTGTGCTCAGACAGAATGCAAAAAGCCAGGCTTTGGTTCTCCAGGTTGGCAACAACGAATTTATCCTCCCTAAAGACGAACAGATTCCTGGTGAAGAATTTGCAATCGGCGACCACATCAAAGTTTACGTTGTGGATGTTCTCTCCGGCGAAAGAGGTCCAAAAATCA
>JAZOTI010000150.1:0-2822 GCA_045657565.1 Oscillospiraceae bacterium | reverse complement strand
GTCTTTACGGATCTGTTTTTTACCTGGGCTGCATTTACCAACAGCAGATGTTGTTGTTTCAGCATACATAGGTGTACCGGAAGATCTCTGGATACCTGTGTTCATGTAAGCGCCGTTGTCGTAGCAAACATAAACCATGTCATGGCCACGTTCCATAGCACCGGAGAGGGACTGGAAACCGATATCGTATGTACCGCCGTCGCCGCCGAATGCGATGAATTTGTATGTGCCGTTAACTTTGCCGCGTTTTTTGAGTGCGATGTAAGCAGCTTCAGAACCACTTACTGTAGCAGCAGAGTTTTCAAATGCAGAGTGGATGAAAGAATCATTCCAAGCTGTGTATGGGTAGAGACATGTAGAAACTTCCAAACAACCAGTAGCGGAGCAAACAACTGCTTTGTCTTCTGGTTTCAAAGCTCTCATAACGCCTCTAACTGCGATACCTGCGCCGCAGCCAGCACAAAGTCTATGACCGCCAGCAAGACGTTCAGGTTTATTCATTTCCTGTTTAAAATTATAAGCCATTGTCTATACCTCCTACTTTCTCAAACCAAGGTAGTCGTAACCGAATGGTACGCAACCTGCTTCAACAGCTTCAAAGAGTCTGCCGTAAGCTTCTTCGATGGATTCAACTCTAACGTCACGACCACCAAGACCGTAAACGATGTTGAGCACTACAGCGTTTGTTCTGCCGAAGAGAGCTGCTTTAACGTCAGCACCCAAAGGACCGCCGATTGCGGAGTAACCTTCAGCTTTGTCCATAACAACAACGCCTTTCATGCCGGAAAGAGCTTTAACCATTTCTTCTTCTGGGAATGGACGGTATACACGAACTTTAACGAGACCAACTTTTTTGCCTTCTGCTCTCATTTTGTCTACAGCGTCTTTAGCTGTACCTGCGGAAGAACCGATGATAACCATTGCATATTCTGCATCTTCCATCATGTATTCTTCGATCATGCCGTATTTACGGCCGGAGAGTTTTTCAAATTCAGCTGCAACTTCGTAGATAACTGCTTTAGAGTTGTCGAGAGCTACTTTCTGCTGATATTTGTGTTCCATGTAGTAGTTAGCGATGTCGTAAGGACCCATGGAAACAGCTTCTTTTTCGTTAAGAAGGTATTTTTCTGGTTCGTATTCGCCAACGAATGCTTTAACTTCTGCATCTTCAAGGAGAAGGATGTTTTCTACAGCGTGGGATGTGATAAAGCCGTCCTGACAAGCCATAACTGGGAGCTGAACGTCTTTGTGTTCACCGATTCTTACACACTGAATGTAGTTGTCGTATGCTTCCTGTGCGTTTTCTGCATAGATCTGGATCCAGCCAGCATCACGAGCACCCATAGAGTCGGAGTGGTCGTTGTTGATGTTGATAGGACCTGTGAGAGCACGGTTGATACAGCAAAGTGTAAGTGGGAGACGTGCGGAAGCTACTACGTAGAGCATTTCCCACATAAGTGCAAGACCACAGGAGGATGTTGCTGTAACTGTACGAGCACCAGCAGCCTGGGAACCCATACATGCAGACATTGCGGAGTGTTCGGATTCAACTGCTACGAATTCTGTATCAATTGTGCCGTTAGCAACATACTGGGAGATAAACTGTGGAATTTCTGTTGATGGTGTAATTGGGAAAGCAGCCATAACATCTGGGTTAACCTGTCTGATAGCTATGGAAACTGCTTCGTTACCGGATAATCTTTCTCTGATAGCCATTTAATATTTCCTCCTATTCGCCGATTTTCTTGAATGTGATTGCATCAAATGGACATACTTTGTAGCAGATACCACAGCCTTTGCAGTGTTCAAAGTCAAAGTCAAGTCGTTTTGAATCTACAACTGGAATAGAGCTGTCTGGACAAACTGGAACGCAGAGCAAGCACTGTTTGCATTTGTCTTCGATAAATGTTGGGATAGCAACTCTCCATTCACCTGTGTTGAAGTGTTCGGAGTTGCCGGAGCCGTAGATCATACCGCCTGGTGTAAGTTCGTGCCAAGCGTTCTGTTCGTTAATGTGCTTCATCAAATTATCTTTCATAAAGCTTTACCTCCTTAAGGGAAATTCTCAATGCTTCCATGTTGCTTTCGATAACTTCTGGTTTAGATGCAAATTTGTGTTTGAGGGAAGATTCCATGTTGCCAAGGAATTCTTCTTCGCTCATAACGCCGCTTGCTTTAACTACTGCAGCGAGCATTGGTGTGTTTGGAATGTTTTTGCCGATTGTTGCAAGAGAAATTTTTGCAGCATCGATTGTGTAAACCTTGCCTTCGTAGCCTTTGAGCAATGGAAGAACTTCTTCTGGGTTTTTAGCTGTGTTGATAACGATAGCGCCTTCTTTTTTAAGACCTGCTGTTACGTCAACAGAAGCGAGCAATGTTTCGTCAACAACTGCTACGTAGTCTGGGTAGTAGATGTTGGAGTGAACGCGGAGTGGTTCGTTGCACAATCTGTTGTAAGCTGTGATTGGAGCACCCATTCTTTCAGGACCGTATTCTGGGAAACCCTGAATGTAGAGACCTGTGCTGAATGCTACGTCTGCAAGGAGGAGGGAAGCTGTTTTAGCACCCTGGCCACCTCTACCGTGCCAACGGATTTCTGTGAGTTTTTTCATTTTTAATCCCCTTTCAATTTTTGGCAATTTTATAAAAATTGTTATTCCAACAAGGTTTCTCACATATGTTCATATGTTACATATGTAAGAAAATCTTATTATTATAAAGCAATTTAATAAACTGCATTATTGATTTTGTCACCTGTTTTTTACGCACAGACAGCTATAACCTTTTCTCATTCTCATAAAAAAAAGTTATAAAGTCGGATC
>JAZOTI010000149.1:0-4364 GCA_045657565.1 Oscillospiraceae bacterium | reverse complement strand
AAGGAAGCAATGGAAAAATACGGCGAAGAGCTTAAAATTCTGCTTCTCCCTAAAGATGAAGATGATGACCGTAACGTTATTATCGAAATCCGCGGCGGTGCAGGCGGCGAAGAAGCTGCTCTCTTTGCTTACAACCTTTACCGTATGTACAATATGTATGCTGACAGCAAGGGCTGGAAAACCGAAATTCTTTCCCTTAACGAAACAGAACTTGGCGGTTTCAAGGAAGTTTCTTTCTCCATCGAAGGTGACAGCGTTTACAGCCGATTCAAATTTGAAAGCGGCGTTCACCGTGTTCAGCGTGTTCCAGACACAGAAACCCAGGGTCGTATCCACACTTCCACAGTTACAGTTGCTGTAATGCTGGAAGTTGATGATGTTGAAATTGAAATCAACCCTGCAGATTTGAAAATTGATACATTCCGTGCATCCGGTGCGGGTGGTCAGCATATCAACAAAACTTCTTCTGCTATCCGCGTGACACACCTTCCTACAGGTCTTGTTGTTGAATGTCAGGACGAACGTTCACAGCACAAAAACAAAGATAAAGCTCTCAAAGTTCTTCGCAGCCGTCTTTACGATATTGAAAAAGAAAAACAGGATGCAGAACAGGCTGAAAACAGAAAAAGCCAGGTTGGTACAGGTGACAGAAGTGAACGTATCAGAACCTACAACTATCCTCAGGGTCGTCTGACCGACCACCGTATCGGTCTTACACTTTACCGCCTTGAACAGATTCTGAACGGTGACCTTGATGAAGTTATCGACAGCCTTGTAACTGTTGACCAGGCTGAAAAGCTTAAAAGAGCAGAGGAAAACTAATGGAAACTTTACTGGCTAAACCTTCACAGCAGGCTGTGGAAACAGCCTGTGAATATCTCAATAACAAACAGGTTGTTGCATTGCCTACAGAGACTGTATACGGTCTCTTTGCCGATGCAACTTCTTCCTGTGCCTGTGAAGCAATCTTCAAAGCCAAGGAAAGACCGATGGACAATCCGCTTATTGTCCACATCTGTGACTATGATATGCTTGGCAGAATTGCAGCAGAAATCCCGGAAGATGCA
The DNA here is from genome assembly GCA_045657565.1 of Oscillospiraceae bacterium. Lineage (GTDB taxonomy): Bacteria > Bacillota > Clostridia > Oscillospirales > Ruminococcaceae > RGIG3102. The sequence goes on along the minus strand of JAZOTI010000149.1, from coordinate 3,297 downwards.
ATGAAGCTTGCAAACGAATTCTGGCCTGGACCACTGACTATGATACTCAAAAAGGCAGACCTTATCCCTGATGCGGTAAGTGCAGGTCTTGATACTGTGGGTATCCGTATGCCTCAGACACCTGTTATTCTTGAAATTATTTCAAAAACAGGGCTTCCTCTTGCAGGTCCTTCTGCAAACCGTTCAGGCAGACCAAGCCCTACAAATGCACAGTATGTGTATGAAGATTTAAAAGGGCGCATACCTATGATAATAGATGGCGGAAGCTGCAAGGTAGGGGTGGAATCCACCGTTGTTTCACTGGTGGAAGAACAGCCTGTGATTTTCCGTCCGGGTTATGTTACACAGAAACAGATAAGCGAAGTTCTTGGCAAGGAAGTAAAACTTTCCAAAGGTATTACCGAAGAACTTATGAGCGATGACAAGGTGCTTTCACCGGGGCTTAAACACAAGCACTATGCACCTAAATGCGAAGTGACAATAATCAATGCATCCTTTGAAAAATATAAGGAACAGGTTGAAAAAGACGGTGCAGTTGCATTCTGTTTTGAAGAATATGCAGATAAACTGGATTGTCAGTGTGTAGTGTATGGCAGAGAAAACGACAGCGCAAGTCAGGCTGCAAATCTGTTTACATCATTGAGAAAACTTGATGAAATCGGCGCACAGAAGGCTTATGCCGTTATGCCTACAATGGATGATGTAGGGCTTGCGGTGTATAACCGACTGCTCAGAAGCGCAGAATTTAGAGTGGTGAATTTATAATTATGAGAAACAACAAGACAGTTGTGGCAATAACAGGGCACAGCGGATGCGGCAAATCCCACCTTGGCAGATATTATGCTTCTCAAGGGTACACAGTTATCGACTGTGATAAAGTAGCTGCGGAAATTCACAGTGATATTGAATGTCAGATGCAGCTATGCGAAGTTTTCGGCAATGATGTTCTCTGTGATGGCGTTGTAAACAAAGCTTTGCTTGCACAGCGTGCGTTTGCGGACGGTGAAAGCCTGCAGAAACTGACAGATATAACACATCCTTTTATAATCCGTAAAATTCTCAGCACAATAGACGAAGCGCAGCAAAATATAGTTTTTGTGGACGGTGCAGTTATAATCGGACACGATTTTGAACAGTACTGTGATAAATTCATTGTTGTGGTTTCTGACCGCAATCTGCAGTACGGCAGACTGGTGGGCAGAGACGGCATATCTGTTCAGCAGGCAAAAAACCGAATTGATAAACAGACGCCGCAGGAGATTTTGCTGGCAAAGGCAGATTTTGTAATCTACAATAACGGAAGTGTGGCACAGCTTGAGTATCAGGGTGACTATGCTTTGAGAACATTGGAAAAAGAATAGGAGAGGATTTATCATTAAAATCTTAAAAAGATTAATTCTCATTGCTATTGTTGTAATTATAGGGTATGCTGTATACAGGTTCGGGTGCGAACAGTATATGAAAATCAGAAAAGCATCATATCCTCTCAAATATATGGAAAGCGTTGAAAAATACGCAGAAGAATTCAATATCGACAAATACCTTTTGCTCTCATTTATCAGAACAGAAAGTGGTTTTGACAAATACGCAAAATCCTCAGCCAACGCCATAGGACTTACACAGATTACCGAAGAAACCTTTGCATGGCTGAAACTTAAAATGTGTCCAAAGGAAGATATTGTGTTTGAAGACCTTTACAATCCCGACACATCCATCCGTTTTGGTGCTTATTATCTCTCCAGATGTATGGAAAGATACAACAACCATGTTGATACAGCTGCAGCGGCTTATCACAGCGGATGGGGAACCGTAGACAGACTTCTCAGTGAAAGCGGACAGGAATACTTAACCGAGTTCCCGTACACACAGATGAATAACTACGTTTACAAAATAAATAAAGCGTATAGCAACTATACGCTGTTATATAACAGTAAAACAGAAGGAGAATAAAAAATGAAAAGTGCAAAAGAGTTACAGAAAGAACTTACCTATTCTGTAGAACACATTTCTAAATCCAATCCTGAAATGTGGGAAAAAAGCGTTGCTTTCTGCGAAGCTTACAAAGAATTTTTGTCCAACAGCAAAACAGAAAGAGAATCCGTTTCCAACATTATCAAAATGGCAGAAGCTAACGGCTACACAGAATACTGCCCATGCAAACAGTACAAAGCAGGTGACAAAGTTTACGTTAACAACCGCAACCGTGCACTTATGCTTTCCACAATCGGTCAGCTTACAGTAGACAACGGTACACACATTGTTGCAAGCCATATTGACGTACCACGCCTTGACCTCAAACCAATGCCAATGTACGAATCAAATGAACTTGCTTACCTCAAAACACATTACTACGGTGGCGTAAAAAGATATCAGTGGGCAGCAATGCCTCTTGCAATCCACGGCGTAATCTACAGAGAAGACGGTTCCTTTGTTGAACTCAACATCGGTGAAAACGAAAACGATCCAGTTTTCTACATCTCTGACCTTCTCCCACACCTTGCAAAAGACCAGAGAGAACGCAGAATGAACGATGTCCTCCGCGGTGAAGAAATGAACGTTATCGTAAACAGCCTTCCATTCGCAGGTGAAGGTGCTGACGAAGTTGGCGAAGCAGTTAAACTTGCAACTCTCGTTTACCTCAACGAAACATACGGCCTTACAGAAAAAGACTTCCTCCGTGCAGAAATCGAAGTTGTTCCTGCAGGCAAAGCAAGAGACGTTGGCTTTGACAGAAGCATGATTGCAGGTTACGGTCACGACGACAGAGTATGTGCTTACACATCTCTTATGGCTGAACTTGAAACAAAGAACCCAACAAAAACAACAGTTACAATTTTTGCTGACAAAGAAGAAATCGGTTCTGCAGGCGCAACAGGTCTCTGCGCAGACTTCTTCATCAACTACATCCACAACCTCGCACTTATGCAGGGTGTAAATGGTTATGTAGCACTCAACCAGTCCAAATGTCTCTCTGCTGACGTTGGTGCTGCTTATGACCCAACATTTGCAGATGCATACGAAGCAAGAAACTCCTGCTACCTCAACAAAGGTGCAGTTCTTACAAAATACACAGGTTCAGGCGGCAAAGGCGGCACAAACGACTGTGGTGCAGAATTCATGGCAGAAGTTATTGCACTCTTTGATTCCAAAGGTGTTTGCTGGCAGAGCCAGGAACTCGGCAAAATCGACCAGGGCGGCGGCGGCACAGTTGCTCGTTACATTGCAGAAGCTGACGTTACAACAGTTGACATTGGTGTGCCTGTAATTTCTATGCACGCTCCATGGGAACTTGTTTCC
>JAZOTI010000148.1:0-3978 GCA_045657565.1 Oscillospiraceae bacterium | reverse complement strand
TGTTTTTCTTGCCACCGGAGAATGTCTGAACAACTGGGAACCAGCCGAGTTCTTTGCCTTCACGGTCGAGACCGCAAACAACCTGACCTTTCTGTGGTACAGGGAGATATTCAAATGGCAGTTTAACGAGAGCTTCTGTTTCGCTGTATGTTTTATCTACAACAAAAATTGCAAGACCAGGACATCTTGTGTTGCAAAGACCACAACCGTTACAATTGTCGAAATCAACAACAGGAACTTCGTTGATGTCTGGTTCAACTTTGATAGCGTTTTTAACACATGCTTTTGTACATGGGTTGCAAGGGATTTTCTGGAAGCATTCAACGATTGCTACCGCACCTTTTGCAAAACGTTCCTCGGAAGGAGTTACGCCCATAATATCTTCTTTTGTTGGAATACCGTTCTGATACAACATAGCTTATTTTCCTCCCTTCACTTCTTCATACATAGCTTCAGATTTTTTGATACCTGCAAGGATTCTTTCGCCAGCAGGACCGGAACGCAGTTCGCCAAGTTCAGCTACTGCATCTGCTTTAAGAGCTTTTGCTTTTTCAACTTCATAGCCAAGGCTTTCTGCTGCTGCATAACCAGCAAGACGGCCTTCAACCATAGCTGAGGAAGCTTCTTCAACGCCTGAAACGTCGCCTGCAGCATAGAGGCCTGCAACTGTTGTTTCAAGGTTTTCGTTTGTAAGTGGCACGTGACCGGAAAGTTCACGGATGAATCTCATTTCACAGCCTGCCTGCCAGCAAAGTTCTGTAAGTGGGGAGAGACCAACAGCAAGACAAAGAGTATCACATTTGATATCTTTTTCTGTGCCTGGGATCTGCTGCCATTTGTCGTCAAGTTCGCAGATGATAACGCCTTCAAGTTTGCCGTCACCGTAAGCTTCTTTAACTGTGTGTTTTGTGAGAATTGGCACACCCTGACGAGCAATTTTGGATGCGTGTACAAGGTAACCGCCGATTCTTGGACCTGCTTCGAGAACGCCTGCGATTTCAACGCCTGCCTGCATAAGCTGGTAGGAAACGATAAGACCGATGTTACCTGCACCAACCATAAGTACTCTTTCAGCAGGTTTTACGCCTGCAACGTTCATAAGTGTCTGAACAGCGCCTGCGCCATAGATACCTGGGAGGTCGTTGCCAGGGAATGCAAGGAATTTTTCGGATGCACCTGTTGCAACGATGATTTTCTTAGGATTGATTTTTACGTGTTTTTCGCCAACGAGAACTGTTACGATACCGTCTTCGTAGATACCGCAAACTGTTGAATCTGTCCAGATTTCAATGTTAGGGTCTTTAACAGCATTTTCAACCAACATCTGACCAATGTGAATACCACGGTCGCCTGCGTACTGTTTTTCGGAACCAAAGAATTTATGTGTCTGTTTTACAAGCTGACCACCTGGGATATCGTCTCTTTCGCAAACGAGAACTTTTGCACCAAGTGAAGCTGCTGCTGTTGCTGCGCACAAACCAGCAGGACCGCCGCCGATAACGAGAATTTCTACATCTTTAATCATCCAGGATAACCCCCTTTCCTTTCTGTTCTTCAACTTTCATGCCAGCTTTAACTTTTGTTACGCAAACACGAACGTTAGGCTGACCATCAACAGTCATAAAGCATGAAGAACAGTTGCCGATAGCACAGAACAAGCCTCTTGGTCTGTGGAGTTCAGGGCTGTGGCCAAGTGCACGAACGCCTGCTGCATGAAGAGCTGCTGCGATTGTTTCTTCTGTATAGCCAACAACTTCCTGACCGTTGTAGTAGAAAGTAACTTTTTCCCCTCTGTCAAAGTTTAAGATGGGGTGTTCTTGAAGTCTCATATTTCTCCTTCCTTTCCTTTTATAAAATATTTGCTTTGTTTTTATTTTCGAGTGCCTGCTTGCGGTACTGGTTGGGTGTAACCCCTACAAGACCACTGAAAGCACGTATAAACGCGGAACTGTCTTTATATCCAACCTGAAAAGCCACATCTATAACACAGTATTTGGTGGTTGCAAGAATTTCCTTTGCTTTTTCAATGCGGACAATTTTGAGATAATCACTTGGCACACAGCCAGTCTTTTTTTTGAACCAGCTTGTAAAATAGGAAACATTGTAGTTTTCAATGGCTGCAAGCTGGGCAATGCTGATTTCATCAGCGTAGTTTTCATGTATGTACTGCAATGACGGCAGGCGGTACTGCTCTACAAACTTGTCATACAAATAATAATAAAGATAACGTAACGATTCGCTGTTGGAAAAGTTCTTGCTGTCGACTTCGTATTTTATAAGTGAAATCAGATGGCTTAAATTTTCGTTGATTTCAAGCACGCAGTTTTCGGCAAGGAACATAAGATCGGTGGATTTTATCATTTCTTCCGGGACATCAAGCATAAGGGTGTTTCCGCTGCAGTCCAGACCATGACTGACATTTGGCGGAACAAAGCAGGCATACTGCGGTGTGATGCTGTACTGCTGATTTCCGATGTTTACATTGCACACACCGGACAGCACAATGATTATATGACCATAGTTATGCTGCTCGTTTTTTGGTTCTTGCTGGGCATTTACCGTATATCCTGTTATAAATGCCATACAAACGTCCCCTTTTTATATAACAAAATCAGTGTATCTAAATATTAGCACATATCTTTCCAACAAAATATGCAGATTTTCACATATAATTGTACACCATCTTACAAATTTAAGTCAATATCTTCTTTCATAATATTTTGTGAGATTTGCACACTTTTTTGCCGGGCAAACGTTAAACTTTTGTCACCTATGCTTTTTGCACAAATCCCGGAACCCACCTCTGCAAAAGCATATCAAGGCAGGCAAAAAACATTTAATATGCAGAATTTCATATACCGTGATATCCCCTGTACATAAAAACCCGACAGCTGTGCACAACACACAGCCGTCGGGTTTTACGGAGAAATAAAAAATTACTTCATTTTATTTGATTTTCAGTGCTTTTTTAAGCATATACGGGCCCAGCTCTATTACACCGCCGCCACAGCTGATGGATTTGAAAATTTCTTCTTTATTTTCGTTTTTCCACCAGGAACCTGAAAGGCTTGTAACCTTTGTGTCTGCCCAGCCAAGCGGATACATTGGTGTGGATGAGCCAACCATTGCAATTTCTGTTGCATTCGGACACATACTGAGCAGGCCGTCAATGCTGCCATTGATTGTGCTGGAGCCTGTAATAATCATCTTGTTGCATTTTGGCAAAAGTTCTGCCTGTTTATCCATCGGATGAATGGAAACATTGCCGCCAAAAGCGGAAACACTTTCGTCAAAAACAATAACTTCCTTTACTCTGCTCTGCAATGCTTTTGCAACAGGACCGATAAGGCCAATCATGCCAACTGTGTCTTCGCTGTTAAAATCAATGCCGAACATTTTGTCAGGGTTGTTGTCGTCAGGAATTTCAATCTGCTGGCTTGCAGCGGAAAGTACCGCAGAACCAATGGAACGACCAATATAATCGTCCTTTTCCATAAGCCATGCTGCAATTTCACCTGCAGGTTTGCCGATAGCATTTTTGGCATATGCAAATGCACTGCATGCAGGTGGCAGACCGTGACGGAGAACGTAGGAAACACCTACACTGCCGTCGGAAAGCTGGCAGGAGATAAGAGAGATGCCAACCACCAGATCTTCAACTGTTTTACCTTCAAGATAAGGCTGTGCCGCTGTGACAATATTCTTTACTATCAAACTTTCATTCATAAAATTAACCTACAATTTCTTCAATAAATACAACATCGTTGAGTTTACCTGTTGCGATAATCATATCAGGGAAGTTTGCATTGATAGCACCGGAAAGTGCACCGCGCAGGCCACCTTCGTCGTAATCTTCCGGTGTGATTGGAATATAGAACACGTCTGTTGCAACAAGGTTGTATGTTTTTGTGTTGTCCCAGCCGTATTTCTGCAGATGTTCGTTAACATTGTATTCCTGTTCTGTGATGATGGAAGCAA
>JAZOTI010000147.1:0-3163 GCA_045657565.1 Oscillospiraceae bacterium | reverse complement strand
TGTGGTTTTGTCGTTAACATAAATATTGCCTGCAGCGTATGTAAGCGCATTGAGCATCTTCTCGATAACAAATCTGTCCCTTGCAAAAACCGAACCAGTAAGGGCATAAGGTGATGTGTCATTGCACAGCTTAAGTGTTTCGTCCAGCTTGTCATCATCGTAAACATAAATTGTCAACACAGGGCCGAAGATTTCATTAACCATACTTTCGTAGTGCGGTGTTTTTGCCTTGATAATTGTAGGACGCACAAACCAGCCTTTGCTGTCGTCGCATACCCCGCCTGCAATAATTTCGGCATCTTCACTCAGCTTTGCGCGGTCGATATAGCCTTTGATATTTTTATAAGAGCGTTCATGAATTACTGCGCACATAAAGTTGGAAAAATCTTCAGGGCTGCCCATTTTGATGTTTTCCACTTTTTCAACCAGCTCGTCCTTTATTTCATCATAAACAGACTGCGGAATATATGCACGGGAGCATGCAGAACATTTCTGTCCCTGATACTCAAATGCACCGCGGATAAGTGCTGTGATAAGTGCTTTTTTGTCGCAGCTTGTGTGGGCAAACAAAAAGTCCTTGCCGCCGGTTTCACCAACCATACGTGGATATTCTTTAAGTCCGTCAATACCGTTTGCCACCTGACGCCAGATTGTGTTGAAAACACCTGTTGAACCTGTAAAGTGAATACCGCCAAGATTTCCCGATTTGATAGCAGTTTCGGTAAGATTTGGCCCTGCACAAGGCACAAAGTTGATAACGCCATCAGGCAGTCCCGCTTCAATAAGGATCTGCATAAACATATAGCTGGACAAAATTGCGTATTCACTTGGTTTCCACAGCACTGTATTGCCCATAAGTGCAGGAGATGTGCACAGATTGCCGCCGATTGCAGTAAAGTTGAATGGTGCAATGGCAAGGATAACACCTTCAACAGGGCGGTATTCCATACGGTTTACACTTGACACTGTTCTGTTCGGCTGCTGGGAATAGATTGTGCTCATAAAGTAGGTGTTGAAGCGCAGAAAGTCTATCAACTCACATGCGGCGTCAATCTCTGCCTGATGCACAGTTTTTGACTGGCACACCATATTTGCGGCGTTAATCTGATAGCGGTATTTTTCGCTTAAAAGCTGTGCAGCACGGTTGAATATGGCGGCACGATGGTCACAAGGCAGACGCATCCAGCTTTCTTTTGCTTTAAGAGCAGATTCTATGGCGGCCTCTATTTCCTTTTCTCCTGCCATATGCACACGGGCAATAACCTTTTTATTGTCGTGAGGTGCCGTGATTTCCATAACATCATCGGTGTATACAGGCTTGCCGTCGATGATTACAGGCACCTCCATAACAATATCACGGATTTCGGTCAATGCTGCCTGGATTTTTTCACGTTCAGGTGAGCCTTTTGCATAGGTCTGCACCTTTTCGTTTTCAGGCTGCGGAAAAGAATAAATTGTATTCATAAAAACATCTCCTTTGCTGTGTGTCCTGCATACTGTTGCAAGCAGAACTGATGTGTGATTAATGTCGATGTTTACAAAATACCACAGATTTTTTTGTTGTCAAACTGGCTGAAAACAGCAAAAATGGCCATTTTTTAGTATTGTGAATGTGATAGATTTAGACCGCAGAATAGACTGCAGTATACATAATTTATAACAAAAATAATCCCGGAAGGTATTCCAAGCTAAACCTCCCGGGATTTTATAAATCTTAAATATACCATTATTGATTTTAGCGATAAATTAAAGTTTGATAACTGTTCGACAAATTCAAATTTATCTTACTGATTATATTATATCACAGCATAATTTTCTGCACAACAAAAGGCATATCGGTTTGATATGCCTTTTTAATGTTTTTATTTGTTGATAAAGCGTGAAAGGAAGTCCTTTGTTTCCTGTCTTTGAGGGTTTTCAAAAATCTGCTGTGGTGAACCTTCTTCGCAGATAACGCCCTCTTTCATATAAACCACGCGGTTGCTTACATCACGGGCAAAAGCCATTTCGTGGGTTACAACCAGCATTGTCATACCTTCCTGAGCAAGTGTCTGCATAACATTGAGAACTTCGCCAACCATTTCAGGGTCAAGTGCAGATGTTGGTTCGTCAAAAAGAAGGATTTCAGGGTTCATTGCAAGTGCACGCGCAATTGCAACACGCTGTTTCTGGCCGCCTGAAAGCTGACGTGGTTTTGCGTTGATGTAAGGTGCCATGCCTACCTTCTGCAGATAGTACATAGCAGCTTCTCTTGCTGTTTCTTTATCTTTTTTGAGAACTTTTATCTGACCAACCATACAGTTTTCCAGCACTGTCATATTGCTGAAAAGGTTAAATGACTGGAAAACCATACCAACATGGCTGCGGTATTCAGGTGCGTTCACCTTGCCTGTTGCAACATCCTTGCCGCCATAGATAATCTGACCGCTTGTTGGTGTTTCCAAAAGGTTTATGCAACGGAGCAATGTGGATTTGCCGCTGCCTGAAGCACCGATGATGGAGATTACATCCCCTTTGTTCACAGTAAAGTCGATATCACGGAGAACAACGTTTTTACCGAATGCTTTGGACAGATGATTGATTTTAAGAATAGCTTCGCTCATTATCAGTTACCGTCCTTTCCGTCATATTCCTTGCTGCGTTCATCAAAGATATTGCTGCGGTCAGGATGACTGTATGTTCCTGCTGTCATAACCAATGGGTCAACGTTCACAAGTTCATAGCTGTCTGCACCATCCATGCGTCTTTCAACTGCACGGAGAAGGAAACTTGCCGCAAGTGTAAGACAGAGATAACCAATCATTTCAATAGTGGCAGACTGGAAGCTCATGTTGTTTACACCGATAATGTTTCTGTGCTGTGCAAAGAAATCAATAAAACCGATAACAAACATAACAGATGTATCTTTGATGTTGATGATAAAGTTGTTGCCGATCTGAGGAATGATGTTACGCACCGCCTGTGGCAGAATTACATAAAGCATTGTCTGCAGATGTGTCATACCGATTGCTTTTGCGCCTTCGGTCTGGCCAGGGTCGATGGACATAATGCCGCCGCGGACACTTTCTGCCATATAGGCACCTGTGTTGATGGAAACAACCAGGATGGAAGCAATCCACATACCGCTGTTGCCTTTAAACTGCATCTGTGCATCGGTGAAATA
>JAZOTI010000146.1:0-17093 GCA_045657565.1 Oscillospiraceae bacterium | reverse complement strand
GGACCACCTGTCTGAGCAGCCTTGAATTTCTTTCCGTTAGGAATACCGCCACCGATATCTTCAATGATTTCACGGAGTGTTGTACCCATAGGAATTTCAACAAGACCTGTGTTTACAATCTTACCACCGAGAGCGAATACCTTAGTACCCTTGGACTTTTCTGTACCCATGGATGCAAACCATTCAGCACCCTTGAGGATAATCTGGGGAATGTTAGCATATGTTTCAACGTTGTTAAGAACAGTAGGCTTGCCGAAGAGACCCTTTTCAGCAGGGAAAGGAGGACGGGGTCTGGGTTCACCTCTGTGACCTTCGATGGAGGTCATAAGAGCTGTTTCTTCACCACAAACGAATGCGCCCGCACCGAGTCTGATTTCGAGGTCAAATTCGAAGTCTGTGCCGAAGATGTTTTTGCCGAGGAGGCCGTATGCTTTTGCATCGTCGATAGCTTTCTGCAATCTTTCAACAGCGATTGGGTATTCAGCACGGATGTATACGAAACCTTTTGTAGCACCGATTGCGTAAGCAGCGATTGCCATAGCTTCGATAACTGCGTGTGGGTCACCTTCGAGGATAGAACGGTCCATGAAAGCACCTGGGTCGCCTTCGTCAGCGTTACATGCAACATATTTCTGATCTGCATCGTTCATAGCTGCAAGAGACCATTTTCTGCCTGTTGGGAAGCCGCCGCCGCCACGACCACGGAGACCGGAGTCGAGAACAGTTTTGATAACTTCTTCAGGTGTCATTTCTGTAAGAGCTTTACCAAGAGCTGCATAACCGTCGTATGCAATGTATTCTTCGATGTTGTCTGGGTCAATTCTACCACAGTTTCTCAAAGCAATACGGAGCTGTTTTTTGTAGAAACGTGTGTCGTTGAGGGATGTGATTGTGGAACCCTGAACTGTTTCGTCGTAAACAAGGCGTGTAACTGGACGGCCTTTTACGAGATGTTCTTCAACGATTTCTTTAACGTCTTTTTCTTCAACCATTGAGTAGAAGATACCTTCTGGGTATACTACAACGATTGGACCGAGAGCACAAAGACCGAAACAGCCTGTCTGGATAACTTTAACTTCTTCGTTGATGCCAGCTGCTGCGATTTCGCGGTTGAATGCTTCGATGATTTTTTTAGAGCCTGAGGAGGTACAGCCTGTACCGCCACAAACCATAATGTGACTTCTGAACATTAATGTTACCTCCGTTTATTATTTAACTGCACCGATTGTGAATTCTGTAACCGGTTTTTTGCCGATAAGGTGTTCAACAACGATTCTTTCAACTTTTTCAGCTGTGAGTTTTACGTATGTTGTTTTTGTTTCGCCTTCAAAGATTTCGCAAACTGGTTCGTACTGGCAGATACCGATACAGCCTGTCTGGCCAACCATAACGCCTTCTACGCCTCTTTTTGCAATTTCTTCATTAAATGCGTTGAGAACAGGTCTTGCACCTGCTGCAATACCGCATGTTGCCATACCAACAACAACTCTAACTTTTGCGTCTGCATTGTCACGTGTTGTGCTGATGTTTGCTTTCATTTTGTCACGGATTGCCTGTAATTCCTGCAAACTTTTCATTGCTTAGTAACTCCTTTTTAATATTTCTGTCTGGTTTTCTCGTATAAATTCTTTAATCCACTGCACAACTGCAAGGTCGCTTAAAGGCATACCTTCCATGATTTCCTTAATCTGCCGTGTATCACATACAAATTCCTGACCTGATTTTTTTACTGTATAAACGAAATCAAGGGTTTCGTTCATCTGTATAAGAATGGCAATCGTGTCCCACACCTCGCCCAAAGGAGTGTAATCGATGTTGTTTGTGTCAAACACCGCTTCGATTTCCGTGCCCACACCAGGCTGGGATTTTATTGCAAATCTGCCTCCGCAGGATTCTGCCGCCTGTTTGAAAAACGGAACGCCAAGACCTACTTTTCGTGTGGTACGGGAGGTAAAGAACGGGTTAATTACATTTTTAACCGCTTCTTCATCCATCCCTTTGCCATTGTCTTTTACTGTTATAGTCAGAAATTCATTTTCGTCAACTGCCACGCCGATTTCAATCAGCGTTGCGCCGGCAACAATGGAATTCTGTGCAATATCAAGAATGTTTAAGGAAAGTTCCTGCATAAGACTTATGCTTTGTATTTAGCAAGAATGCCGTCAAGTTCGCTGCCGTCTTCTTTAACTCTGCCGTAAACGTCTTCGTTAATTGTGAAAACAGGTGCGAGGCCGCAAGCGCCGATACATCTGGAAGCAGCAAGGCTGAATTCGCCGTCTTCTGTGCAGTCGCCGTTTTTGATACCGAGCTTTTCTTCGAGTTTTTCAAGAATTTTGCCTGAGCCTTTTACGTAGCAAGCTGTACCAAGGCAAACAGCAATGTGGTGTCTTCCTTTTGGTGTAAGGGAGAACTGTGCGTAGAATGTAGCAATACCATAGATTTCTTCCAATGGTCTGCCAACACCTTCAGCTACCATTCTCTGCACTTCGATTGGCAAGTAACCGTAAATTTCCTGTGCGTACTGCAATGCAGCCATTGATGCACCAGGTTTTTTACCGTTTTCAGCGAGCCAAGCTTTCAAAAGCTGTTCCTGTTCAGCTGTGCCTTTAAAAGGCAGTTTTGAAATGCGTTTCATTTAGTTTCCTCCTGTGTTTAGTCCCTCTGAATTTAGTTTTTTCTGACAATTAAACCCTCTGGGCACAAGGGTTCGATTGGGATTGTCAAATTTGTAACATGCGATAACGTTACTTGGTATAATTATAACAAAAATATTATAACATTTCCATAGCTTTTGGTATAAAATAATTCTTTAACTTAAATATTTTTTTGACATTTCGGCAATTTGAACAGTTTTTTTCACTTGCACTGACGCAGAATATGCAATATAATGAAACCGATATGATTCAAAGGCGTTTTAACTGTATGGATTTGCCTTTTTTTACCAAAAAAATTATTTCTGAGGTGTATGGATATGAAAATCAAAGACATCATCGGCCTTCTTGATGCCGAAAACCTGACTCCCGAGCTCGATTGCGACGTTGAACTTCACTCTGCATGTGGCAGTGATATGATGAGCGACGTTCTTGCGTATGTAAAAGACCAGGCAGTACTGCTTACAGGTCTCAACAACCCACAGGTAATCCGCACAGCAGACATGATGGACATGCTTTGCGTGGTTTATGTGCGCGGCAAACGCCCTGACGACCTTGCTTTGAAAATTGCGGTTGAAAAAGGAATCTGCGTTCTTTCCACCAAAAAAGCACTTTTTACCTGCTGCGGTATCCTTTATGAAAACGGTTTAAGAGGAGCATAACATTGGAAGCCATAAAATTTAGTTATATTGTACCGGGCGACGACTTTACCCGTGCCGGGGAAGCATCTGCCGACCTTAAGAACAAACTCAAGAAAATGGGCATTACCGGTGCACCTGTGCGCAACATCTCCATAAGTCTTTATGAAGGCGAAATCAACCTTGCAATCCACGCAGGCGGCGGGGAAATAACCGCTCTGATTTATCCTGATAAAGTGGAACTTTACCTTGACGACAACGGCCCGGGTATTGCCGATATAGACCTTGCTATGCAGGAGGGGTATTCCTCCGCAACAGAGGCTGTGCGCAGCCTTGGATTCGGTGCAGGTATGGGCCTGCCGAATATGAAAAAATACGCAGACGAATTTTACATAGAATCGGAAGTAGGCAAAGGCACCCACATAAAAATGGTGGTAAACCTTTAAACTTCCGCAAAATGTTTTGAGGAAAACACAGTGAACACTACAGAAAAAAAACTCACACATTCAGTTACCCTTGACAGCGAAAAATGCAAAGGGTGCATAAACTGCATCAAAAGATGTCCTACTGAAGCTATCAGGGTAAAAGACGGCAAAGCATATATCCTTGAAGGCCGCTGCATCGACTGCGGTGTGTGCATCAAGGTGTGTCCGCACCATGCAAAAAAAGCTGTGTGCCCGACCCTTGACCAATACAAACATTTCAAACATCTGGTGGCATTGCCTGCCCCTGCCCTGTACCCACAGTTCAATAATCTTGAAAGTATTGAACAGGTGCTTCAGGGACTTAAAGGGGTTGGTTTTGACAGCATTTTTGAAGTTGCCCGTGCCGCTGAACTTGTGAGTGCTGCAACAAGAAAAATCATTGACAAGATGCCAAAACCTGTTATATCCTCCGCCTGTCCTGCCGCTGTGCGCCTGATAAAGGTTAAATTTCCTCAGCTTATCGACCACGTGCTGCCGCTGGTTTCTCCTATGGAACTTGCTGCACGTCTGGCAAAAACAGAACTTATGGCGACCCACGGACTTAAAGAGGAAGAAATCGGCTGTATTTTCATCTCTCCTTGCCCTGCAAAAATCACTGCTATAGAAAACCCTGTAGGCAGCAAAAAAAGCTGGGTTGACGGGGTTGTTGCTATCAAGGATATCTACCCTGCCCTGTTGCAGAGCATGAAAAACCCTGATGACACAGAAGAAACCTGCGGAAGAATCGGTATGTTCTGGGCTACAAGCGGTGGCGAATGCGAAGGCCTTATAACCAAGGACTGTTACCTTGCCTGCGACGGCATAGAAGAAGTTCTGAGCGTTCTCAGTGACCTTGAAGACGGCAAATTTGACCACCTTGACTTTGTGGAGCTCAACGCCTGCAACGGTGGCTGTGTTGGCGGTGTTCTCACTGTGGAAAATCCTTATATTGCACGAAGCAAGATGAAACGTCTGAGAAAATATATGCCTGTTGCCCGAAATCATCTGGATGACAGCATCCCTCAGAATATGCTCTGGGACAAACATCTGGAGTACGTGCCTGTCTTTGAAATGAAGGGCAGCCGTATGGAAAAATTCAAGGCTTATGCCGACATTGAAGACCTGCTTTCAACCTTGCCGGGACTTGACTGCGGCAGCTGCGGGTCACCGACCTGCCGTGCATATGCCGAAGACGTTGTAAACGGCAACGCCGAAAAAGACCGCTGTGTTGTGCGTATGCGTGAAAAAATGGAACGCGTGCTTGCAGCACTTATGATTGAATAACAGTATACTGCGGATTTCCCGCACAAATTATAAAAGAGGTCATTATGACAGTTAAACAGTTACAGGAATTACTTAATCTTAAATGCCTTTCCGAAGGGGAAGACAGAGAACTTGAAGGCGGCTTCTGCGGCGATTTGCTGAGCTGGGTTATGGGTTACGGCGAATATGGCCAGGCCTGGTTTACCATTATGGGCAACATAAACGCGGTTGCAGTGTGTGCACTGCACGATATGGGCTGTATGGTTCTTTGCCAGAACAGCACAATGCAGCCTGACGCCCTGGCAAAGGCAAAGGAAGAAAACATCTGGGTGTTCAGCACCGAAATGAGTGTTTTTGAAGCAAGTGCAAAATATGCCGAAGCAATAAAATAAAAAACAAAAAGAGACACCGAGGTGTCTCTTTTTTATTGTCAGTCATCGAATATTTCCACATTCACCCCGACCTTTTTAAGGTCATCAAAGAATGACGGGTAACTTTTTGTGATTGCCTCGCAGCCTTCGATTGTTCCGCCCAGCTTTGAAAGGGCAACGGCACAGGCCATAACAATGCGGTGGTCTTTCCAGCCGTCAAGAGGTTCTTCCGACTGTGAATATCCGCCTTTTATGAACATTTCGTTTTCGGTATCGGTTATAACACAGCCCATCTTTGCACACTCTGTCTGCATTGCAAGAATGCGGTCGCTTTCCTTTATGCGCAGACGGTTTGCATTGTAAATACGGCTTTCACCGTCAGCAAACATTGCAAGGGTGCACAGCACAGGGCCGAGGTCCGGGCAGTTTTTAAGGTCTGTATCTGACGCTGTCAGTTTTTCTGCCGCTATGGTGTACCCACCGTCAGAATACTGCACATCACAGCCGTATGCTGACAGAATTTCGAGAATCTGCTTGTCCCCCTGCAAAGAATCAGGGTTCATTCCGTATATTTTTACAGGATTATTGATTGCGCTGAGCACACCGAAAAAGGCAAACTGAGAAAAATCCCCCTCTACTGTTTCATTGTGAGGCATATATTTCTGACCGCCTTTCACAAGCAGCGTGAGCTCATCTTCCCATACAATTTCCACCCCGAATTTTGCCAGCATCTGTATTGTGAGATCAATATAGCTGCGGCTTTCAAAAGGCGGAACTATATGGATTTTTGAGTCAGCTTCTTTAAGAGGCAGAGCAAACAGCAGTCCGCTGATAAACTGACTGCTCACCCCGCCTGAGATTGTGTATTCCTTTGCGGGAAGCATCCCACAGATCTGAATTTTTTCTTCGTCCTGAGCAAACCAAAGTCCTGCTTCGGCAAACATTTCTTCGTATATTTTCTGCGGACGTTTAAGCAGACGGTTTTTGCCTGTAAATGTAATTTTTTCTCCTGTAAGAGAAAACACAGGTATCAGAAAACGCAAGGTTGAACCCGACTCGTTACACTCTATATGAGTGTCGGTAAAGGATGAAAAATCCTTTATTCCCTTTACTGTCACCGAATTTTCCCCGCATTGGATTTCTGCTCCAAGTCTGCGCATGCAGTCGATGGTTGTGCTGATGTCAACAGAATAATCCACATTGGATATCACACTTGTTCCGTCAGCGAGGGCGGCACAGATGATTGCTCTGTGAGCCATGCTTTTGCTTGGTGGAATTTTTACACTGCCCTGTGTTTTTGAAGGTTTTATTACAGCTTTCATAGCTTACAATTATCTTTCCTCTGAGGTTTTGTTTACAAAAAATGTCATTCTGACGGGCATTATTTCGAACAATCTCCCTGTTCTTACAGTTTCAGCTGTATCCTGCAGTCTGAGCTTGCAGAGAGATTCTTCGCTTGCGCTCAGAATGACATATTCTTTTTAAATATCTCTGCCGATAACCTGTGCAACCGCACGTGCTTTTTCCACAAGCTGTGCAAATTTTTCCGGTTTGAGGCACTGCGCACCGTCACTCCACGCACATTCAGGGTTGTCGTGCACTTCAATCATAAGTCCGTCTGCACCTGCCGCAACTGCCGCAAGGGACATACGTTCAATGTACTTCCAGTTGCCTGTTGCGTGGGACGGGTCAATGATGATTGGCAGATGTGTTTTTTCCTTGATGATTGGGATAACGCTTAAATCAAGGGTGTTTCTCGTATATTTTTCAAAGGTACGGATACCTCTTTCACACAGGATAACGTTTTCGTTACCGCTTGCCATAATATATTCCGCACTCATGAGCCATTCATCAATGGTATTTGCAAAACCGCGTTTAAGCATAATTGGTTTTGTTGTGCGTTTGCCCACTGCTTTAAGCAGGCTGAAGTTCTGCATATTTCTTGCACCGATCTGAATTATATCAACATATTTTTCAAATTCGTCAATCTGGTCAGAGTCCATAAGTTCGCTTACAATAGGCAGACCTGTGCATTTTTTAGCTTCCACCATTGCAAGAATACCTTCGGTTTCAAGGCCCTGAAATGCATAAGGAGATGTTCTTGGCTTGTAGGCACCGCCACGGAGCATCACAGCACCTGCGTCCTTTACCTGCTGAGCAAGTGAGCAGATATGGTCAAGACTTTCAACGGAACAAGGTCCGCCAATAACAACCACTTTTTCACCCTCACCGATTTTTATGCCGTTTACATCAATTATTGTGTTGCCCGGACGGAATACACGGCTTACCTTTTTGAAAGGTGACGCAATGCGGGTTACGTTTTCAACTATTATATTCGCCTTGATCTGTCTTTCATCAAGGTTTGTTGTATCACCGATAATACCGATAAGACGATAATTTTCGCCTACAGAGTCGTTAATTTCATAACCCTGGGATCTGATATCCTCCACAAGCTGTGCCACAAGGGCTGCATCAGCGTGCTTTTTGATGGTAATAATCATAAATTATATTCTCCCTGTGCCAAAAAATTTATGGCCATAACATATCCTTCAATTCCGTGACCTGTGATGGTTTTGCAGCAGGCCTGTCTGATATAGGACACCTGACGGAAATCTTCTCTTTCTTCTACCTTTGAAATGTGAACCTCCACCGTTGGTATCATAACCGCTTTCACCGCATCCAGAATTGCAACGGATGTGTGGGTGTAAGCCCCCGGATTTATCACAATGCCGTCCACATTGTTGAAGTACGCCCACTGGATTTTATCCACAAGGTCACCTTCGTGGTTGGACTGGTAGCATTCAATTTCCACACCAAGCTTTTCCCCTGTTTTTATGCAGGTTTCAACAAGTGTGTCATAGTTCTGTGTGCCGTAGATATGCTTTTCCCTTATGCCCAGCATATTTATGTTCGGGCCGTTAATTACCAGAATTTTCATTGCATACCTCCGCAAGTTTTTCCAGCGCATCAGGGAAATAACCATTGTTTTCCACCGTTGCACTGCTGTATTTTTCATAAAGTGGTGCACGCTGAGCGTACAGCTGTCTGATTGCGTTTCTGTCGGTGCTGAGAGGTCTGCTGCCGCCTGCAAGCAGCTTGCGCAGGTCTCTTTTTATGTACACCACAAAACCGTTCAGAGACAAAGCGTGCATATTTATCTCATTTTTTACTATACCGCCGCCACAGCTTATAACCGTGTGGTTGAGCTTTGAAAGTTCAAGACATACCTGTGTTTCAATACGGCGGAATTCCTCTTCTCCCTGCAGGGCAAAAATCTGCGGAATGGTTTTGCCCGCAGTTTTTTCAATTTCTGCGTCCATATCCACAAAATCCATTCCCAGCTTTTTCGCAAGGTCTTTGCCAAGGGTGCTTTTGCCGCAGCTTGGCATACCGATAAGGACGATGTTGCGTTTATCTTTATAAAGCTGTTCTGTGATGGTGCCCACAACTGTGCGGTCCACACTTTTGCCTGTAAAAAATTCCACAGCACTTACCGCCTGTCCCACAAGCATCTCAAGACCGCAGATGTAGGGAATGTTTTTCTGCTTTGCCTGATAGCATAAACTCGTGAGCAGAGGGTTGTACACCACATCAATCACACCCTGACAACCGGGAAAATCATCAAGGTCTACAATGGAAGACATAATGTCAGGCAGCATACCCACACTTGTGGTGTTGAGGATAAATTCCACATCTTTTCTGTCTTTCAGTTGTTCGTATGTTATATAGGGTTCGCCTTTATTTCTTGCAACACGGACAATCTCTTTAGCCCCAAGTGCACTGCATACCGCAAAAGCAGTTTTGCTTGTGCCGCCGCTGCCGCATATTGCAACTGCTCTGCCCTTTATATCAAAATGGTTTTCAATCATCCATTTGAGGCCGTCAAAATCGGTGTTGGTGGCATAAAGTTTGCCATCAGCTTTTTTTATTGCATTTACTGCGCCGATTCCCTTTGCCTTTTCGTCAATAAAATCGCAGTAAGGTATAACTGTTTCCTTGTATGGAATGGTCACATTTATTGCATCAAAATTTTTATCTTCCATAAAGGAAGCAAAATCCTCACGGCTTACGGGCATTATGTGATATGTATAATCCGCAATGCTTTCGTGTATTGGTTTGGAAAAACTGTGGCCAAGTTTTTCGCCTATAAGACCGACTTTCACTGTCTCAGCCACTCCTCTCCGTATCTCTGCACCAGCAAATCAAGAAGGGCAAGGGCTGTCAGGCTGTCCACCACAACTCTTGCACGATGAAAGATTGCAGGGTCGTGACGGCCTGTGAGGGTCAGTTTTGCGTTTTCCATAGTTTCAATATTCACAGTATCCTGCTGTCTGAATATGGACGGGGTAGGTTTCACCGCAACACGGAAAACTATTGGCATACCATTGCTGATGCCGCCGTTTATGCCGCCGTTGTTGTTGGTTTTTGTCACAACTGTTCCGTCATTTATTTCAAATGCATCATTTGCTGTGCTGCCGTATGCATCGGCAAAACCGAAACCAAGGCCGAATTCAATGCCTTTTACTCCACCGATGGAAAACATATAGTGGCTGATTGTGCTTTCGAGTGAGTTGAAGTAAGGTTCACCCACACCTGCAGGCAGCCCGATAACCGCTGTTTCCAGCACGCCGCCCACGCTGTCGCATTCTGCCCCTGTTTTTTCGATATGCTGCTGCATCTGTGTACCTGCAGTTTCGCACAGGGTTGCAAAACACTTTGAATTGCAAACTTCAATATCCGCAGCATAATCCGCAAAATCGCGGTCGGTTATATGCTGACATTTTTTGATATGTGTGCCGATGTGTATACCTTTGTTTTTAAGCACATCTATGGCAATTGCACCTGCCGCAACAACAGGCGCTGTGAGACGGCCGGAAAAATGACCGCCGCCACGGTAGTCCTCAAAACCTGCGTACTTTACGTGTGCCGCATAGTCCGCATGGGACGGACGCAAAAGCTGAGGATTATAGTCAGAACTTTTTTGTTCCTTGTTTTCTATCATAATGTGCACAGGAGTGCCTGTTGTAAAGCCGTTGAACACACCGCTTGTGATGACAAAATCGTCACTTTCGCGGCGCTGTGTGGATATTTTCCCTTTTGGTTTGCGCATATCCAGCTGATACTGCATAAAATCCGTATCCACTTTTATGCCTGCAGGCAGACCGTCCACAACGGCACCGATTGCCTTGCCGTGACTTTCGCCGTAAAGGGCCAATGTAATATTTTTGCCTATTACACTTTTCATAGCTTAACTCCTGAAATATTTTCTCATATCTTCAATCCTGATTTTTTCAATGTATGCTTCACCCGGGCGGTCCACCTTTACTATGTCAATAAAGCCGCCACCCGCTTTTTTGTCGTTTTTTATAAACTCCATACATTTTTCTTCGCTGAGGTCTGGGATTAAAGGAATATGCATTTTTGCAAGTATGTCAATTAAATCTGCTTTCATCTGTTCATCTTCGCAGATTTTTACCATTCCGTTTGCCACACATTCCCCGTGATAGTAGTCTTTAAGGTTGTACAGACTTTCAATGGCGTGACCTAGTGTGTGGCCGTAATTTAAAATTTTCCGCAGATGCTGTTCTTTTTCATCCTGCTGAACCACATCACGCTTGATAAGCAGACTGTGGGTGATAATCTGTTCAAGGTACGGACTGTCCGCATTTAATTCGTGTGCGTGGTCTCTGAACAGCCCAAACAGCTCTGCATCGCGGATACAACCCGCTTTGAGCGCTTCCACAAGACCGTTGTAAAAATGACGGTTTTCGAGAGTTTTGATTGTGGTTGTGTCCACAAACACAATTTCGGGATGATAAAAACTGCCCACGCAGTTTTTTATACCGTTCATATTGATTGCCACCTTGCCGCCGATGGAAGAATCTATCTGGGACAATGTTGTTGTTGGAACGGAAACAAAACGGCAGCCTCTTTTGTATGTGGCAGCCACAAAACCTGCAAGGTCCCCCACTACACCGCCGCCAAGAGCAATGATAAGGTCCTTGCGGGAGAATCCGTTTTCCAGCAGTTCTGAAAGCAGACGGCTGTAAATTTCAAAGCTTTTTGCCTTTTCGCCCTGAGGAACTTCGGCAAGTATTGCGCCGTCAAACTGGCTGATAACAGTTTCCTTCAAACTTTCCGGAATGTTGTCATCGCTTATAACCATAACCTTGCCGCTGTGGTTAAAATAACTTCTGAGACGGGTATGACAGCCTTTTTCGATAATGATACGGCTTTGCGCATCAGTGAGTTTTACTGTAAATTCCATATCCGTCCTCCTTTTTTAATATATGGTAAAAAAGATTATACTTACCCTATTATATCTTTTTATTTTATCCTTTTTTACAGTTCAAATCAATACATAATTATAATTGCACAGTAAATTTATTTGCAGAAATATTTAACATTTGCCATATTGTGTGGTATACTTTATGCATATCAATCGGTCGGGGTGGTTTTATGGACAGACTTAATCAGGCAAGAAACGTTATAAATATCTGCGATGAAAACATTGCAAAAATGTTTGAAGACCGTATGCACGCAGTGGAAGATGTTGTTGCATACAAAAAAGCAAACAATCTGCCTGTCCTTGATGCCGCAAGAGAAAAAGAGGTTATCGAAAGAAACCTTGCAAATATAAAGGATGAAAAACTTAAGCCGTACTATGAAGATCTGCTTGTACAGCTTATGCGAATCTCCAAAGAATATCAGAAAGATATTCTGGAAAAGGATATATAAGGGAGAAAAACTATGAATTTCATTAAAAACAGTGCCGACAAAAACCCTATTGTTGATACAGTTTTTGCCATTGTAAGAAAAGCAAATGCCGCAAAAGAAACCTTTGGTGCCGAAAACGTTATCGATGCAACACTTGGCAGCCTTTACAGCGAGGACGGCAACCTTGTTGCAATGGAAAGCGTTTTCAAAAGCTTTGACGAGGTTACTCCAAAACAGAAAGCAGGATATGCAGGCGGTTTCACCGGCAACGGAGATTTCCGTGCCCTGTGCAAGGAATGGGTGCTGGAAGACACCGATATACACGCAAGCGTTGTTGCAACACCCGGCGGTACAGGTGCAGTGAGCCTTGGCATCGGCGAATTTCTGGAAACAGGTGAAACTGTGATTATCCCTGACATTGCCTGGACAAGCTATGCCATTATGGCACAGGACAAACAGCTTGGCGCCGTGACATACAATATGTTTGACGAAAACGACAATTTCAACCTTGAAAGCATAAAAGCCGCTGTGAACAGCCTTAAAGGCAGACAGAACAGAATTGTCCTTGTGATAAACGACCCTTGCCATAACCCTACAGGCTATTCAATGAGCGACAGTGAATGGAAAGAACTTATCGCTTTTCTTAACGAAACGGGCAAAACAACACCTTGCATTATTCTCAACGACATTGCATACATTGACTTTTCATATGACCTTGAAAACTCAAGAAACTATATGAAAAACTTTGAATCCGTAAGTGAAAACGTTATGGTGGTCATTGCAATGAGCTGTTCCAAAACACTTACAAGCTACGGCATGCGCTGTGGCTGTGCGGTTATCTGCGCAAAAAGCGAAGAAAGTGTAAAACAGGCAGAAATTGTGTTTGAAAAAAGCGCCCGTGCAATCTGGAGCAATGTGAACAACGGTGCTATGCACAACTTTGTAAACCTTATTGCAAACCATAAAACAGAATTTATGGCAGAAAAGGATATGTATATTGACCTTCTCCGTCAGCGCAGTGAAATTTTTGCCGCAGAAGCAGCAGAGTGCAGTCTGCCTCTTTATCCTTACAAAGAAGGCTTTTTTATGACCGTAAAGGTGGACAATTCCATAAAGGAAAAATACCACGAAGC
The DNA here is from genome assembly GCA_045657565.1 of Oscillospiraceae bacterium. GTDB lineage: Bacteria > Bacillota > Clostridia > Oscillospirales > Ruminococcaceae > RGIG3102. Next base: position 3,856 of record JAZOTI010000146.1, on the reverse strand, counting down.
ACTCATGGCACAGAATATCTTTACCGTTCAGGTGGACAAAGGTATACGCGTTGCTGTATGCAGCCTGCCGGTGGAAAAAGCAAAGGGCCTTGCTGCCAAGATGAAAAATATTCTGGATACTATAACAGTATAATAAAATACGCCACACAGAAACAATCCAAAGGAGAAATACGATGAATACACAGAGACTTGTTGATACATTTTTGAAATATGTATGCATTGACAGCGAAAGTTTCAATGAACTTGAAATGGCAAAAGCTGTTGCAGAAGACCTTAAAGAAATCGGCTGCGAAGTTTATGTTGATGACTGCGGCAAAAATTTCGGCAGCAATGCAGGGAATGTCTATGCAGTGCTTAAAGGGGACGAAACAAAGGAACCTGTGCTTTTTTCCGCACACATGGACACAGTTAAACCCGGCATCGGCGTAAAACCTGTTATCAGAGACGGCATTATTTATTCCGACGGCACAACTGTTCTTGGCGGCGACGACAAAAGCGGCATTGTTGCAATTGTTGAAGCTTTAAGAATGATTAAGGAAGAAGGCAGAAACCACCCTACAATCGAAGTTGTTTTCACAGTATGTGAAGAAGTTGGCCTGCTTGGTTCCAGATATCTTGACTATTCCCGTCTCACAGCAAAAAAAGCAGCTGTTCTTGACAGCAGCGGTGATGCAGGCACAATCCTGAACGCTGCACCCGGTCAGGTTAAAATTGACGGTTGGTTTGTGGGCAAAAGCGCCCACGCAGGCCTTGCCCCTGAAACAGGTGTAAGCGCAATTCAGATTGCTGCAGAAGCTGTAAGCAACATGAAACTGCTGAGAATTGACGAGGAAACAACAGCAAATATCGGCACACTCTGCGGTGAATACGCAACAAACATTGTGCCTGAAAAGGTTCACCTTATTGCAGAAGCAAGAAGCCGCAACGATGCAAAACTTGCAACACAGAAAGCCCATATGGTTAAATGCATCGAAGATGCCTGTGCAAAATTCGGCGGCAGATGGGAAGGCACCGCAATCGAAAGCTACTATGCTTATCACCTTGATGACAGCAACGAATGGATGCAGGAAATTGCCGCAGCATGCAACCGTATCCAGCTGCCTGTGCACATTCAGGCAAGCGGCGGCGGCAGTGACGCAAACAATATGAACCGCAACGGCATAAGCGCAGTTGTGCTTGGCACAGGCATGACAAAAGTTCACAGTGTGGAAGAAGAAATTTCCATCACAAATCTTGAAAACACAACAAAACTTGTGCTTGAACTTGCAAAATAATATACACAGAAATCACCTTCACCCTGTACATTTTGTACAGGGTGTTTTTTTGTAAAAAACTAATTTTTATAAAGCTTTTCCCTCTTTTATATCATTTAATTTTGTCAAGACTTTTTTGTATAAAAAAATAGCTAAATTTTACCCCTGTTTTTCTATATATATTTCAAAATCCTACACTTTACACACAAGATATTGAAGTGTATAATAATTTGTGCGACAATATCTTGATTAAAAGTTACTATAAATAAAAGGGAAAGAGGAAATTTAACAGCTATGCTTACAAGTATTATAAAACGCGACGGACGTGTTGTTATATATGACCGCAACAAAATCAAAATGGCTATTCTCAAAGCTATGGAAGCAAGCGGTTCCACAGACTTTGAACAGGCTGACATGGTTGCTGTTGCAGTTGAAGATTACTTTAACCGCACAAACAGCAAGGGCACACCTTCCGTTGAAGAAATTCAGGACAGAGTTGAAGTTCAGCTTATGGCAAGCGGCCTTGAAAACGTTGCCAAAAAGTACATCCTGTACCGTGCATCAAGAAACAGCATCCGTGAAAGAAACTCCAAACTTATGCAGGTGTTTGATGAAATCACATTCAGCGATGCTCTGGACAGTGACGTAAAACGCGAAAACGCAAATATCGACGGCGACACACCAATGGGCACAATGCTGAAATACGGCAGTGAAGGTGCAAAGGACTATTTCCTCAAATTCCTTCTCAGCCCTGACCAGGCAGAAGCACACCGTGACGGTTACATCCATATTCACGACTTCGACTTCTACGCACTTACAACAACCTGCTGTCAGATTGACCTTATCAAACTGTTCAAAGGCGGTTTCTCCACAGGTCACGGTTTCCTGAGAGAACCAAACGATATCCAGAGCTACTCCGCTTTGGCATGTATCGCAATCCAGTCCAACCAGAACGACCAGCACGGCGGTCAGAGTATCGTAAACTTTGACTACGGCCTTGCAGATGGTGTAAGAAAAACATACAGAAAACTGTATCTCAAAAACATTGCAAAAGCACTCGATATCTACGGCGAAGATGTAAGCTATGAACAGCTTAAAGAAATGTGCGCAAAAATCAGCGAAGAAAACAATGGTGCAATGCCAAGAATTACACCTTGTCCAAAATACACTGCAGCTGAACTTGAAGCTTTGAAAGCAATGTGCAAAAACCCTGAAAATGCTGTTAAAGCACAGGAATTCGCACTCAAACGCACTGAAGGAGAAACAGACCAGGCTACATATCAGGCAATGGAAGCACTTATCCACAACCTGAACACAATGCACTCCCGTGCAGGTGCACAGACACCGTTCTCCTCTGTTAACTACGGTATGGATACATCCGATGAAGGCAGAATGGTTATGAGAAACGTTATGCTTGCAACAGAAGCAGGTCTTGGCCACGGCGAAACACCAATCTTCCCAATCCAGATTTTCCGTGTAAAAGAAGGCATCAACTACAACCCTGGCGACAAAAACTACGATTTGTTCCAGCTTGCTATCAGAGTAAGTGCAAAACGATTGTTCCCTAACTTCTCATTCCAGGATGCACCATACAACCTCAAATACTACAATCCTGATGACGTGAGAACAGAAATCGGTTATATGGGCTGCCGTACACGTGTTGTTGCAAACACATACGACAAAAACAACGAAATCACATACGGCCGCGGCAACCTTTCCTTCACATCCATCAACCTGCCAAGACTTGCTATCGAAGCAAAGGGTGATGAAGATCTGTTCTACCGCAACCTCAAAAAATACATTGATCTCTGCTGCAAACAGCTTATGGACCGTTTTGCAATCCAGAAGAAAAAACGCGTGAGAAACTTCCCGTTCCTTATGGGTCAGGGCGTATGGATTGATTCCGAAAAACTTGGCATCGATGATGAAGTAGGCGAAGTACTCAAACACGGCACACTTTCCGTTGGTTTTATCGGCCTTGCAGAAACACTTACTGCTCTGTACGGCAAACACCATGGTGAAAGCGAAGAAGCACAGAAGAAAGGCCTTGAAATTATCGGCTTTATGAGAAGAATCCTTGATGAATACTCCGAAAGATTCGACCTCAACTTCTCTCTCCTTGCAACACCTGCAGAAGGTCTTTCCGGCAGATTTGTAAGACTTGACAAAAAACGTTTCGGCGAAATCAAAGGTGTTACAGACAAGGAATACTACACAAACAGCTTCCACGTGCCTGTTGCATATGAAATTTCCGCTTATGACAAAATCAACACAGAAGCTCCTTACCACGCACTTACAAACGCAGGCCACATCACATACGTTGAACTTGACGGTGATGTAAGCCAGAACCTTGAAGCTTTTGAAGCTGTTGTAAGATGCATGAAAGAAGCAGGCATTGGCTACGGCGCTATTAACCACCCTGTTGACCGTGACCCTGTATGCGGCTACAACGGCATTATCGGTGATGTCTGCCCACGCTGCGGCAGACGTGACGGCGAAGGTGTTCCGCTTGAAAAACTGCAGAGACTTGGTCTTTACAAACATCTCAACGCTGCAACACTTGGTCAGTGCGGCAACCAGCTTGAAGAAGCAGACAGAATTCC
>JAZOTI010000145.1:0-6997 GCA_045657565.1 Oscillospiraceae bacterium | reverse complement strand
AAAAATGCTGTGCAAAGCATTGGCAGAACTGTCAACGGAAATGTCATTCTGAGGTATTTGTGCCCAAGAATCTCTTGGTTTTCGCGGCAAATTGACTGACGGAGGTTTGTACAAATAGAGAGACCCGTTCGCTCCGCTCAGGGTGACAGAAGTACGGCGTAATATGTCATTCTCAGCGTATGCGAAGAATCTCTCCCCTTTCCGCAGGATAACAGCTGACGGGAAGCTGTGTGCAATCCAATGACTTTGCCCCACAGGCCGATTTTCTCTGCCACACAAAAAAGGTACGGAAAATTCCGTACCTTTTTATGTATCATTATTTACTGTTAATTTTTATGGTTTTTTCTGTACTGCATAAAGTTTTCCAGAATAACCGTTGCAGCCACAGCATCCAGCACTTCCTTGCGCTTTTTGCCGTAGGTGCCGTTGTCGCTGAGCATATTCAGCGCAGTTTTTGTGGTGGCGCGTTCGTCCCACATTTCAACAGGGATATCCACCAGCTTTGCCACTTCCTGTGCCACAAAGGTGCATTTTTCACTGCGTTCACCACGGGTGCCGTCCATATTTACAGGATTGCCGATAACAATCATCTGTGCGCCCAGGGTTTTTGCCTGTTCGGCGATTTTTTCGATGGCTTTAAGGGTGTTTTTTTCCTTTATAATGCAAACAGGGCTGGCAAGAAATTCGGTCACATCGCTTATCGCAATGCCTGTACGGCTTTCGCCGTAGTCAACAGCCATAATTTTCATATAAATATATTCCTTCTGTGTGAAATATAGCGGGCGGATACTATCCGCCCCTACATAGTTGTTTATAAATATTTTGTCGCAAGTGCTCTCATAAGGTTAAGCCCAAGCCAGCCAAGGCCAAGGAGCAGAACACTTACAAGCGGGATTTCCCAGATTGTCTGTGAGAATGTAAACACCACAGCAAGCACAGCACCGATCACAACGCTGATAATCTGCACAAGGCTGCAGGTTGCGGCTGCTCTTTTTGCGCTGTCAGCACCAAAGAACCCTGCGGAAAGTGAATGCAGGCTGTCCAGATGTGCCATGGAACAGTCGGTGTTTTCGCTGTATGCGGTATAGTTTAACAGCAATGCGGTTTCGTTTTTGTTAAGCACCTGAACTGTGTCGGCAGGCAGGCCGTACACAATTTCCAGAAGCTGGGAGTCGATGCTGAAGTCGTTGGACTGCAGAATAACGCTCTTGCCCTGTTCCACAAGGTGCATAAGGTTTTCCTTAACTGCTTCGTCAGGGTGGTAGCTCACCACAAACATACCAAACAGCTTGCCGTTTACTGACAGATAGATAGGTTTTTTGCCTTCGCTGATATATCTGGTTTCCATACTGAGCGGCGGCATTGCCACGTTGTATTCTTCCATAATAGTGCGGTTGCCCATAATTACGCGGTTCTTTTCAATCCACGCAACATATCCCTGACCAACCTTGTATTCACAGCTTTCAAGAGGATAAAGCATATCCATCTTGTTGTCGATAACATTGAGGAAAACACTTCTCAGGTTGTCGCATTTTTCCACTGCAATGCTTGCAGCATAAAGGATTGCAAGGTCAAGACGTTCCTTTTCAAAGGTTTTGATGCCGTGAAGCACCACACAGCCTTTAGGGAACAGATGTTTTGCATCAAAGGAAACATGGCTTGCATCGCTCAGCTGATAGATGCCCTGCCAGCCGTTTACCAGCGCCCCAACCTTGTTCAGGGCGTTCTGCATCATTGCGGCAGGCACACTGGAGATAAGGCTGTGGCTCAGAGGCAGCATAAACACGCTTGCACCACAGGCGGCAAACAGCGCGTTTGTCCAGTTTCCGTTAAGCACCATTGTCATTGCAAAGCAGATTACTGCAACGGCAAGGCCTGCAATGGCAAGAATGCGGGAATGTTTTTCGCTTTTATGTGCGGAGAACCCGCCTGAAATAAAGTTGGAAATATATCCTGTGCGGCGGGAAACAAGTATCTGCGGATTTTTTTCTTCAAGGCTTCTTGCAAGGCGTTTAACGTCCTCGGAATCCTTGAGGATATAACCTGCGTTGATGCCTTCCGGCACTTCGGCAAGTTCAAGGTTGCGCAGGATGGTTCCTGCACTGATAATTTTGCCCAATGCGTTGAAACCGAACGCCGCAACGGTGAACCCTGCAAAGATTGTTACGTTTTCAGGGTTGATCTGCTGGCTTCTCAGCATTGCAACATTAAGCTGCACAAAGCTCAGAACAGCCGGCACAACAAGGAAACTGTCCGGTGTTGCACCTTTCACAAAGCCTGTCACACCGTTTGCAACGGTTGGCAAAAAGCCTATAACAGCAATTGCAAAGAACACAAGCGCTGTGAGATAGAACATCACAGGCTGTGCCACAGGGCTGATAAATGCAGGCACAGGCCAGCCGTTTGCGGCGGCAAAGTTGAGCCAGAACAGCACAAGGGCGCACATTGCGCTTATGCCCACACGCACACAGAGTGTAAAGCGGAAATTGCGCAGTTCGTCGTAAATTTCTTTAGGGTCATCGGAAAACTGGCTTGTGATATAATCGTTTTCATCTCCCAAAGGCTGGAAAACTTCTTCGTCTTCCTCTTCCGCTTCTGCATGGGCAACTTCAACCTCTGCAGTTTCGCTGTTGTCAGCTATATTTTCAAGATGTGCAAACATCTGTGTGATGTCGCCTGTAATCTGTTTTACCTCTTCGGTGTCCGCATCCTTTGCCACAACCTTTACAGGTTTTTCTTCCTGCTGTGAGGAAACGGAAGGAATATACCCTGTTTCTTCAAAAGCAGGTGTGTTTTCTGCAGGTGTGGTGTCTGAAACATCAGGGATGTATGCTGTTTCCTCTGCCACAGTTTCCGGTTTTACAGTTTCTGCGGCAGGTTCAGGTTTAACTGCAACAATCTGCTGATGTGCGGCTTTTTTTGCAGTCAATGCCTTGAGAATGCTTTCTGCATCCTTTGGTGTTTCCTTTGGCACAGGTTTTGCGGTCTGGACTGTGTCAGGTTTATCAAGGGCAATTGTGCCTTCAAAGTTTTTTGCTTCAGGCACAAATTTATATTCCTGTTTCGTTGCAGTTTTTTCTGCCGCTGGTGTTTTTGCTTTTGGGGTAACCACAGGTTTTTCAATCTCTGTGGTTTCAGGTTTCATTGCACTTACGGCACTGCCGATAAAGTTCTTTGCAAATTCCTGTGTGGAAGGTTTTGCCACCTTCTGCTGGCGCTTGTCAATTTCCTCCTGAGGAATGGAAAGGGACAAACTGTCGGTGATGTATTTTTTCTTGAAAAAGCCTGACTTTTTGCGTTTTACCACAATTTCGCTTGTGGCACGTTTTGGTTCAGGTTTTGGCACAGCGATACTCTGGGTGAAAAAGTCCACAAATTTGTCATCAACATAGGTTGCGGCAGTAACATTTGTAGGGTTTTTGCCCGCTTTGTCTTCAAGGATAACCGGCTGATCTTCCACAAGGTCGCTTACGGCCGGGTTTTCTTTGAGCGCCACTGCAAGCTTGGACAAAAATTCGCTTTCAATTTCGTGTGCTGTGTTCTGGGAAACACCCGCAGTTACAGTCCTGTTTTCTGTGATTGCCACAGGGGAGGCCTGAGGCTGTGCAGGGGCTGTTTTGGAGGCAGTTTCCGCTTTTATGATTTCCTGCAGTTTTTTGCTGTCGACGGTGCCTTTTGGTGGGGCACTGTCGGTGCCTTTTTTTACTTTGAGTTCCTGCAGGATTTTGTCTATATCTTTACTGTTGGTCATCTGATGACCCTCCTGCTTTTTTATTTGGACTGTAAAGTTCTCTGTCTTGTGATTTCGTACATGATAATGCCTGCAGCAACGGAAGCGTTGTAGCTGTCCACAGCACTTTCTGCGTTGAACATAGGGATGGAAACAACATCGTCGCAAAGGCTTTTTACAAGGGGCTGAACACCCTTGCCTTCACTGCCCACAACAAGGGCGATAGGGCCTGTGAGGTTCTGCTTGTGGATAGGTGTGTCGTTAAGGTCAGCAGCGTAAACAAAAACATTCTGTTCTTTAAGTGTTCTCACTGCCTGTGCAATGTTTGCAACCTTTGCAACAGGAAGATGCATGCTTGCACCTGCACTTGTTTTGTGAACAATGCCTGTTACGGAAACGCCGCCTCTTTTTGGAATAACAATGCCGTGTGCACCCATAAGATATGCGGAACGCATAATTGCACCAAGGTTGTGTGGGTCTTCAATGCCGTCACACACAATGATAAAAGGTGCTTCGTTTTTGTCTCTTGCTTTTTCGAGAATCTGGCCGAGAGTTACATATTCAATGGTGCTTGCATAAGCTGCAATACCCTGATGGTTTTCGCTCTGGCAGAGGGTTTTAAGTTTCATAGGGTGCACTTTTTTAACCACTGCACCGCACTCCTTTGCAAGGGCGATGTAGTAGTTCTGCACGCTTGGGTTAAGACTTTCGGATATAAAAACGGTGTCCACACCGGCTTTGGATTTAAGTAATTCTGTTACAGGGTTTTTGCCATAGATAACTTCGCTTTTCTGTTCCATAAAAAGCTCCTTTTTTACAAAAAAATAGTGATATACCATAAAATTTATTTAATACCTTATAGTATACCAAATTTTTTTCTGTATTAAAAGGGCAAAAGGAATATTTTGCGATGTTTTTTTGTGAAAAGCACAATTTGTAGGGCTGTGCTGAACATAACAGAAAGAAGGGCAGACTTTATCCGCCCGCTATCTGCTGTATTATGTTTTTACACCACCGCCACAATCACGCACACAACTGCAACAAGCACCGTCACTGCAGCGGCAATAACCGCTTTGCGGCGGTTTACACGGCGCACCTTTTTTACATCCAGTTCCTTTAAAAGCTGGGACGCCTGTGCCCGTGTGGTGTTTATGGCAACCGACTCCGCCTGTGGTTTCAAAAACACCAGAATTCTTTCAATGTCGTCGTTTTCGGTGTCGTTTATTTCAATCACATTGTGCCGCAATCCTTTCATAAACCTGTGTCTCCTTTGTTGTCAGTTCTGTCACATTGCATAAAAAAACATTCATCTGCCCAAAACGACAGAATATACCAAAAGTAAAGTGAATATTACAAACAGTTTAGCTGTTTAAAAAATGTTGATTGTTGAAAACTCTGTTGAAAAGGTGGAAAACCTTTAAAAACAGGGCTTTTTTGAGTATTGCACGGGGATAAATGGGTGCGGTTTTCAACAATATGTGGAAAACTGTGTTTAAAACTTTCCGTAATACCCCCAAAAGTCAATTGTTACTTTGTACAAACTTTGTGTAGAAATTATAGTCTGTTTACAGTCAAAATAATCAGTTTCACCAATGGTTGTTTGTGGTATAATAATTGTAAATTATTCAAAAAATTTCCAAAGGATATGCAAAGTATGCAGTTCACAATTACCGACAGAAAAATTATATACAGCAATGTACAGGACTACGACCTCCACCAGACTTTTCTCTGCGGACAGGCTTTCCGTTTTGATGAATATGACGGTGGCTTCCGAGGATTTATCGAAAAACAGCTCTGCCACATCACCCGTGGGGATGACACGCTGACAGTTGAGCTTTGCTTTGCACAGCCGGACGGTGCCCTTGCGGAGAAAATCGGTGCTTTTTTGTCCCTTGATATGGACTACGCCGCTCTCAAAAAGCAGTTTTCCGCCGATGAAACCATTGCAAAGGCCATAGAATTTGCCCCGGGCATCCGTGTGCTCAATCAGGACTTTTTTGAAACACTTATTACCTTTATCATAAGTCAGAACAACAATATCCCAAGAATAAAACAGCTTTGTGACCGTATAAGCGAAAGATACGGCACCAAAGTTGGTGACACATACGCGTTTCCTACTGCTGAACAGATGAGGAATATAACGGAAGAAGATTATAAGGAGATGAAGTTCGGTTTCCGTGCAAAGTACCTCGCAGATGCTGTGGCAAAGGTTTTAAGCGGCGAAATTGAAGAAAAAACGGTAAAAAGCCTGTCCTATGCCGATGCACAGAAATATCTTATGCAGATTAAAGGTGTGGGACCAAAGGTGGCAGACTGTGTGCTGCTGTTTTCCTGCCGTCAGTACGAAAGTTTCCCGAAAGATGTGTGGATTAAAAAGGCAATGGAACAGCTTTTCCCAAATGGAATCCCCGACTGTTGCAAAGGTTACGAAGGCATTGCACAGCAGTATATTTTTCATTATGCAAGACATACATTATAGGAATATAACTTTTTGCAAAAAGTCATCTTTCCGTCCTTTCTTTAAAGGAAGGCCCCAAAATTTTGTCCTTCGGACGTGCCTTTTGCCGGCAAAAGACATACCCGACAGATAAAAGTAAAGTATCGTTTATAACAATCCCATACAAAAAATTACAACAAAAACCCATATAATTATTCATAGGTTTATGGTACAATGTGTATACAGGTTAAAACGAAATTCCTACAAAAGTAAAAGGAGATATAAAAATGTTAGTAAACGCAGCAGAAATGCTTAAAAAAGCAAAAGCAGAAGGCTATGCAGTTGGTCAGTTCAACATCAACAACCTTGAATGGACAAAAGCAGTGCTTCTCACAGCACAGGAATGCAACAGCCCTGTTATCCTTGGTGTTTCCGAAGGCGCAGGCAAATATATGACAGGCTACAAAACAGTTGCAGCTATGGTTAAAGCTATGATTGAAGAACTCTCCATCACAGTTCCTGTAGCTCTCCACCTTGACCACGGCAGCTACGAAGGCGCAAAAAAATGCATCGATGCAGGCTTCTCCTCCATTATGTTTGACGGCAGCCACTACCCAATTGAAGAAAACGTTGCAAAAACAAAGGAACTTGTTGAACACGCACATTCTCTCGGCATCAGCGTAGAAGCTGAAGTTGGCTCCATCGGCGGCGAAGAAGACGGCGTTGTTGGCAAAGGCGAAGTTGCAGACGCAAACGAATGCAAAATGATTGCTGACCTTGGCATCGACTTCCTTGCAGCAGGCATCGGCAACATCCACGGCAAATATCCT
>JAZOTI010000144.1:0-19794 GCA_045657565.1 Oscillospiraceae bacterium | reverse complement strand
ATCTGAATCATAACGCTGACTGCTTCAACAGTATAGATAATACCTACAAGCACAAGTACTTCAGGACGTTTTACTGCCCATGCCATTGCAACTACGGCACCGCCGAGGAACATACTGCCTGTATCCCCCATAAACACCTTTGCAGGATAGAAGTTCCACACAAGGAAACCTACAAGGCCGCCTGCAAGTGCACATGCAAAGATGCTGTTGGAATAGTATCCGAAAGTTGCTGAAATGATAACAAATGTGAGTGCAACAATGAATGTTACGCTGGAACAGAGACCATCAATACCGTCTGTAAGGTTTACCGCGTTAACCATAAATATGATACCGCCGAAAACGATAGGATAGTAAATCAGACCGAAATCAACCTGACCGATACCCGGAACAGTAACAATTGTTGAAAGATGGCCAATAAGATGCTGTGCAACAAGGAATGCAGCTGTAACTGCAAACTGCAAAACAAGTTTCTGTTTTTCAGTGAGACCAAGGTTGCGTTTTTTTACAACCTTTATGTAGTCATCAATAAAGCCTATAAGACCAAAGGACAAAGCTGTCAGCATACTTATAAGCAGGCTGATAGTCTGGTTCTGGTACATAATTTCCATAAACACCTGTTCGCTGCTGAGCAACAGGGAGTATCCGCCTACAACACCTGCAAGTGTGCCGATAATAAACATAATACCGCCCATTGTAGGTGTACCCTGTTTTGTCTGATGCCATGTAGGGCCTATTTCATTGATAGTCTGGCCGTATTTAAGTTTTCTAAGCCAGGGAATAACCACAAATCCGCTGATTGCTGCTACAAGGAACCCTGTGAAGATAGCAATCAAAAATGATACTTTTACCATAACTCTTCCTCTTTCTTTTTAATAAACCTTTTCTATAATTTCTTCAAAAGCCATACCACGGCTTGCTTTGAAAATTACGCCGTCGCCTTCTGCAACGATACCTTTAAGATGCTGTGCAAGTTCTTCCTTTGTTGCAAAATGAAGTGCATCGCCAAAACCTTTGCAGATATATTCCGCCTCTGCACCAAAACAAAGCATAATGTCCACGCCTTTTTCCTTTGCGTATTCACCTACAGCTTTGTGCATATTGGCAGAATCACTGCCAAGCTCCAGCATATCACCGAAAACGCAGATTTTTTTGCCTTTTGCAAGACTTACAACGGTGTTTACCGCTGCACGCATACTGTCAGGGCTGGCGTTGTAGCAGTCTTCGATAAATGTTATACCGTCTTTTTCCACAACCTTGCCGCGCATACCGCTTGGAACATATTCCTTAAGGTTTTCCGCTGTTTTGTAAGGGTCAAAGCCCATTGCTGTAACCACTGTGTAAGCGGAAAGTGCATTCATAACATTGTGGATGCCCACAACAGGAATTGTACATTTTATTTCGCCGTGGATTTTGTCGCAGATTGTGAAATGTGTGTACATTCCTTCCTGCACAATATCCTTTGCTGTAACATCTGCATCCTTGTTTTCAACTGCAAAATATTTCACATTGAGAGGATTTTTAATTTCCGCTTTGCTGAGGAATTTATCGTCACCATTGAGGACAAGAACACCGTCTTTGTCCATGCCGTCACACATTTCCAGCTTTGCCTTGAGGATATTTTCCTGACTGCCAAGCTTTTCAAGATGGCTTACACCGATGCAGGAGATAACCGCATACTTTGGTTTTGCTGCACAGGAAAGCTTGTGCACATCACCAAGGTCATCCATACCCATTTCAAGTATTGCGTATTTGTCATCATGTTTAAAGCCGAAGATTGTCTGCGGCATACCGATTTCGTTGTTGTGATTGCCAAGACTGCGCACTGTTTTTGCAAAAGGGCTGAGCGCTGTCCACACAAAATCCTTTGTGCTTGTTTTGCCGACACTGCCTGTTACACCCACTACTTCAAGGTCAAACAGATCACGGAAATTCCCACCGAGAGCAATGCTTGCATCAAGAATATTCGGCACAATTGCCTGTTTGTGTGCAGGGATATTTTCGATCATATTTTCGGTAAGCACATAGCAGGCACCTGCTTCGATTGCCTTTGCCGCATAGTCCTGACCATTTACGCGCTCCCCTTTGATTGCAAGGAACACGCTGTCTTTTATAACCTTTCGGGAGTCCACCACAACATCTGTTACAAGGCAGTCTTCCATTGGTATCGCAACACCGTTCAGTATCTGTGACAGATAAACTTTTTCCATTTATTTTACATTCCTTTGTTTCATATATTGCTGTACTATACTGTGTTCGTCAAGGTAAAGGGTAATTTTGTCTATTACCTGATAATCCTCATGTCCCTTGCCGCACAAAATAAGTATGTCGTTATATTGTAACATATCCAGAGCCATTTTTATAGCTTTTCTTCTGTCAATTTCGGTAATATGAGGGATTTTATTTTCCACAAGAGGTCCTATTGCATCGTCAATGATTTTCTGTGGATCTTCTCCTCTTGGGTTATCACTTGTAAGCACTGCAAAATCTGCATATTTTGCCACCGCTTCGCTCATATATTTACGTTTTGCAGGGTCTCTTTCCCCTGCGCAGCCATAAAGAACAATAAATCTGTTCTGTGCAAAAGGTTTAAGTCCACTGAGAACATTCTCCAGCCCGTCAGGTGTGTGTGCGTAGTCACAGATAACAGTGAATGGTTCTTTTACAAGAACTTCACAGCGACCTTTAACCCCTGTGATGTTTTTAAGGTTCTGCGATACCTGCGACATATCAAAACCAAGAGCCTCGCAGGCAAGTGCGGAACCCAATGCATTCTGCACGGAATATTCACCCGGCATAGGGAATTCTGCACGGTTTATGCTGCCTTTGCTTACCATAATGAATTTTGAACCTGTGCCTGAAAGCTGAATGTTCTTTGCAGTACAATCCGCCATATCATCAGCAAGAGAGAATGTTACAACATTTCTGTCGCTGTCTTTATACATCATGGCAATTCTTCTGCCATATTCATCATCTGCGTTGACAATTATATTTTTGCTGTTTTCAAAAAGAATACATTTGGCTTTAAAGTATTCTTCCATTGTTTTGTGATAGTCAAGGTGGTCCTGTGTAAGATTTGTAAACACGGCCACATCAAATTCTATGCCGTACAGTCTCTGCTGTACAAGAGCCATGCTGGAAACTTCCATAACCACATATTCACAGCCGCTTTTGTGCATCTGACTGAGAAGTACGTTGAGTTCCCACGCCTGAGGTGTTGTATATTTTGCAGGAATATCCTGCTGGTCAATCATATTCTGTATGGTACCTATAAGCCCCACCTTTTTGCCCATCTGGTTGAGAATATCCTTGATAAGATAGGTGGATGTTGTTTTGCCGTTGGTGCCTGTAATGCCAATCATCTTCATTTTCTTTGAAGGATTGTCAAAAAAGTTAGCACACAGCAAAGCATAGGCCTTTTTGGAATCCGGAACTATAACCTGATTTTCCACACCCATATCCTTTTCGGTGATAACAAGCTTTGCACCAAGTTCCACCGCTTTTGCCGCAAAGGTGTGACCGTCAAAGTTTGCGCCTTTGCTGCATACAAACGCACAGCCCTGTGCCACCTTACGGGAGTCGTCGGTGACAAAACTGATTTCGCAATCTTTTACGCTGCCTGTATATTCAATTCCTTTTAACAAAGATAATGCGTTCATATTTTCTCCTTTTTATGATTATTCAAATGCGCCTGTTGCCGCAAGGGTTATCTCCACTGTTGTACCCATAGGTATTTTATCACCGCTCTGGATACTCTGTGCCGATACAACCGCGTCGCTGTTGTTTTTTGATACACCTGTAAATTTCACGTTGAGGCCAAGGCCACTGAAAGTGTTTTCTGCCTGAGTTGGTGAGAAGTTGATTACATCAGGAACAGTAACCATCATACTGTCGGTACCGCTTTCGGTATACAGAACGATGATACCGCCTTTCTGAATTTTGGCAGGATTCTGCGGGAACTGTGACACAACACTGTTGCCGTTGCCGATAACCTTTACAGTGAAACCGTCTCTCTGCAGGGAAACCCTTGCAGTTGTAAGATCTTTACCTGTAACATACGGCACAGTAACACTTACATTTGCTTTTTCTGCATCTGTGTAAACAGGTTCAATGCCCAGATAAGGCAGAATTTCGCCCATAAGTTCACCCACAACAGGACCTGCAAGTGTACCGCCGTAGTAACTTGTTGTTCTTGGTTCATCAAAGAATATAAGCACTGCAATTTCAGGGTCATCGCAAGGTGCAACACCAACATAGGAAGCTATGTAGTCATCGTCCATGGCTGTATCCAGTTTCTGTGATGTACCAGATTTACCGCCTACGCGGTAACCTGCAACGTATGAATGTTTTGCATTGCCGCTTGTGCCGTTTTCCAGCAGAATTTTGCAGATTTTTTCGCTGACTTCTTCGCTGATTACCTGGCGTTTTGGTTCAGGTGTAAGGTCTTTCACCACATTTCCGTCCTCATCAACAAGTTTGGAAACAATGTGTGGCTGTACAAGCTGGCCGCCGTTTACCGCTGTGGCAACTGCTGTAATCATCTGTATCGGTGTAACCTTGAAAGTCTGACCAAAGGAGTTACTTGCAATGCTTGTTTCTGTCATTGTCTGTGCATTGTAGGTGATACTTTTCTGTTCACCCGGCAGGTCGATGCCTGTTCTTTCGGACATACCGAAAGACTCAAAATATTCCACAAAGGTTTCGATACCCATACGCTGACCAAGTTCAATAAATGACGGGTTGCAGGATTCGATAAGTGCCTGTGAAAAACTTAAAGCTCCATGACCGGAAGTCTGGTTGCATTTGATGTTCCAACCGCCAACTGACACATAACCTTTGCAGTTGAACCAGTTGTTGAGTGTTGCCGCACCGGAGTCCAGAGAACTTGAAGCTGTGATTATTTTGAAAACGGAACCCGGTTCGTAAAGGTCGGAAACCGCTTTGTTTCTCCACTGTGACTGACGTGCCTGGCTTACTGCCTGATTTTTTTCTTCAGCGTCAGTGATAAGTTCAATTGCTGCCGCAACTTCTTCGTCATAAATTGTGAACGGGTCATTAGGGTCAAAGTCCGGCTTTGTGGACATGGCCAGTATTTCACCTGTTTTAACATTCATAACAATGCCTACTGCACGGCACTGTACATTGTAGTCCTTCACTTTGCTTGTAAGGCGTTTTTCAAGAAAATGCTGGATAGTTTCGTCAATGGTGGTTACAAGGCTGTAACCGTTCTGTGCGGCATTGAGTTCTTCGTATTCATAGCCCATATCAAGGCCCCAGCCGTTTTTTGCGGAAATAACACGCCCCTGTACACCTGTGAGTTCTTCATCATAGTAACTTTCAAGTCCTGCAAGACCCTGATTGTCTGTGCCGCAGAATCCAAGAATAGTTGCTGCAAAGTTTCCGTAAGGATAATATCTCTTGTAGTCTTCCACAAGGTTTACCCCTACAATTTTTTCATCACGGCAGAAATCCCTGATTGCATCTGCCTGTGGTTTATCAATTTTATATTTTATAACCTGATAGTAACTTTTTGTTTTGCCCAGTTTTTCGATAATTCCGTCATAGCTTACGTCCAGTATTTCAGACAATTTTTCTGCCACACGGTGGTTTTGTTCATCTTTGCTTTCCGCAGGTGAAACAAAAACAGTCCACACAGTCGCACTCTGTGCAAGCACTTTCATATTTCTGTCGTAAATCGTGCCTCTCTTAGGTGAAATCGCTGTGTCTCTGAGCTGAATTGAAGACGCTTTCGCCTTGTATGTTTCATAGTTCAGCACCTGTATGTTGAACATGTTTCCTGCAATAAGACAACAAAACGCAAAAAAGCACGCCATTACAACCAGCGCTCTTTTTCGCATTTGATTTGTCACCCTTGTCTGTGCTCTTTTGCGGTTTTCTTTCACGGGTTTATCCTCTTTTTCCACATTTTTCTACAAAATTCTACTGTCCTTATATAGAACAATAAGGGTTTACTTAATAAGAGCTTCGCATAAGAAACCCTTGTGGTAAACCCTTTCAGTAATTAATATTCTTTTACGGTTCAAAGTATGACAGAACAGGTTCCACTGCTTCGCCTATTTTGTCCGCAAGTCTGTCGCTGCTGAATTCTGTTTTGTTTTCGCTTTCGATTTCAACATATTCAACCTGAGATGAATCCATCTTTACCATACCGAGCACATTAACTGCGTATGTTTCAATTTCATCAAGGCTCATACGGCTTTCAAGTGTAAATTCAAGATAAGCTTTTTCACTTTCAATTTCTGTTATAGCTTTCTGGGTTTCTGCAATCTGGGTTGTTGTCTGTGTGATTGATGCGTTTGTATAGATAACAGCAACAATAAGGCTAACAATAACAGCAATAGACAAGATATTGACTACAGTTTTGAAATTGTGTCTGTTTTTAATTTTAATAACTTTGGCAGGCTGTTTTTCCTGTTTTTTCTCTGCTTTTGGTTCAAGCAAAGTTTCATACATAGACAAATCGTATGCAACATTCTGTCTGTCCATAGCCATTATTTCTCCTTTACAAATTTTTTATATTTTTTACAGTTTTTCGATAATTCTAAGTTTTGCGCTTCTGCTGCGACGGTTTTCTTCCTGTTCCTGAGCATCTGCTTCAATTGGTTTTCTTGTGATAAGTTTGCCTTTTGCTTTGCCACCGCACACGCACACAGGAAACTCTTTAGGACATGTACAGGACACTGTAAGATCCTTGAAATACTGTTTTACCATTCTGTCTTCAAGGGAATGGAATGTGATGATGCACATTCTGCCGCCCGGGTTAAGCATGTCAAAAAGTTCTTCCAGTGCGTCCTTGAGTGCACCGAGCTCATCGTTTACTGCAATTCTGAGAGCCTGGAATGTTTTACGGGAAGGGTTTTTGCTTTTTCTGCGTTCTGCTGCAGGATAAGCACTGTTTACAATTTCACTGAGCTGTGTTGTTGTGGTGATTGGCTGTGTCTCACGGTAAGCCACTATTTTTTTTGCAATCCCGTATGCAAATTTTTCTTCGCCGTAATCACGGAGAATATTGGTAATTTCCTGCAGTGAAAGGCTGTTTACCAGATCTGCTGCAGAAGGCCCTTCCTTGCTCATTCGCATATCAAGATATGCTTCGGCGTTGTAGCTGAAACCGCGTTCTGCTGTATCCAGCTGATAGCTTGATACGCCCAAGTCAAGCAGCACGCCGTCGATTTTTTCAACGTTTTCCTTGCGCAGTGCATATCTTGCTTCGCGGAAGTTTGTCTGTATAACCTTTGCAGGAAGACCGCTGAGACGTTCTGTTGCAACAGCAACCGCGTCAGGGTCCTGATCGAGACCGTAAAGCATACCGTCACCAAGACGTTTTGCAATCTCTTTTGAGTGACCTGCGCCGCCACAGGTGCCATCAACATATATCCCGTCAGGTTTAATGTTCAAACCTTCGATGCACTGTTCCAGCATTATTGATTTGTGGCTGAATTCACTCATACTAAAACTCCAGTTCTTCCATTGCCGCTTCTATATCGGCAAAGTCCATACTTCTTTCTTTTTCTTCGTATGCAGCCTTGTCCCATATTTCAATATGGTTGCCTGCACCGATTATGATAATATCTTTTGTTATATTTGCGTGGTTTTTGAGATACTGCGGAAGCAGGATTCTGCCCTGCTTGTCCGGTGTGACATCCATTGCGTTTGCATAAAGCATACGCTGAATATCACGGGTTTTAACCATTGATTTTTCTTTAAGAATTTCTGCAATGCGGCTCCATTCTTTTTCTGCATAACCGATGATACAGCCGTCAAGCCATTTGGTTATGTAAAAGGTTTCACCCATTTCTGCGCGGAGTTTAGGAGGAAAGTTAGTTCTGCTTTTTGCATCCAGTGTGTATTCGTATCTGCCGAAAAGCATATTCTGTACCTCCTTCTCTCTTTTTGTATCGTAGTGCTGTTTTTGCGTTTTCGTGGAATTCCACCCACAATTACCCACAGTTACCCACTTTTATATCAAAATAATAACACAAACAGATGTAAATTGCAATATATTATGTGAAAATTCACAAATTAATTTTGCCTTTTTATACTGCCAAAAACCCTTTGTTTTCGCGGTTTTTTGACATTTTGCACACCTTGGTGGGGACAGTTTTTCAAAACAGTTTTATTTGGTGGGGCTTTTTGGTATAATAAACCTGAAAAACGCAGAAAAGCAGGTGATTTTTTGAAAATTGTGGGTGAAGATTTCTTTTCACAGGGTGCTTACACAGCTGCACAGCAACTTATAGGCAAATGGATATGCCGCCCTATTGACGGCGAAATTTTAAAGTTTCAGATAACCGAAACAGAATGTTACTGCGGCACCGAAGACACCGCCTGCCATGCCGCCCGTGGCAAAACACCACGCACTTCTGTTATGTGGCACAAAGGCGGCGTATGCTATGTTTATTTGTGTTATGGTATACACAATATGCTGAACTTTGTTACCGGAAGTGAAGGTTATCCTGAAGCTGTGCTCATCCGCGGTGTCAAAGGTGCACCCGGCCCGGGCAGAGCAGCAAAAGTAATGAAAGTCGACAGAACCCTATATGGCGAGAGCCTTCTTTCCAAAGATAAAATATGGGTTGAAGATGACGGAAAAGAGTACAGTTTTTATGCAGATAAAAGAGTAGGCATAGGCTATGCCTCCGAGGAAGACCAGAACAGGATGTGGCGGTTTATAATGGAATGATAAACAAACCGTATCTGAATTGCCGATAGCCCAAAAAACAACAAAACACCCTACAGAACGCTTTATACTCTGTCGGGTGTTTTTCCTTTTCATAAAAAATGCCGCTTCCTTTTGGGGTAGCGGCATTTTTTATATATTATTCTTCAGGCTGTGGTGGCGGCAAAGTTTCCGCAACCATTGTCTGCAGCATCTTCTTTTCCTCGGCTTCCTGCAAAGCTTTTGCTTCATCGGCAGCTTTTTTTGCTTCTTCCTCAGCTTTCTTTTCCTTTTCAGCTTTCTTTATTTCACTGTGACGGTTTTTGGCATCAGCAACTGTGCGGTAAATATGACCTATCGCATAAACCACAGCTGCAAATACAAGCAGATAGTGTTCCAGGGTTATACCACAGGCAATAAACAGCACTGCAGGGATAACTGCAAGCCCAACGCCTTTGACCACTTTTGGTTTTTTGATAAAAGATACACATAATGCTATGTAAATTACAATGCCAAGACCGTTTATAAGCATATAGGCAAGGAGATATTCCACTGCTGGAAAAGCAAATTCCTTTTCAGGGAACGGAAATATCATAAACAGCACACATGCAAGGCGTCCCACAAGTTCAAGAATAAGCATAACCCTGTTGCTTGTATGTTTGCGGAAATGTTTTGTGCGGAACATAAACACCACCGCTGGCAGCAACAAAATTGCCACGATAATTATATTGAAGATACTTATTGTACCCAGTTCACTAAGTTTTTCCATTAACTGTTCCATAGTATTTCCCCGTAAATCAATAGTTTTTTCTCAGTTTGCGATGATAGGACGCAGGTCCACGTGATGTTTTTGGCACTACACTTAAAATATCGCTTTCAATGAATTTTTCCATTCTCAGTGCCACAAAAGCATCGCCTATGCCAAGCTGATGTTTGCCCAGCACTTTGCCGATAACTACCGCCTGAATAAATTCGTCATCCATAAGGTCAATTTCTTCCCATATATACCGGTCGTATATATCTTCCGAAACACCACGAACCTTCCCGTTCACAACAGCACGCAGGTCAGCATTTTCGCGCATAAGATTCCACCACTGCTGCGCATAACCCCAATATTCCCTTGTTTTATCCTGCGAAAGTTCAAAATATCTGTACCATTTTGATGGTTCAATTTCGCCCCAGCTGTTGAATTCTGTAATGGTATTTGTTTCTTCATCAAAGGAGTATTTAGGTGTTTTTACAGTGTAAACCTTACCGCTGTAATCCGCAACATTTCTCATCTGTGCCATAAACCACAGCATGCCGCAGCGTTCGGCAGGATTGTCGCTGTACCACACACGGACATTTTCCCCTGCAGAAATTCTTTTCATAACCTTTTCAAAATTCTGCTTTGCTGTTTCGTACTGAATTTTTGCACCTTTCTGTGTGTCCTCATCATAGATGCTGTACAGGGCTTTTAAAACCGCAAGACGTTTTTCGTCTATTCCGCCGTCGGAAATATCCCCTATATCCCAGGATAAATCAAAGCAGAAAATATCATCAGGATTTATATCCACAGGCACCGCCTGTTCCCACTCTGTGCGGGCTTTTTCCAAAGCTTCGTCCTGTGCTTTTTTAATCTCTTCTTCGGTTGGTTTGCTGCCGTCCTGCTTTACGATAACCACACCGATTCCCGTACCCTTGAAACTGCCTTCGCCGTATCCTTTTGCTGATTTCATTGAGCCTGCTGCAGCTTCGCTGAATAAAATTTCAACCATAAAACAACCTTCCTGTACAGAGAATTTTGTCACAAAATGACTTTCTGTGTATATAATACCACATAAAACAAAAAAAAGCAGAGAAAATTCTCTGCTTTTGTGTCTTTTTTATAAAATTATTCAGCTTTTTCAGTTTCTTCTTTTTCAGCTGCAACTTTTGCTTCCTGTGCTGCTTTTTCTGCTGCTTCTTTTTCAAGAATCTTGTTGTCACGGTAGTAAAGTGTTGCAACATAATCCATATATCTGCAGGTTTCATCATCAAACTGTTCAGGCAGCAAGCGCCATTTCCAGTTGTTCACCGCTGTGCCAGGTGTGTTAACCCTTGCCTCGTCACCAAGTTCAAGATAGTCCTGAATTGGAATGATAACAAGGTTTGCAACAGAAGAAAGTGTATGACGGATAAAACGGTTCTTTTCCCATTCCTCTGTGTAGAACATCATATACTGACCTGCATAGTTCTTTTCTTCCCATGTGAGGGAGTCAAACCAGCCTTTTGATGTCTGATTGTCGTGAGTACCTGCATAAACAACACAGTTTTTGATGTGGTTGTGAAGGAGATAATCACTTTCCACACCTTTTGTAAAGGAAAACTGAATAATTTTCATACCTGGATAGCCTGTTTCGTCAAGAAGTTTGCGTACACCAGGTGTGATTGTGCCAAGGTCTTCAGCGATAATTTTAACATCGCCAAGCGCTTTTTTGATAGCGTTGAACAGGTCAATACCAGGACCTTTTTTCCATTTACCGTTTTCAGCTGTTTCATCCTTTGCAGGGATGGAGTAGAATTTTTCAAAGCCACGGAAATGGTCGATGCGCACGACATCGTACATTTCAAAGATAGCTTTCATACGGCTTACCCACCATGCAAAGTTTTCCTCTTTATGTACTTTCCACAGGTAAAGCGGGTTGCCCCAGAGCTGACCTGTTTTTGAGAAAGCATCAGGCGGACAGCCTGCAACTTCCTTTGGAGAACCGTCTTTCTTGAGATCAAACAGATGTCTGTTGCTCCACACATCAGAACTGTCGAGGGAGATATAAATTGGAATATCACCAATCAGTTCAATGCCATTTTTGTTTGCATATTTTTTAAGGGAAGCCCACTGCTTGAAGAACAGATACTGAACATAGAAATAATAACCGATTTCTTTGCTGAGACGCTGTTTTGCAGCTTCCATTGCAGTTTCTTCCTTGTTTTTTTCTTCCTTTTTCCACTCAAGCCAGCTTTTGCCGTTTTCATCTCGGAGTGCCATGTACAAAGCATAGTCAGGAAGCCAGTATTCGTTGTGTTTTACAAACTGTTTGTATTCTGTTGTATCTGAAACTTCTGTGTCTCTTTCAAAAGCAAGTTTCAGCATTTTTGAGCGGTTTGCAGCAATTGCTTCATAATCAACTGCTGCAGGGTTTTCACCCCAGTTACAGCTGTCGCATTCTTCTCTTGTAAGAAGACCTTCTTCGATAAGCATTTCAAGGTCGATAAAATAAGCATTGCCTGCAAATGTAGAGTATGCCTGATAAGGGCTGTCGCCAAAGCCTGTAGGGCCATGTGGTAGAACCTGCCAGTAACTCTGTTTGCCTGCTTTGAGTTTATCAATAAAGTTGTACGCTTCTTTGCCGAAGGTACCGATGCCGTATCTTGACGGCAAACTAAATACAGGCAGCAAAACGCCTGTCTGTCTTTTTTCAAAAACCATAAGTAGTCCTCTTTTAATATGTATATTTACGGTTTTAACCGCATATATGCTTTTATTGCTGCGGCATATCCGCAGTTTTTTCCACCACTATGCGTGGTCCCCAGTCACTTTTTGCACTGTCATCAAGCCTTATTGTAAGCAGCTTGTTCGTCTGCTTTGCTTCAAGCACAATCGATTCCCCCTCAATAAGCGCTTTTGCTTTTTCGGTGTCAATTTCCACACCCATGTCCTTAAACTGCAGGGGTGTTTTCCACAAGGTGAAACGGCAGTTGTGAGGCTGCGGCCAGTTTACACAGCCGAAACTTTGCGGACTTTCCACAATTTCGGCACCGCATCTCGGGCAGATACCCACAACAGAATCCTTATATGGCAAATCATCGCCAAATTTGTTTTTGCCGATTGCAAATGAATATCTCTGGGATATGATTTTATTTACTGTTTCCAGCACATCATTGTACAAATCCTGAGGTGTAGCCTCATTTTCCTTGATTTTCTCCTGAATTGCCCACCATTTTGCCGTCATATCCGGCTTTTTGATTTCATCGGGCAGACAGTTGTACAGTTCCCTGCCTTTTTGTGTAGAGATAAGGTTTTTGCCCTTTTTGGCAATGTACCCACGGTTGATAAGGTTGGTTATAATGGCTGTGCGGGTACTTTCCGTGCCGATTGAACCTTTATCCTTGTCACTGTCCTTATCCTTGCGCAACAAAAGTTCGCGGATTTGTGGGTCTTTTACATACTTTGCAACGGATGTCATATCCTTGTTCAGGGTAATTTCCGTATAACGTTTTGGTGGTTTTGTTTCGATTTCCTTTATCTGTCCGTCCTTTACATTTACGGTGTAATCTCCTGCAGCGATATTATCAAGGACTGTTGTCTCGGTGTTCTTTTCTTTAAAATATTTACGCCATCCCTGACTGTCACACAGCAGGCTTTGCGCTTTTATTGCATTGTTGTTTTTAAGCGGTGCTGTAAGCGTGGTTTTGCTGTCCACAGCTTCAGGCAGAAACTGTGCAAGATAGTACATACAGATTGCAAGGTAAACATTTCTTTGCACCTCTGTAAGCTTGTTTAAATCCACTTTAGTGCCTGTAGGGATAATTGCGTGGTGCGGTTCCTTAACCTTGCGAAAACAGGAGGATTTTATCCCCAGGTCAAGGTCCGGGAGTTCTATGCCTGTTATGCCGAGCACCGCACTTACAACCCGTGGCGCATCGGCGTAATGTTCCTCATTCAGATAACGGCTGCTGGAACGGTTGTAGGTTATTGCCTTGTAAACTTCTCGCAGGTCCTGTGCCGCTTTTGAAGTTTCTTCCAGCGAATACCCAAATCTGTTGCCGCAATATGTCTGCAGTTCCACCTGATTGAAGGGCAGCGGGGGTTTTTCTTTCGCTTTTGATTTTTCAATCTTTACATCGATGGGCTGTTTTTTAAGAAACGCAAGGGTTTTCTCCAGCATTGTCCTGTCCAGAACTTTGCCGTTTTCGTCCAGTAAAGGGCTTTCCGGGTTAGGATAAAACTTTGCTGTAACACCATCAAGTTCCCCATCAAAATCCACCGAAAGTTCATAATAATTGATCTTTGTATGATTTTCAATAAGCATATCCCTTGCCACCACAAGGCCAAGGGTAGGGGTCTGCACACGCCCTACATTCATAAGGTCACGGGTGCGGTTGGACAGGGTGAAAAATCGTGAATAGTTTATACCCACAATAAAATCCGCCACACTGCGTGCCCTTGCAGAATAACCGTTTGGCAGATGGAGAACATTGTCTTCCATTTTACCAAGCTGTTTGCGTATATATTCAGGGTTGTTGTCGTTAGTGGAAAGACGCATAACCCTGCCTTTATATCCGAAATATTCAAGTATTTCATCAATAAGCAACTGACCTTCGTCATCAGGGTCCCCTGCGTGTATAACTTCATCTGCCTGTTTAAGCAGTTCACCGATAGTGTTTACCCTGCCGATTTTTGACGGGTCGGGAGTAATTTGCCAGTTTTCAAAGAATATAGGCAAGGTTTCCCTTGTCCACTTTTTAAACTTTATATCGTATTCTTCCGGTTGTTTGAGACGGAAAAGATGACCAAATGCAGGAATAACCGTATATTCTCCGCACAGTATACTGCCGTCTTTGCGGGGAACAGGTTTGTCACATATAGCCGCCGCTATAGCCTTGCCGAGTTCAGGTTTTTCCGCAAGTATAAGTTTCACAGCCTTTCCCCCTTTTGTGTCAGAATACAACAGCTATATTATACCACAAAGCAATGTTGTTTTGGAATTTAATATTATTGCATTTTGATGCTTTTGCCGCTGGTATTTTTAGGCACAATATGTTTATTTTATTAAATTTTTTATTAATTTTTGATATAGTATATATTTTTTCAATATGATACAATGTAATAGTGCAAAAATGTAACAAAATTTTATTTAACATACAGGAGAATTATTATGATCAGATTTGAATGCGACTACGCAGAAGGCGCACATCCACGTATAATGGAAAACCTGCTCAAAACAAACCTTGAACAGAACCCAGGCTATGGTCTTGACCCGCATTGTGACAGAGCAAAGGAACTTATCAAAAAAGAATGCGGCAGAGACG
The DNA here is from genome assembly GCA_045657565.1 of Oscillospiraceae bacterium. Taxonomy (GTDB): domain Bacteria; phylum Bacillota; class Clostridia; order Oscillospirales; family Ruminococcaceae; genus RGIG3102. The sequence goes on along the minus strand of JAZOTI010000144.1, from coordinate 5,066 downwards.
ATGTTGATGTTCATCTTGTTGTAGGTGCAACACAGGCAAATATTCTTATGTGCGCAGCAATGCTTAAACCTTATCAGGGCATTATCGCTGCAACAACAGGCCACATTGCTTTCCACGAAGCAAGCGCTATTGAAGCAACAGGCCACAAGGTTATGACTGTACCAAGCGATGACGGCAAAATCCGTGCAGCACAGATTGCAAAGGAAGTTGACTGGCACTGGGCACAGGGCAACCACGACAATTTCACACAGCCTGCAGCAGTATATATCAGCCACCCTACAGAAAGCGGTACTACATACACAAAAGATGAACTTGTTGAAATCAGCAATGTTTGCCGCGAAAGAGGCATTGCACTTTTTGTTGACGGCGCACGCCTTGGTTATGGCGTAACAGCACCTGACAGCACAATTTCAATCGCTGACCTTGCACAGTACGCAGATGCATTCTACATCGGCGGCACAAAATGCGGTGCTTTGTTTGGTGAAGGCCTTGTAATTACAAACGATGCGTTCAAAAAAGATTTCCGTTATCACCTCAAACAGCGTGGCGGTATGCTTGCAAAAGGCAGACTCCTTGGTGTTCAGTTTGAAACACTGTTTGAAGACGGTCTCTACTATGAAATCACAAAACATGCAAACGATATGGCAATGCAGATTAAAAAAGCACTTGCTGACAAAGGATACAAATTCCTTGTTGAATCCTCAACAAACCAGCAGTTCCCTATTATGCCAAATGAACATCTGGAAAAAATCGGCAAAAACTTCTCCTACAGCTACTGGCAGGATGCAGAAGAAGAAGGTTACACAGTTGTTCGTTTCTGCACAAGCTGGGCAACAACACAGGAAAATGTTGATGAACTTGTAAAAGCTATCGCAGAACTGTAGTTTTTAAAACCATATATGCCAAAAGCAGTATCCCTCAAAGGGTGTTCCACATAAGAAAACATCGTTTCTATATTACAATTTTTGCGATTGAACTGCACAAAAAGGCACTGACATACACAAAGTATGTCAGTGCCTTTTTTCACTTATCATTCATCAAAAATTGAGGTATAGAAATGCACGCACCTGCAAAATGGCAGTTTTTATGCAAATGCAATGAAAATTGCCGCAGGCATACTTTGTGTCTGGCAAGGCAATTTGAAGCTGTCAGTTGCCAAAACAATGCCCCTTTGCAGGCGATGTTTTCTTGTGCGGCACACCCTAAAAAGTGACTGTGCCTTTTTTGTTGTATATGTGGTTAAAGGGGACAAAAGCCCAACTGTGTGCTTTATAATGGATTGTTTGCGGTTATTTTAAGCACGGCAGCGGTTTTGCCGTCCTCTTTTATAACACCGATTTCCACACTGTTTTCTGCCTTGCGGCGGCGGAAGGTGAGATTTTCCCTTTCAAAACACTGCAGGCGATAGGCAATTTCTATCTCACTGATGTCCATATCTTCTATTTCCTTGGTGGAAAAAGCGCCCAGAACAGCACGGATATATGCCACGTTGTTCATGTGCTGACTCACATCAATATCGCTGGATGTAACAGTGTATCGGGCAAATTCTTCCCCGTCCTCAAAATCGGTGGATATGCGGCTGAAAGGTTCATCGCATACGCTGTCATTGTGATAAACCATATCTTCAGGGAAAATGCCGTCAGCCCTGCTTGGTCTGCCTGTTGCAATGTTAAGCAGTGCCCATTCGGTTTTGCCTTCAACAAGGTGGTTGCCCTCTGTGTCGGTGATAAGATAACAGCGGTTGCAGCGGATTTTTTCCACAGGCATAGGCCAGGTGGAAGCGGTAACCTGCTGCAGCATATCAGGTCTGCGCAGAATTTTAATTCTTGTTTTGACAGCAAGCCAGATAAGGTCTTTCTTTGCAAGTTCACCCATGCCAACACCAATCATATCACCGTGTTCGGTGGCAAGGTCCATACAGGTGTTGAAGATGCCTGTAATGCCCATACGGCTTGTGTTGTTGCATAAACTCAGTGAAACCCTGTGGGATTTTTCCAGTTTGTTCTGCATGATATATAGTTCCTTTCGGATAGTTTTAAATTTTTTACGGCCCAACTGTGGCAGGGCGTTCAGACGGGGAGTTATCCCATATACTTTTTAAGTTTTTCCATAATTTTTGCATACTGCGGTCCTTTTGTGGTTGCATAAAGGTTTTCGGCAACAGAATAAGCCCAGCGGTAATGGTCGGTGGCAGGGGCGTATTTTTTGATACGGATATAATAATCCCCCGTCATCATATAGGCGGTAAGCACGTCCGCCATCAGCTTGTTGTCGCTTTTTTCGTTGGCGTCGGTGATAAGCCGCACACCGCTTTTGAAATGCATTTCCGCCTGTGCGGTTTTGTCTGGCATTACGGCAAAACAGTTGCCAAGGGTAAGATTGCTGCGGGCTGCCATTGTTTTGAAAAGCTGAGGGTTTTCCTCCATATGCTTTGATGCAATTTCTATAGACTGCTGCAGCAATTCTGCGGCAGGGGCAGCTTTCTGTGCCGCCATACATATTGCGGCAAGGCCGTTCAGTCGGCTTATCGCGCGGAACCCGTGGTCGCTGTCCGGCAGTTTTGCATAGACGGCTTTTTCAATCTCCACACCGTCCTTGCCGTATTTTATTGCGTTGTCAAAATCACCCACAGCGGCGTACATTATCATAATTTCGTTAAGGCACAGGGAGTGCAGGTCGGCATCTGCCACAGCCATAGGTGTGTTGGGTTTAAATGTCACGCCGATAGCGGATTTATACAGTGTTATGGCAAGTTCAAAAACCTTCTGCTGTTTTTCGTTGAGGGTTTTGGGAGGATATGACGGCTTGGAACAGCCAAGGGTAAAGGCGTAAAAATGTGCACGTTTATAGCAACAGAAACCGTAACGGCTGCGCAGTTTTTCCCTGTCTTTTTCGTATGCCCTGTTTGCGGTGAAAAACATCTCGGAAAAAGCTTTTTCTGCATTTGGCACATCCTTGCTGTTCATATAAACATCGCCCTGTGCTTCCCATATCATGGAAACAATAAGGTCAGATGCTATATCATCTGCAGGGATTGAATCCGCAGCCTGCTGTTTAATATTTTCCAGCATTGCAAGGGCTTCCTTACAGCTTGTTCTGGATTTTTCCACAGCGGCAATGATGTTTTTTCGGATTTCGTTGATCTGGTTTCTGTACATACAATTCCTCCGTTAAAGTTGCTGTTTATATATTACCATATTATAAATATAAGTTGCAAATGTGGTTTTACTGTGACAAAAGCAACACAAAAATTGACACAGGTGCGGTTTAAGGGTACAATTTATACTATCACAGTAAAAGGGGATTAAAGATGAAAAAAATTATTGCTGTTCTCGCTGCTTTTGCGGTTGTGTTTTCCTTTACAGCCTGCGGCGGAAAAAACAACACAGAAGAAACAGGGGAAACACCACAGGTTTCCAATGTGCTTGTGCGCAGTGTTTATGACGAGGAAAACTATAGCTATAAAAACAGCTATACACAGATTTCTGTGGAGGTGCCGGGGGACTGGTATGTCTACACCGACAATGACCTTGCAATGGCATACCTTAATGGTATGGTAACAGGGGACGAATTTTCTATGTGGTCTGCGGCAGATTACAAAAACAAAACCGTTATTCCTGACTTTGCCATTATGGACATGGCCAATAAAAATAATCTCAGTGTGGTTTATGTAAATACAGACAATCTGGAAAACGGGGAAGTTTCCGATGAAAAGTCATTCCACAGCCTTGTTATCGGTGATATAACAGCACAGGGGTTTGTGCTGGACCAGACCGATGATGAAATTGTTACCCTTGACGGACAGGATTTTTATAGCTTTAAATTCAAAGGCAAGGACACAGATTTTTACTTTGCAATCCGACAGCAGGAAAATTATATGATTGTTATCACCGCAACTGACCGAAGCGGTGCAGGCAGAGATATGTTTTTCAGCTTTATTTAAAAATGTTCCGTCATAGCGTAACAGCTTTGACGGAATTTTTGCATTACAAGGCAGATATATATAAGTATAAAAGTAAATATAACAATTGATGTATAAAATGTATTTACAAACCAGTATATATGTGGTATAATAATAAAGTTGAGTGAAAACTTGACACATATAGCCAGTGCTGATAACGCTCAGGTCCCACCTGTTCCCATTCCGAACACAGTAGTTAAACTGAGTCGTGCCGAAAATACTTGTCTGGAGACGGACTGGGAAGATAGGAAGGCGCTGGCTTTTTATTTTGCACAGAAATCACAGCTGCAATCATCGTCAAGGTGGTTGCAGCTGTTTTTGTTTTATTGCTAAGGTGCAGCGGATTTTTCAGAGATATTTTACCTTTGCACAAATGTGCCCCTGCCCACAGAAAAACTGAAACAATTTTACATAAACTGCGATTTTTTGCACCTTTTAAATCAATTTCTACGCCTTGTTTTGCAGACATTTTTTATGTGTGAAAAAATTCAGGAAAATATCATTTTTATACTATTTTTAAACAATTTATGAATAAATTATTATAATATTAAGCAAAAAAGACAAAAAAAGACCTTAAAAAAAGTAAAATTATCGGTGTTGTAATTTATTAAATAAATTATCGATATGGATTTTTGACACAACATTAAAGAAAAATGAGTTATTTATGAAAGTATACTTTACAAACTAAAGTTTGTTTGCTATAATAGCAATCAGTTGGAACGGTACCACTTTTGGCAGATACCTGAGGGTATAAAAAGATACCGTTTACGGTTTGATAAAAGGAGATTTTATTATGAAAAAGAAAATTATAGTTTTAGCCTTATGCACAGGTATGCTTGCTACTACTGCAACACAGGCACAGAAAGTGGAGCTGAAGCCTGACGGCCAGAAGGTGATTTTCACAGATAATATTGCACCAAACACATTAGGTGTATGCTTTGTTGTTAAAAAGGATGGGGACATCGATGAAAATAGCCATGTATTTGCTCTAAAGAATGCCACATCAGATGCAGAAGGAAAAATTGAATTTTCTTTTATTATGCCGGAAGAGAAAAACGGTGATTTATCAGACGGCGAATACGATATATACATAAAAGAAGAAGGA
>JAZOTI010000143.1:0-22393 GCA_045657565.1 Oscillospiraceae bacterium | reverse complement strand
TGCGTTTTGAAGACGATATGTCCAAAAAAATCGGCGAAGTTATGACAAAAAATAACCTCGTTACAGCTAAAGAAGGTACAAGCCTTGAAGAAGCTGAAGAAATCCTCAAAACACATAAAATCGAAAAACTTCCTATCGTTGATGAAAACGGCGTACTTAAAGGCCTTATCACAATCAAAGATATCGAAAAAAGAATTATGTATCCAAACAGCGCAAAAGATGCAAAAGGCCGTCTCCTCTGTGGCGCTGCTGTTGGTATCACAAACAATATGATGGAACGTGCAACAGCTCTTGTTAACGCAGGCGTTGACCTTCTTTCCATCGACACAGCACACGGTCACTCCCAGGGTGTTCTTGATGCTGTAAAGAGACTCAAAGAAGCATTCCCAGAAATCACACTTATGGCTGGCAACATTGCTACACCAGAAGCTTGTGAAGCTCTCTTTGAAGCAGGCGCAGACATCGTTAAGGTTGGTATCGGCCCTGGTTCTATCTGTACAACACGTGTTGTTGCAGGTATCGGTGTTCCACAGCTTACAGCTGTTATGGACTGCTACGAAGTTTCCAAAAAATACGGCAAACCAATCGTTGCTGACGGCGGTATCAAATACTCCGGCGATATCACAAAAGCTATCGCAGCAGGCGGCGCTTGCGTAATGCTCGGTTCCCTCCTTGCAGGTACAGAAGAAAGCCCAGGCGAAACAGTTATCATCGGCGGCAGAAACTTTAAATCCTACCGTGGTATGGGTTCATCCGGTGCTATGAGCTGCGGCTCCAACGACAGATACTTCCAGGACGGCAAAGCTAAATTCGTTCCAGAAGGTGTTGAAGGTGCTGTTCCTTACCGTGGTCTTATCAAAGACAACGTTTACCAGCTTGTTGGCGGTCTCCGTGCAGGTATGGGTTACTGTGGTACAAGAACAATTGACGAACTCCGTGAAAACGGCAAATTCGTAAAAATCACAGGTGCAGGTCTTATCGAAAGCCACCCACATGACATCAAAATCACAAAAGAAGAAAACAACTACTCTGTAGGCGACTACAAATAATTGTTGAAATTAAGCCCCGTCCGTCCGGATGGGGCTTTTTTATGGTAAAAAAACACCCGTCAGGTCACTTTTTAATGGTCTGACGGGTATTTGCTTTATGGTTTTATATTGATATTTTGGGAAAACTGTGTTCGGTGCTGCAAAATTCTGCTCAATGTTTTTCTTTGACAGTTATGCATTAAGCTTTAACAGTATCTCTGAACAGGGCAGGCTTTATGCTGTCTTTTTCTGCAATACGTTTTGCATTGGAAAGCATAAGCTTAAGGCGGTTTTCCTGGTTTACACGGCTTGCACCTGCATCGTAGTCAATGGCAACAATGTTTACATCGGGGATAATTTCCTTGATAGGTTTCATCATGCCTTTGCCGCAGATATGGTTAGGCAGACAGCCGAATGGCTGTGTGCAGACGATATTTTTGCAGCTCGACTGTGCAAGTTCAATCATTTCTGCTGTCAGCAGCCAGCCTTCGCCCATCTTAACTGCAGAATTGATAACATTGTCAGCAAGGTGGGTTATATGCTCAAATGATGCCCAGGCTTCAAAGGTGCCTTCTGCTTTGACAAGGTCGATGATATCTCTTTTTTTGCGGCACAGATAACTGTAAACCCAAAGGTATACAGGATAGGTTTTCTTTCCACGGCCGTAGACTTTGTAGTCAACAATACTGTTGTAAACAACATAGAGGCAGAAATCGAGCAGTCCCGGAACAACAGGTTCAGCACCTTCTTTTATAAGAAAACGTTCAAGGTTGTTGTTGCCGAGTGGTGAATATTTCACAAAAATTTCTCCTACAACGCCCACCTTTGGTTTTGCGGTTTTTAATACAGGGATTTTTGCAAAATCGCTTATGATAAGCTTATAGTTTTCTTTGACTTTCCCATATCTGATTTTTTCATTTGCAAGCTGACTGCCAAGTTTCTGAGTCCAGCGGTCTGCCAGTGTCTCGGCGTCGCCTTTGTTTATTTCATAAGGTCGAACCTGATTTACAAGGGACATAATCAGGTCGCCGTACAGAACAGCATAAATCATACTGTGAAGCAGTTTTGGGGTGATTTTGAACCCAGGATGCTTCTCCAGACCTGCAAAGTTGAGTGAAATAACAGGGATATGGCTCAGATTTGCCTTTTTAAGGGCTTTTCTGATAAGGGATATGTAGTTTGAGGCACGGCAACCGCCACCTGTCTGAATCATTATAAGGGCGGTCTTGTCGGTGTCATATTTGCCGCTTAAAAGGGCATCCATAAACTGACCTACCACAAGGATGGCAGGGTAGCATGTGTCGTTGTGTGTGTATTTAAGGCCTGTTTCGGCAATCTGAGGACCTTCTGTTTCCAGCAGTTCAAAATGATAGCCCTGGTTTTCAAAAATCTTCAGCAGCATTTTGAAATGCATAGGCAGCATATTCGGCACAAGAATTGTGTAGTCCTTTTTCATATCTTCGGTAAAAGGTACAAAGGTTTTATCCTGCATATTTAACCCCTTTCCTCCAGTGCTCCAAGCAGACTGCGGAGACGGATTTTTACTGCACCAAGGTTGGTGATTTCGTCAATTTTAATCTGTGTATAATATTTGCCGTTTTCCTCAAGGATATTGCGCACTTCATCGGTGGTAATGGCATCAACACCACAGCCGAAGGAAACAAGCTGTACAAGTTCAACGTCATCATGTTCAACGGCATATCGCGCACTGCGGTAAAGTCTTGCGTGGAAGGTCCACTGGTCAAGAACCTTTACCTGCTGTACAGGTGCAAGATGACAGATGCTGTCTTCGCTTACAACCACAAAACCAAGGCTTGTGGCAAGCTTGTCGATGCCATGGCCGATTTCAGGGTCAATATGATAAGGTCTGCCCGCAAGTATCATAATTCGTTTTCCATTTGCACGGGCCCATTCAAGGGCTTTTTCGCCCTCTATGCGAAGGTCAGCTTTATACTGTTCATAATGGCAGAAAGCTTTTTCTGTGGCTTTTTCCACCTGACGCTTTGTGATTGTGCTGTCAATGGAAGCAAGACTTGAGTGAAGGTTTCTCACAAAGGATTTGCGCTGGTTTATATCGAGATAAGGATAAAGGAAGTTTGCACCTTTAAGTTCTTCGATATTGCCGTTGAGCAGTTCAGCATAATATGCTACTACAGGACAGTTGTAATAGTTATCTCCCGCATTTTCGTTTATGTTGTAGGTAATGCTGGGGTAAAATATATTTTTGATTCCAAGGTCAAGCAGCTGCAGTATATGACCGTGCATAATTTTGGCAGGGTAGCAGGCTGTATCTGATGGAATGGTAAACTGGCCTCTTTCGTAGGTTGCGCGGTTGGACAGCCTGGAAAAATGCACTTCAAAACCAAGTTCGCTGAAGAATGAATACCACAGTGGTGCAAATTCAAAGGTGGAAAGTGCCAGTGGCAGACCTATCTTGCCGCGGCTTCCTTTGATTGGTACAAGGTTTTCAAGGTATGCTCGTTTCCATGCATGGATGTTAGGCACATCTGTGTTATTCTGCTGACCAAGGCCTTTTTCGCACTGGTTGCCGCTGACAAAGCGTTTGCCGTCAGCAAAGCGGTTGATTGTCAGGTGACACTGGTTTGCGCAGCCGGGACAGCGTGTGGTTTTTGTGGTGTGCACAAAGTTTTCAAGTTCTTCGTATTTTATGATACAGCTTTCGGTGAATTTCATTGCGTGGAGAGCGGCGCCGTATGCACCCATAAGTCCTGCAATGGACGGACGGATAACATCTGCACCGATTTCCTTTTCAAAAGCACGCAGAACAGCATTATTGTAGAATGTGCCGCCCTGAACAACAATTTTTCTGCCAAGTTCATCAGGGCTTGTGGCACGGATAACCTTGTATATAGCGTTTTTAACAACACTGATGGAAAGACCGGCGGAGATATCCTCCACAGATGCACCTTCCTTCTGCGACTGCTTTACGGAACTGTTCATAAACACAGTACAGCGGCTGCCAAGATTTACAGGTGCTGTACCCTTAAGACCAAGTGAGGCAAAATCTGCAATGGAATATCCCATTGCCTTTGCAAAAGTTTCAATAAAACTGCCGCATCCCGAAGAACAGGCTTCGTTGAGCATAATGCTGTCGATAGCACCGTTTTTTATGCGGAAGCATTTGATGTCCTGTCCGCCGATGTCCAGTATAAAGTCAACGTCAGGCTGAAAATACTTTGCAGCGGTGTAATGAGCAATTGTTTCAACCAGACCTTCATCAATATGAAAGGCGTGGCGGATAAGTTCTTCGCCGTAACCTGTTACTGCACTGCCGCAGATTTTTACCCTGTTACCGCAAAGAGTGTAGATTTCTTTAAGCTGACTGAGCAGCACTGACACAGGATTGCCCTGATTGGAACTGTAATATGTATAAAGGAGGGATTTATCTTCCCCGATAAGTACAAGCTTTGTGGTGGTGGAACCGCAGTCAATGCCAAGCCATGCATTGCCTTTATAGGCTTCGAGGCTGTGGTTTTCAACGGTTGCTTTGCTGTGTCTTTCCACAAAATCAGAATACTCCTGTTCATCTGCAAACAAAGCAGGCAGGCGGTCGTTTGCAACAGTCTCAGTTTTTGTACTTTTTTCCAGTTTTTCGCAAAGTGAATCAATGGTAAGCGGTGCGGATTTTTCTGCATACATTGCTGCCCCCATTGCAACGGAGAACAGAGCATAGTCGGGAAAAACCGCAGTTTCTTCGGTAAGGTTCAATGTTTCATAAAAACGCTTTCTCAGCCCCTGACAGTAGTACAGTGGTCCGCCCAGAAACATAACCTTGCCTTCGATTTTTCTGCCCTGTACAAGCCCGGTGATTGTCTGGTTTACAACTGCCTGAAAAATACTTGCGGCGATATCTTCCTTTTTTGCACCCTGATTCAGCAGTGGCTGAATATCGGTTTTGGCAAAAACACCGCAGCGGGAAGCGATAGGATAAATCTGCTGTGCGGATAAACTTGCTTTATCCATTTCGTCAACAGACATATTAAGCAGCACAGCCATCTGGTCAATGAATGCACCTGTACCGCCTGCACAGGTGCCGTTCATTCTTTCGTCAATGCCGCCGTTAAAGAATATTACCTTTGCGTCTTCGCCGCCAAGTTCAATAACTACACCTGTGTCAGCTGCAAGTTTGGATATAACTTCACTTGTGGCGTAAACTTCCTGAATAAAGCGTATGCCTGCAGCCTGTGCCATACCCATACCGGCAGAACCTGAAATAGTCACCGAAACAGTGTCGGTTTCAACCTGATTCTGCATTTCTTTTATCATTTCAAGGGTAGTGCTGCGCACGCGTGAAAGGTGTCGCTTATATTTTCTGTATACAACATTTTCTCCGTCCATCAGCACAAGTTTTGTGGTGGTGGAACCTACATCGATGCCAAGTTTAAAATGTGACAAAACAAAAACTCCTTTAAAGTTCTGCAAAACAAAACAAACCTTAAAAAAGGTTTGTTTTGTTTTATAATTTGCTTTAATTTAAAATGGAAATTGTATAGTGGATTGATATAGTATTAAAAACAATATTATATAATGATACATAACATATATTTATATATTCATTATATTGACGGTTTATGCATAGTGTCAATTTTTGTCGGATAAAGTTCATTTAAGTTTCAAATTTGTGAAAGCAATCTGAAATTTATGTGAAAGCGCTGTGGTCGCAAATGCTGGAAATTTTTTTATAACAAAAATAATTTTTTTATAAGTTATTATTGAAAAATAGTAGATAATATTTTATAATTATTTTGTTAAGGGAAAAGTATTATATTTTACCTTGGTAAAGTCTTTATAATATACTTGGAGGAATTTTATGGAAAAAATTGTACGTCCAGAATCTATGGAAAGAATCACTACTCCTGAACTTGCTAACGCTTTTATCGAACAGCAGGTTAAAGAAGTAAGAGAACAGGTAGGCGACAAAAAAGTTCTGCTTGCTCTTTCCGGCGGTGTTGACTCTTCTGTTGTAGCAGCATTGCTTATCAAAGCTATCGGCAAACAGCTCGTTTGTGTTCACGTTAACCACGGTCTTCTCCGCAAAGGCGAACCAGAAGAAGTTGTAAGAGTTTTCAAAGACGAAATGGATGCAAACCTTGTTTACGTTGATGCAGTAGACCGCTTCCTCGATAAACTCGCAGGTGTAGCAGCTCCTGAAGAAAAACGTAAAATCATCGGTGCAGAATTTATCCGCGTATTTGAAGAAGAAGCACGCAAACTTGAAGGTATCGAATTCCTTGCACAGGGCACAATCTATCCTGATATCCTCGAATCCGACGGCGTAAAAGCTCACCACAACGTTGGTGGTTTGCCAGAAGATATGAAATTTGGCCTTGTTGAACCTGTTAAACTTCTCTTTAAAGACGAAGTTCGTGTTGTAGGTGAAGCACTTGGTCTTCCACACGGTATGGTTTACCGTCAGCCATTCCCAGGCCCAGGCCTTGGTGTACGCTGCCTTGGCGCAATCACACGTGACCGCCTTGAAGCAGTAAGAGAATCTGACGCTATTCTCCGTGAAGAATTTGCTAAAAACGGTCTCGAAGGCAAAGTATGGCAGTACTTTACAGCTATCCCTGACTTCCTCTCCGTTGGTGTTAAAGATGACAAGAGAACAGATGCATGGCCAGTTATCATCCGCGCTGTTAACACAACAGATGCTATGACAGCTACAATTGAAGAAGTTCCATACGAAATTCTCAAACACATCACAAACAGAATCACAAACGAAGTTGAAGGCGTTAACCGTGTTCTCTTCGACCTCACTCCAAAGCCATCCGGCACAATTGAGTGGGAATAATCTCATAAAATCAAATATCTCCCGTGAAATGCTGGTTTTCGGCATTTCACGGGTTTTGTTTTTAATTATCATTTTTGCGACAACAGTATCTGCCCTGATGATAATAAAACAAAATAAAAAGGTGACCGTCAAAGCGGTCACCTTTAATGTTTTTATTGGTTGTTTAATTTTTTTTATGCCCCTGTCAGTTGTTTGTGGCCTTTTACCCAGAACAGGCCAAGGATAATACTTGAAATTATCCAGCTTATAGGGAAACATACATACACAGCTTCCAGTGTGCCGAACATCGGGAATATGCCCCATATCCACGCAAGGCGCACACCGCATATGCCGGCAATCATCATAATTGTAGGCATAGTGGAAAAACCCATGCCTCGCAGGGAAGCTACCAGTATATCGAGTATGCCGTTGAAAGCCATAGGCAGGGCAACAAAGAAAACACGGATTTTGCCTGTTTCTATAACAGCAGCTTCGGAGGTGTAGAATCCAAGGAACATGTCGCTGAAGAAATACATTGCGCAGCCAAGAATAACGGAACTTATTATTGTCATAATCAAACTTGTTTTCAGAATTTCCTTTACTCTTTCAGGTTTGCCGGCGCCTATATTCTGGCTTGTAAAGGTAATGCAGGCCTGAGTGAAGGCGATAATGCCGATATACACAAAACCTTCAAGGTTTGCAGCAACGCTGTTTGCCGCAACAATTGTGGAGGACCCAAAGCTGTTTATGCTGGACTGAATAACCACATTGCTTAAAGAGAACACCATACTCTGTATGCCTGCAGGTATACCTATTTTTACAATGCCTTTTGCCATACCCATATCAAGGGTGAGCTTTGAAAGGTCAAGGTGAGTGAAGTCGGTTTCTTTTACAAGTGTCACGATAACCAGAACAGCGGAAACTGCCTGTGAGATAACCGTTGCAATTGCAACGCCTGCAACACTCATTTTGAACACCACAACAAACAAAAGGTTCAGCACCACATTGGTGATACCGCTGACACACAAAAAGTACAGCGGACGTTTGGTGTCCCCTTTGGCACGGAGAATGGATGAACCAAAGTTGTATACAAGGCCAAAAAATGTGCCGATAAAGTATATCCTCATATAGAGGGTACTCATGTCGATAATATCACTTGGGGTGGACATAAGCTTAAGCATCGGCTTGGACATAAAAAAGCCCGCAACAGCAAGTACAACACCGCTTACAAGGGACATGGCGATGGAGGTGTGTACCGCTTTTTCAATATTTTCCTGTCTGTTTGCCCCAAGATAACGGGCGATTATAACATTACTGCCTACGCTGAGACCGTTGAACAGCCCTACAAGCAAAAAACACAATGACCCTGTTGCCCCAACAGCGGCAAGGGCCTGCTGACCTGCAAAACGCCCAACAACCACTGTGTCTGCCGTATTGAACAGCATCTGCAGAAAGTTAGTCAGCATAAGCGGCACCGAAAAAGCCCATATGTTTTTCGCAAGGTTGCCGCCGGTCATATCAATGGTTTGTTTTTTATGTTTACTCATTGATGGCACCTCCAATGGTTTATAGCCCCATAATAGCACTTTTTTGCCGATAGTCAACAGAATGGGCAAAAATAATTTCATCCAATCTTTTACATAGGTCTTTTGTGCAAAATATGAGAGGTTGAGAAAAAGATGAAAATACAAAAACATATTGAATATTCAGGTAGCTTAACACCTGATAAGCCCGGGTATCTGAAAAAACTGCAACAGGCAAAAAGATATATCGCTCAGGAAAAATGTTCTGTATAAAATAAAAACACAACAAAAAAGAGACTATCGGCCGATAGTCTCTTTTGATTTGCGATAATTGAATTATTATGCTGCTTCGTCTTCTGTTTCAGCATCTGCTGTGTCTTCCACAACATAATCTGTTACATCAACATCATCGGTTGCAACACCTGTGATAGCATCGCGTTTTGCACAGAAGGAGCAAAGTCTTGTGCGGTTTGCTGCGATTGCCTGTTCAACTGTGCCGTATGTAAGTTCATCGCTCTGGTTGAGTGACTGGCAGTCATCATGTGTGTGGTAAACTTTGCCGAATGGGCTCCAGTAAACATCGTCAGCAATAGCATTGATAGCAGCCTGCTGCATTTCTTCACTTACAGGGTTCCAGTCGTAGCTTGCTACACCGCCGATAAGCATTGCGATGATTGCAACAACAACTGCGATTGTTTTTGTTTTCTTGTCAGCTTCTTTGTTGAGAAGTGCAAGGATAACAAATGGAAGGAAACATACTGCGCAAACAATAACGCCCATATTGTTCCAAAGCCAGAATTTAAGTTTGTTCTTTTCGCTTGCAGGGTCAATGCGGTTTGCTTTTTTCCAAAGCTGTGCGCCGATGATAACAAACACAAGGTCAAGCACAAGTGCACCGATAAGCTGGTACAAACTTGGCATAAATGTCCAGTTAACTTTACCTGTGAAAATCATAACAGCAAGAACTTCAAGCAAAAGTGCAACAACCCAAAGTGCAACAGCACCTGCACGCAGGCCGCCTGCATTGCCAACAGGTGCAGCTTCTTTCATTTTAGCTTTCTTTTTGGAACCTGCTTCAACTTCCAGGCCTGTGTCAGCTGAAACTATTTTCTTTTTCTTTTTTTCTGCCATAATACGTATTCTCCTGTCTATATTTAATTTTCAGAATATGCTATTTATAATTATACTGCTTTTCATATAATAAGCAAGGGTATTTCTTGACTTTGAAAGGATTAAAATGCATAATAAATATATAAAACTACAGGAAAACTACAGGAGATTTTATTATGGACCTTTCACTTGTTATGAATACACTTATGAGTGCCGACAGCCTTTCCGGCCTCAGTGCAAAAACAGGCGCAAGCCAGAAAGATGTTTCAAGTGTTCTCACAGCTGCATTGCCATTGCTTCTCAACGGTGCAGGCCAGCAGGCACAGGACGAAAGCACATCTGCAGGCTTTTTCAATGCTCTTTCACAGCACGGCAGTCACGATACAACCAACCTTTCAAACTTTTTCGGTAATGTAGATATTGATGACGGTGCAAAAATCATCGCTCATCTTCTTGGTGCAAACACATCAAATGCAACACAGACAGTTTCACAGCAGAGCGGTCTTTCACAGCAGAGCACAGCGCAGATTATGTCTGCAGCAGCACCATTGCTTATGTCCCTTCTTGGTCAGCAGTCACAGCAGAACTCCAAAAATGACCTTATGACAGCTTTGCTTACAGTTGCACTTAAAAATATTGATGTTGGCAGTTTGCTTATGGGGCTTCTTGGTGCAGACACACAGCCTGAATCAAAACCTGCAAAAAAACCTTCTACAGCAAAGAAAAAACCTGCCACAACAGCTGCTAAAAAGAAAACAGGCACAACCGCAAAGAAACCTGCTGCAACAACAGCAAAGAAAAAAACAACAGCCAAAAAGAAACCTGCAGCAAAAAAAGAAGATGACGGCATCGATATCGGTGACGTAGCAAACATCCTTACAAGCCTGCTCAAATAACTGCAAATTAAAAGAGGATATCCGGCGGATATCCTCTTTTGTTGTGTTATGTATTATTTGTTTTCTTCAGCTTTAGCTTTTTCTGCTTTTGCTTTTTCTTCAGCTTCGTCTTTAAGTGTTTTTCTGTCGCGCTGGCAGTATTTGTCAATTTTTTCTCTCATACTGTCGCCCATTCCTGTTGGCACAGGCATTCTTGCACTGTTTGCAACACGTGTGATAAATGCAATTGCAAAGTCACCGTCTTTGTTAAGCTGTTCTGCAGAGATTGGGAAGATAGAGTCTCTGCGTGTGTGGATATCTGCAGATTTTGTACCGCGGGAAAGACCAAGACCAGGGATGCCTTTATCTGCAAATGGAATAGAGTCACTGGAGTGAACATCATGGATAACGTCAGCTACCATACCATATTCACGGCAGAAAGCTTCTGTAAAGTTTTTAAGGTCATCATTGCCTGTTGCAAAAATCATATTATTGCCAAGGATTGTGCCGCACATATCAAAGTTGAAGCAGAACTTGATGTTCTTTTCAACAAGTTCAGGGTGCTGTTTTACAAATGCTTTACTGCCGTAAAGTCCCTGTTCTTCACTGCCGCACCACACAAAGTACATTGTGCGTTTTGGTGGGTTTTTAAGGAAGTGACGGTAGATGTACATAATGTTTGCACTGCCTGTTGCGTTGTCCCAGCAGCCTGTACCAAACTGGATACTGTCGTAATGTGCTGTGATAACAAGTGCTTCGTCTGTTTTTTCTGTGCCTTCGATAACAGCAACAACGTCACGTGAGTCAGTTTCAAGTTCTTCCTGAATCATTTCAGCGTGAATAACTTCTGCGTGTTCAAGCACAAGTTTTGTTGCGTCTTTTGCCCAGATAAAGAAACCTGGTACTTTGCCGTTTTCCAGCATTTTTTCGCCGATATTGCGCTGGAAGAAATCGCTGTTTTCGGAATCGTGGAACCATTTGCCGTCAATTACCATAAATGCAGCAGCTTTCTTTTCGCACATCATTTTGTAAGCACCAAAGCTGAGTTCGTTGAGCATTACAATGCTGTCGGACAAATCGTCAATGCCGTAGAAGTTGTCTGCTGTGCCTTTTTCAAGGTAACGGAGTTTGAGGTCAACGCCGCCTTCTGGCAGACTGCCGGAAAGGCCGTATTCGATTGTTTCGATGTCCATTTCAAATGGTGCAACAACTTTAAGTGAGCATTTTTTTGCTGTGTAGGCAGGAATTTTAAAGCCCATAATTTCTGCCTTGCCGCCAAGTGCTTCAACTTCTTCTTTAAGGATGTTTGCAGCTTTGAGTTCAGCCTCTGTGCCGCCATAACGGATAAAGTCGAGTTTTTTCACAAGGTCGTACTGATAAGTTTCGATCATTTTTGATTACCTCCTGGTAAATTTTACGTATTAAGCTGATACCATAATATCACTTTTTAAATGGTTTAACAATATTGATTTTGTTTTTAGTGGGTGGTAGTATAGGAAACAGAAGAAGTATATTTGCTTGAGAGGTAAAAAGTATGCTGAAACTCACAGAAAATATGACAATCCAGCAGATTTCCCTGGCACTTGAAACCGCCCGCCTTGCAGGTCTTGCAAGTGAAACTGCACAGTTTCCCGCAGCATCAGAAAAAGGTGATACACTTCCTGCGGCGGACAAAAAACAACTGGGAGAATTCTGGAAAAACGCAAAAGGCAAAGGTGAAAGCATCCCGCCTGTGCAAAACCCTGATGTGCTTTTTGACACCGATTTCCGCACAGTAAAAGGGCTGGAAAACATATTCCGCGAAGGCGAGTTTCTTAAAGATACTGACCACGACTTTTTCCCTGACAGAATGGATGTCAGAATAAAACTTCCGCATAATCCGTCCCTTTCTCAGATAATTTCCGCCTGCAATGTGGCTTTCCGTCTTGGTATGGAAACTGTTGCATTTGAAGGTGACATTCTTGCAGATGACGGTTATTGCGGAAATATGATTGAATTTGCAGGTGGAGACAAAGCCGAACTTGTGTGGGAAAAAGCCGAATATTCAAAGGCGATTTTTTACGGAGACGGCAAACAGCTTGAACAGCTTTCTGCCCTGGTGTGCGAAAAATTCCCGACAGTTGACTGCTGGCAGGAGTGGAGGGATGTTCTTTGCACTATGACAGACAGCTTTGCAATGAAAAACACCGATGGTCAGCTTGCATACCTTGAATCACAGGGTGAAAACAAAACAGGATGCACAGCTTTTGTATCTCCCGAAACACAGAAAAAACAGAAAGATTATTTTGCAGATGTTGAATTCTGCAATTTCAAAGAGGGCAAAGCGGTTTACACAAAGAAATATGATATTCCATGGGAAGTGGATACATTTGAAAATATACTTGAAACAGAGCTTTATCCTCAGGTAAAAAAAGGCGATAAAATAGAAATATATGCCGCTTTAAGCGAAGAACAGCAGTTAAGGGAAAAACTTACAGCACAATTGTCCGACGAATTGACAGCGCTTGGCGCACAGAGTGTGTCGGTGCAGTTTGTGGACGCTTATAAGCAGGGGTTAAGCTGGGTAAAGGAATATGTTATTCCGCAGCTTAAAAGCAAATCCTGTGACAAGCTGGAAATTTACTTTAAACCTTTCCTGCAAACAGGTCAGACAGAGTGGAGTGACGAAAACGGTGCAACACCAAACAAAACACGAACTTTGGAATCCACACCTGACAAATGGTTTGATCTGCCTGTCAGATATCTGCAGGAACTTTATCCTGTTGAGGATATCATTGTAAATGAACTCGGATTAAAACCTGATAATGTGGTGTTTAAACTTTACGATGGCAGTGAAGATATAACCTATCTCTGCAAGGCATACAGGGATAACAAAGAATGTCACACCGCACAGTACAAAGCTTTGTGCAGTGAAAGACCATTTATTGACTGTTACCCTCAGCTTGGTCTGGTACATCCGTCAACAGGATATATAAAAGCGGTGATAAACGGCGAAACAATGGTGGATAAAACCATAAAAACTGACCTTGAAAACCTTTGGGATATCTATCAGGAAGATGTTCTGCCACAGTGCAGAAAATATGTGGAAGAAAAATACGGCGATGAAATTTCACCTGCAAAACAGCCGTTTTTCCAGAAACTCCATCTTGATATTACTTTAAGCGAAACAGAATACCGCACAGGCAGCAGAGAGGATATGGTTTCTCCGCTCAATGCTCTGCAGGAGGATTTGTACTTCACAGGTACTGACTATTTCAAATATCTGGGACAGGAAAAAGGCCACACAGCTTTTGATGCACCGGGGCTTATATTCCCTGATATACACAAGGGTGAAGGAAAACCTGTTTTTAAGGTTACTTTCTATGACCTGACCAGGGAATGTCCGCAGATTGAAAAGGACGGCAAAATTCTTGCACAGCAAAAAACAAGGGACGGCATAAACCTTTATATTCAAAAGGTGGAAACAGCAGGGGAAAATCTTGCTGTCACAGTCCGTTGCGAAGGCGTGGATGACAATGTTCTTGAATCTTATGCAAAGCTTTTGGCAGAAGATGTTCTGACATTGAGCGGAAAACTCGAAAATACTACCCGTATTGATTTTGCTGCCGACAGCGGAAAGGTTTACAGTGCAGACTGCATTCCTACACAGAAGAGGATAAAGGATATGGATATAACCGATGTATGTTTTTCTGATAAAGAGGTTATCGGTTATGAAGAATATATCAGCATTATACATCAGCTTGAAAGGGTAAAAGGTCTTGAGGTATTTCCTGTTGCAACCAGCTATGAAGGCAGAACGATTTATGCAATCTGGTTTAAAAAGCCTCATAAAGGTTATCTGTCAATGACAAAATACCTTACCAACCGCTCAAGTGAATATATAAACGCCCGTCATCATGCAAATGAGGTTTCCTCCACCAACAGTGCCTTTATGCTTATCAGAGAACTGCTTACCAATCCGAAATATGCAGACCTTGACGATAAACTGAGCCTTGTGATAATCCCTGTGGAAAATGTGGACGGCACCGCAATTCACTACACACTGCAAAAGGAAAACCCAAACTGGAAACATCACACATCACGCTTTAATGCAATCGGCAAGGAATTCTGCGGCGAATGTTACACACAGGACCCTGTCAGCACCGAAGCTCTTGCTGCAACCCGTGTATACAGAAAATTTATCCCTGATATTATGGTGGATAACCACGGTGTTCCAAGCCATGAATGGGAACAGCAGTTTTCCGGTTATACATCTCCGGCATACCGCGGTTTCTGGCTGCCGAGAGCATTGCTTTACGGGTATTACTGGTATGCAAAAGAGGACGAATATGCATGCAATATACCTCTCAACAAAAAGATGGAGGATGTTATTGCCGACGCAATAGCAGAGGATAAACAGATAGCTGAACTCAACAGCGAATGGGCACATCAGTTTGAAAAATATGCACACAGATGGATGCCAAAACTTTTCCCGGCAAGCTACTACAAGGGAATGATAAACTACTGGATACCATTCCCGCACAATCCAAAACACATCTATGCAGCTGTGCGTTATCCGTGGGTAACAGGGGTGGCCTATACAAGCGAAGTAGCTGACGAAACCGCACAGGGTGATTATCTGGCTCTTTGTGCAAAAGCACACTATATCCACGATATTGCCACAATAGATATGATTTTGTCTGCACAGCACAACTCCTCAAATGAAGTTGAAATAGACAAAAACGGCGGAATTTGCGCCGAATGCAGACGTATAAGACCAATGAACGTATAAACATAAAAGAAAAGGAGAATTATATGGGAATTCTCACAGTAAAAAACAATGATTTTCTTATGGACGGCAAGCCTTACCGCATTATTTCGGGGGCAATGCATTACTTCCGCATAGTACCGCAGTACTGGGAAGACCGTCTCAAAAAGCTTAAAGCCTGTGGTTTCAACACGGTAGAAACCTACACCTGCTGGAACCTCCACGAAAGAAAAGAAGGGATTTTTGATTTTGACGGTATGCTGGATATCGAAAAATATATCACAACAGCCGCAAAACTTGGACTCAATGTCATAGTCCGCCCGGGCCCTTACATCTGTGCCGAATGGGAACTTGGCGGCCTGCCAAGCTGGCTGCTCAGTTATACTGATATGTCACTCAGATGCAACGACCCTCTTTATCTTGAAAAGGTAAAACCTTATTACCAGCAGCTTTTGTCCCGCATAAAACCTCACCTTGCAACAAATGGCGGCAATGTTATTGCCATGCAGGTGGAAAACGAATACGGCAGTTACGGCAACGACAAGGAATACCTGAAAAAGGTGGAAGAAATCTACCGTGAAAACGGCATCGACTGTCTGCTGTTCACCTCGGATGGGCCAACTGAATGGATGCTTTCAGGCGGCACATTGCCGCATCTCACTGCTGTTGCAAACTTTGGCAGTCATCCTACAGAAAATTTTGCCGAGTTCCGCAAATTCCGCAAGGACGGTCCGCTTATGTGCGGCGAATTCTGGAGCGGCTGGTTTGACCACTGGTACGAAGGCCACCACACACGCACCACAGAGGATATTGCAAAGGATACACAGGCACTTATTGACAGCGGTGCGTCATTCAATTTCTACATGTTCCACGGCGGCACCAACTTTGGTTTTTACAACGGGGCAAACCATATAAAAGGTGATTATCAGCCAACAATCACAAGCTACGACTACTGTGCGCCTTTAAGCGAAGCAGGGGATCTGACACCAACATTCTATAAGCTGAAAGAAATGTTCTCACAGCTGACCGATGCTTCAAAAGAGGATATTGCAGTGGAAAACCTGCCCAAAAAAGCTTACGGTACTTTGCACCTGACACAGCTGGCGTATCTTTCGGACAATATTGAAAATATTTCACAGTCTGTAACTTCCCCACAGCCAAAAACAATGGAACAGCTTGGACAGGATTTCGGTTATATTATGTATTCAACCACACTTCGCGGTCCGTTCACCAATCTCAGACTGAATATGGGCAGAGTTCACGACAGGGCACAGGTGTTTGTAAACGGCGAATACAAAGGCTATGAAGAACGCACTCACCACAAAGACGAAATTGTTATCTCCCTTGGCAACGGCGAAAATGCAAAGCTGGATATCCTTGTGGAAAATATGGGGCGCATAAACTACGGCGAAAAACTTTTTGACTGCAAAGGTATTCTGAACGGTGTCCGCCTTGGGGCACAGTTCCATTTCGGCTGGGAAAATCGTTCCCTCCCAATGGATGACCTTTCAGCCCTTATCTGGCAGGACTGTGACGGCACAGCTGTTCAGAACAGACCTGTTTTCCTCAAAGGGGTGCTGAATATTGATGATATACCTTGCGATACCTTTGTAAAACTGCCTTCCTTCACCAAAGGTTTTGTAAAGGTAAACGGATTCAATATCGGCAGATACTTTAACCCTGCAGGTCCGCAGAAAACCCTGTATATCCCTGCACCATTGCTTAAAAAAGGTGAAAACGAAATTGTTGTTTTTGAAAGCGACGGTTTTGATGCACCTTGCATAGAATTTACCGATACACCTGAACTTGGATAAAATAAAAAACCTGACTCAAAGCTGTTTGTGAGTCAGGTTTTGTTTTTAAAGCATAATGGAAAGTATAAGCGGAAGGGTTATACAGGATAAAAGGTGGGATACAATTACCATACCGCTTGCAATCGGTTTGTTTTCTCCGTATGCATTTGGAATAACCACAATGTTCATACCCAACGGCATGGAAATTGAAACAACCGCACAGATATAAACTGCCCTTGGTAATGGCAAAAAGGAAAGCGCTATGGAAAATGCAAGAGGAATTGCCACAAGGCGTATCAGCGACAAAGCGTATATTTTCACATCGGTGAAAGTTTCACGGATATTGATAGCAGAAACTGTGATACCTGTCAGCAGCATTGCAACAGGGGACATGCAGTTGCCTGCAGCGGTGAGTGCGGATGTGAAAAACGACGGCAGCGGAATGCCAAAAAAGCCTACGGCCATGCCGATAAGCATGCCTGCAAACATTGGGTTTGCAAAATTTTTGAGTTTTTCTTTGAAGGAAGGGCGTTCACTGGTTGGCATAAGCAGGCAAGGGATTGCCCAAAGGAAGTTTATAATCCACAGAGGTAAAGTGAAAACTGTGTATTCAAAGAAAATTTCAGGAAACAGCCCAAGCATAACAGCATTGCCCATAAAACCCCAGTTGGAAATAGCCAGTCCGTAGGTGGAAATTTTGCGCAGATAGCTGTCTTTGGACAGGAATTTAGGAATAATGATGGCAAGCGGAATGACAAAAAGTTCAATAATTATGCTTGTGATAAAAAATGCGACAAGTTCACCTATGCTGTCGCGGTTGAATTTTTCTATAAAAGTACCCATAACAAGGGCAGGTATAAACAGATTGTTTTCAAGACGGGACAGAACAGAGGTGCTTTTAGGGTCAACTGCACCGCATTTTGCAAGAATATATCCCGCAAGTATAAATGTGAACAGAAACGCTGTCTGATTGAGTGTGGATGTAAATATTGTCATAAAAAGGGAAAACTCCTTTGTTTTTTACAGCCTCTATAATAGCACGAAAAACAGTCACGTACAATATTTATCAAAGCTGTTTCTGCAATGAAGAACAACAATTTTGAAAAATAAAAAAACGATTATCGGGGATAATCGTTTTTTGTTTTATGTATTAAATTTTCTTGAACTGGTCGATGTCAATCATCATACCGCCGTTTACACGGCTTTTTTCTGCGGCAAGTGCCACAATATGACTTTCAATGGAAACATCGATGCCTGTGAGAGAAGGGCTGTTTTCCACATCCGGGTCAAAAACGTCAAGCAGGTCACGGATAATGCCGTAGTCGCCGCCGCCGTGACCAAAAGCATCAGATGCATTTTTGCTTGTGTCAAAAACTTCAGGTTCGCTGCCGAAACGGGTCAGGATAACCTCTTTTTTGCTCATATCACAGAGCATATCGCCTTTTGTGCCCATAATATGCGCACGTCTGCTGCCGTGGGAGGTGAATGCACACATTGTGAAAGCAATTGTTGCATCGTTTTCAAGCAAAATGTTTACAACCTGATGGTCAACAACGTCGTTGTCACAGTGATAAACGCATCTGCCGTATGGTCCTGTTTTAAGGTTTTCTTTCAGCACGTCCATTGTCTGTTCAGGTGCAACCACATCAACAGGCCAGTTGAAGTTGCCTTTTTCTGCCTTGGAGATGTATGCGTCGTAAACATTGTAAGGACAGGTGGTGAAATGCGGACAGTTTTCGTCACAGCGTTCTGTTGCGCCTTCAGGTGCAAGTTCAGGCTTATAGTATTTAAGGCTGCCAAAGCTGCTTACCGCTTTGCTGCGGTGGCCTGCAAGCCACAGGTAGATATCCATATCGTGACAGCTTTTCTGCAGAATCATAGGGCTTGTTTCAGCTGTGTTGCGCCAGTTGCCGCGCACAAAGCTGTGTGCCTGATGCCAGTAGAGAACATTTTCGATAGCGTTGATGGCCATAACTTCACCGATTGCGCCGCTGTCGATAATTTCTTTCATCTTGCGGTAGAATGGTGTGTATCTCAATACATGGCAAACCACAACATGGAGTCCTTTTTTGTTTGCAAGGTCTGCAATTTCAATGCATTCGTTCAGTTCAGGAGAAATTGGTTTTTCCAGCAGGAGATGATAGCCTTTTTCCAGTGCAGGCATTGCGTGGCCGTAGTGCTGACGGTCCATTGTGGCAATAATCATAATATCAGCCAGCTTGTCCTGCTGCAGCATTTCTTCGGCACTGTCAAACTGCATTTCAGGTGCAATGTTATATTTTTCGCTGAACATTTTAAGCTTGTTTGGCACAATATCAGCCGCAGCAGTAAATTCTATGCGGTCTTCAAAATGTTTAAGGGCTTCGGCATAGGCATTACCACGGCTGCCAAGACCCGCAAAAGCAATTTTAAGTTTTTTCATATTCAATCTTCCTTATTCAGCAAATTGCTCAACGATTTTTTTCATTTCGTCAAGTTTGGTTTCCATATCAGACACAAGCTTGATCTGTGTTCGACAACGGTTAAGGTTCTGTGTTGGGTACTCTATACCAAAATAAACATCGCCGTCAAGATAATCCTTTAAAAATCTCAGGGAGTTTTCGTATGTGATTACCATTGCACTTACTGCAAGGGTGTCAATTTCAGCTTTGGTCAGAAAACTTTTTGCTTCTTTGAGATATCCTTCGGCATACGCTTTGAAAAGTTCAAGGTCAAGGAAAACCTTGTCCAGGTCGGTTTCATCTTCTTTTGAACGGGTGCCGCCAAAACGGATTGCATCACCAAAGTCATAGCAGGCTGCCCCTGGCATAACTGTGTCAAGGTCAACTATGCAAAGAGGTTTGTTTGCTGCTGTGTCAAACAGTACGTTGTTAAGCTTTGCGTCGTTGTGGACAACCCTTACAGGTATAATGCCTCTGGCAAGTTTTGTTACAATTTCATCTGCAAGTGCTTTGTGTGAAAGGCAGAACTCAATTTCTTTTTCAACTTCAGCTTTTCTGCCAGCTCTGTCTTCTTCAATGGATTTCACAAGGTCCATATAACGGGTTTGTGTATTGTGAAAGTTTATAATGCTTTCATGCAGTGTTTCGGCAGGAAAATCCCCGAGACGACGATGAAAATCACCGAAAGCCAGACCGCAGTTGAAAAAGTCTTCGTTTTTTTCAATACAGTCATAACTTACAGTGTCTTCAATCATCAGATAACAGCGGTAATATTCACCTTCAAATTTTTCAAAGCTGTTGCCGTTGAGTGAAGGCACAACATTCATCACGCTGCGCACAGGGTCTTCGCCCGGTTCAAGATGATTTTTAAGATGTTCCGTAACACGACAGATATTGTCCATAAGTTCCGGTACATTGGTAAAAACATAGTTATTTATTTTTTGCAGTATAAGGCGGTACTGTGTGCCGTCCGGTTTTTCAAGAGTAACCACTCTTGTAGCATTTATATATCCGTTGCCGATAGGTTTTATGCAGGTTACTTTGTCACGGGAAAAAAGTGACATAATCTGCATTTCTTTTTCAAATGATTTATTATTCACGAATTTACCTCTTAAAATAATTTACCATTATGAATTATAAGACAAAGTTATATCACAGTCAATAAAAACAAAGAAAGTCCCGTATGATAAACTTCATACAGGACTTTTAAGCAGTTCTTATTTATCAGATTTGTTCTGCCCACTGTGCAAGTTCTTCTTCTGTTACGGAAACAGGGAAAATTCTGCCTTCTACAATCTGGGCGCCTTTGCAGCTGTTTTCCAGCTTTTCAACTGTTTTGCCCCAGCCGCTGCCGCCGCTTGTTGCAAACAGAACAATTTTTTTGCCGCTGAAATCATATTTTTCAAGGAAGGTGTTTATGATTGTAGGTGCAATGTACCACCAGATAGGAAAACCAACATAAACTGTGTCATATGGTGCAACATCAACTTCACCTTCAGCCATTTCAGGGCGGTATTCAAGGTTTGCCATTTCAACTGAACTTCTGGACTGCTTGTCTCTCCAGTCAAGGTCAGCTTCGGTGTACAGCACTGCAGGTCTGATTTCAAAAATATCACCCTGTACAGCCTGTGCAAGTTTTTCGGCAACAGCTTTTGTCACGCCGCTTGCGGAAAAATAGGTAACAAGTTTTTTGCTCATAAAAAATTCCTCCTTATATCTATAAAGTAACTTTAAAAATAACTTCTCTTTTTACAAGTTCATCACCTGCGTATCGCAACATATATGCCTTGGCATCAGGGTTTGAACGGATGTGATACTGTTCATACCCGTTCACCACAAAGGCGGTGTCGTTTTCCATTGCAAGACCAACCATGTTTTTGTCTTTTAACATAACATCAAAGCTGTCACGGCCATCTTCGTTGTAATGAGGGCAGAAAGCTGCATGGAACAAATCCAGCATATCGTCAGCCCACACATACTGCCAGTCGTCCTTATGGAAGGATTCGCTGTCGCTGTGGCCACAGCCAAACCAGCAGATTGCACCTGCACTTATGCCCGTAAGCACAGCGGTATCTTCCCTGTAAATTTTAATCAGTTTTTTATCAAGCCCGTACTGTTTCCACACATTCATCATGCTGATGGTGTCACCGCCGCCTACATAGATAACATCGGCCCAGAACAGCAGGGCATCGGTTTTTTCTTCGTCAAATGGCTGTGAAACAAGATTAAGGCATTTCACATTGCATCCAAGTTCTGTATATGCTTTTGTGAAATTATCAATATAAGGCTGTGCGTCATCACTTGCTGTGCCTATAAACAGCACATTGGCGTTTTCTTTTCCGCAAAGGCGGAGAGTATATTTGTTGATAGGCTTTGTGGAGGTCAGATCTCCTCCTGCAACAGCAACAAGTCTTCCCATAACGTTGCCTCCTTTTGTCAGATGTTAATAATATAATAAGCGGTTTACCTTGAATAAGTCAAGGTAAACCGCCTTTGTTTTGTGTTATATTACCATTCTTTATGGTATACAGTTTTGCCGTTTTTGATTACAGTTCCGCAACTTTATTAAATATAAATACGGGGAATTTGAAAAAAATAATGTTTATTGACATGAATTTGCCGAAAACGTATACTAAATGGTAACGGACTGTTGATTTATGCCGTTGTTTGAACAAACTTTGATTCCGGACAAATCATGGAAAACCGCCTTCTTGAAGAAGAATAATTCATAAGGAGAATATAAAAATGACAGCTCTGAAAAATTTATCTGTTGAAGAATTTGTTGCTGTAACAGCTTCCGATGCACCTGCACCGGGTGGCGGCAGCGTTTCCGCACTTGCAGGCAGCCTCGGCGCAGCTATGGCAGAAATGGTTGTCAATGGAGTATCTACAAGAAAAGTTTCCCGTGTGGTTGAGCAGCTGTGTGGAAAGAGCATCTCCAAATCCTCTGTATCAGAGCTGTGCAAGGACCTGGACAAGGCTGTTCAGGAATTCCGGGGACGGAAGCTGGGAAACCATTATCCCTTTGTTATCGTGGATGCGACGTATTTCAAGGTGCGAATCAATCACCGGGTCCTAAGTCGGA
>JAZOTI010000142.1:0-12141 GCA_045657565.1 Oscillospiraceae bacterium | reverse complement strand
GGTGTTTCTGCAATACGAGGTGTTGGGTTACCAAATTTAGGCTCTCTTGTAGTACCTTTGAAAGAGAATGTACCCAGCATATTGATATCATAGAAATCAGCAAATTCTTTGCCGAAGTTGAATGTACCGGATGCAGGAATAACAGGATTGTCCAGTTCCCAGCCGGAGAGTGTTACTTTAGTGTTTACCATATAATTTCCTCCTTCAGCAGTACAGGACCTTCTGTACAGATACGTTTGTTACCTGTGAGAGTTTTGCAGCTGCAGCCCATACAGCCACCGAAACCGCAGCCCATTCTTTCTTCAAAAGACAGCTGACCGGAACATTCTGTGCCCATAGCAACTGCTTTCAGCATTGGCAGAGGACCGCATGTGTAGAAGTAGTCATAGCCTGTAAGATTTTTGATAACATCTGTTACAAAACCTTTTGTGCCATAGCTGCCGTCGTTTGTTGTTACATAAACATCGCAGCCAAGTGCTTTGAATTCTTCTTCATAGAACACATCGTCCTTGCTTGTGAAACCAAGGATAACTGTTGGTTTCTGACCTGCTTCGATAAGCTGTTTTGCAAGGTTGTATACAGGAGGTGTGCCAACGCCGCCGCCGATTACCAGCGGTGCGCTTGTTTCGTTATTGATTGTAAAGCCGTTGCCGAGACCTGTGAGAACGTCAAGTTTTTCACCTGATTTCATTTCAGCCATTTTTTCTGTGCCTGCGCCAACAACTTTGTAGATGATGTCAATTTTTTCTTCGTTCCAGTCACAGATGGAGATTGGTCTTCTGAGATAGAAGCCTTCAAGCTCGATGTTGATAAACTGGCCCGGTGCTGTGATAAAAGATGTATCGCCGTAAAGGGACATAAAATAAACATCTTTTGCAATTTTTGTATTTTCACCTATGGTGTAAATGCCTCTTTTGTACATAGGTAAGCACTCCTTTCGCAGATTTATGTTTTTTGCCATGCAATACGCTGAGGGGCGGTGGTGAGTTGCAAAGTGTGTTGATGCCCCGTGCCAGCGTATTGTTAATTTTTTATCAATTTTATTTCATAATCAGGGACGATGTTGTCACCGTCCCGTGATTATTTTTATTATTCAGTGTGCCCTGCAGGGCTTTGGGGCCGCCTTTCGGGCTGTTCCCCATGTGGTGTCAGACAACACCGCCGATATTATTTATCGTCATCAATTGTGGAAACTTTGAGTGTCATTTCTTCCAGAACATCAAGCAGTGCATTTACTGTTGAAAGGCTGGAGAACAGTGGCACGTTGTTTTCAACTGTGTAGCGGCGGATAAGGAAGCCGTCGTGTGCTGTGTCAGCGCCAACATCCTGTGTGTTGATAACGTATGTTACATAGCCTTTTGTAAGACTTTCGATAACGTCGCTGCCGCCTTCGCTGATTTTCTGTTTCATTCTTGTTTTGATGCCGTGTTCTTTGAGGAACTTAGCTGTGCCTTCTGTTGCTTCGATGTTGAAGCCAAGGTCGTAGAAACGTTTGATAAGGTAGAGTGAACGTTCTTTGTCCTTGTCAGCAAGTGTTACGAATATAGTACCGTAGTTCTGAATTCTGATACCGCTTGCCTGAAGTGCTTTGTAAACTGCACGGTGGAGGTTTCTGTCGTAACCGATTGCTTCCCCTGTGGATTTCATTTCAGGTGAGAGGTATGCGTCAAGACCGCGGATTTTGCTGAAGGAGAATGTTGGTGCTTTTACATAGAAGCGTTTTGCAGGTTCCTGAACATAAGTGCCGTAGCCAAGTTCTTTAAGGGAGTGACCAAGCATAACCTTTGTTGCAATGTTTGCCATTGGAACGCCTGTTGCTTTGGAAAGGAATGGTACTGTTCTGGAGGAACGTGGGTTAACTTCGATTACATATACATTGTCGTTTTCGTCAACGATAAACTGAATGTTGAACAAACCTTTGATACCGATGCCGAGGCCGAGTTTGATTGTATATTCTTCGATTGTCTTTTTAACTTTTGGAGAAACGCTGTATGCAGGGTATACGGAGATAGAGTCACCGGAGTGAACGCCTGTTTCTTCGATGTGTTCCATGATACCTGGGATAAATACGTCAACACCGTCGCAGATTGCGTCAGTTTCAAGTTCTTTCCCGATGATGTATTTGTCAACGAGAACCGGCTGGTCTTCGTCTACAAGTACAGCTGTCTGCAGGTATTTTTTAAGGTCTTCGTCGCTGTTTACAATCTGCATTGCACGGCCGCCAAGAACGTAGGATGGACGAACAAGCACTGGGTAACCTATGCGGTTTGCAACCTTGATGCCGTCAGGAATGTTTGTAACAGCCTGTCCTTCAGGTTCAGGAATACCAAGTGTATGCATAATTTTTTCAAAGCTGTCACGGTTTTCTGCTCTTTCGATAGCATCAACGTCTGTGCCAACAATGTTTACACCAAGTTCTTTAAGGTCGTATGCAAGGTTGATAGCTGTCTGACCGCCAAGGGAAACCACAACGCCGTCTGGTTTTTCCATTTCGATTACGTTCATAACATCTTCTACTGTGAGTGGTTCAAAGTAGAGTTTGTCAGCTGTTGTGTAGTCTGTGGAAACTGTTTCAGGGTTGTTGTTGATGATGATAGCTTCGTAACCTGCTTCTTTGATTGCCCATACAGCGTGAACTGTGGAGTAGTCAAATTCTACACCCTGACCGATTCTGATTGGACCGGAACCGAGAACAAGGATTTTCTTTTTGTCTGTTACGATGCTTTCGTTTTCGCCGTGGTAGCAGGAGTAGAAGTATGGAACATAGTCCTGCTGATGTTCAACGTTGTCAACGATGCGGTAGATTGGGAGAACGCCGTTTTCTTTGCGGAAGCGGAATACGTCAAGTTTGTTCATACCCCAGAGTTTGCCGATATAGCTGTCAGAGTAACCCATATCTTTTGCTTTGCGGATAACTTCAACATCTTTTACGCTGTTTTTAACAGTTTCTTCAAAGCTGATTGTTTCTCTGAGTGTCTGGATGAATGGTTCAACGATTTTTGTCTGTTCCCAGATTTCGTGGTTTGTTGCACCTTTGCGGATAGCTTCGCAGAGGGCAAAGAGTCTTTCGTCTGTTGGTGTTGCAATTTCAACAAGGAGATCTTCCTTGGACCAGTCTTTGAATTTTTTCATTTCAAAGTGGTCAACACCGATTTCAAGGCCGCGAACAGCTTTGAGCATAATTTCTTCCACAGACTGACCAAGGCTCATAACTTCGCCTGTTGCTTTCATCTGTGTGGAAAGCTGTTTGGAAGCGGATGTAAATTTATCAAATGGGAATCTTGCAACCTTTGCAACTTTGTAGTCGATTGCAGGTTCGATGGATGCAGGGATGCCGCTGATGGAGATTTCGTCAAGTGTGAGGCCTACTGCAATTTTTGCTGTTACGCGTGCAATTGGGTAAGCTGTTGCTTTGGAAGCCAGAGCGGAGGAACGGGATACTCGTGGGTTGATTTCGATAAGGTAGTATTCCATTGAATCAGGTTTGAGCGCAAACTGAACGTTGCAGCCACCTGCGATTTCAAGATGACGGAGAATTTTGAGAGCAGATGCTTTGAGCATTGCTTTCTGTTCCGCTGTGATTGTCTGACAAGGTGCAAAAACAATGGAGTCACCTGTGTGAACGCCAACAGGGTCAAAGTTTTCCATGTCGCAGATTGCGATTGCGTTGTCTGCTGCGTCACGCATAACTTCGAATTCGATTTCCTGGTAACCTTTAACGGATTTTTCAACCAATACCTGATGTACAGGGGAAAGGCTGAGTGCGTGTTCGATTTTTTCAAGGAATTCTTCTTCGTTGTCAGCAAAACCGCCGCCTGTGCCGCCAAGTGTGAATGCAGGACGGAGAACTACAGGATAACCGATAGTTTTTGCTGCTTCAACACCTGCTTCGATGGAAGTAACGATTTCAGATGGGATAACAGGTTCGCCAAGGTATTCGCACATGTTTTTGAAAAGTTCTCTGTCTTCGGCTTTTTTGATGGATTCGATTTTTGTGCCGAGCACTTCTACCTGACATTCATCAAGGATACCTTTTTCGCCAAGCTGAACACAGAGGTTCAGACCTGTCTGACCGCCGAGACCAGGAACGATAGCGTCAGGTCTTTCATAACGGATAATTCTTGCTACATATTCAAGTGTAAGTGGTTCCATATACACTTTGTCAGCCATTTTTGTGTCTGTCATAATTGTAGCAGGGTTAGAGTTGATAAGTACAACTTCGTAACCTTCTTCTTTTAAAGCAAGGCATGCCTGTGTGCCTGCGTAGTCAAATTCTGCAGCCTGACCGATAACGATTGGGCCGGAACCTATAACCAAGATTTTTTTAATGTCTGTTCTTTTTGGCATATTCTTATACAACGCTTTGTGTGCGTTTCCTCCTTACTTTATTTCCTCGTTTTTATATACAATCTTGCCGTCACAAACGGTAAGTAATATATCGCCATACATTGTTTTGCCTTCAAAAGGTGTGAACCTGCCTTTTGAAAGGAATTTTTCAGGGTCTACCACAAACTTTTTGTCAGGGTCAACCAGCACAAAGTCCGCTTTTTTGCCAACTGCAATGCCGCTGTCCATACCAAAGAGTTTTCTTGGATTGATACTCATGATTTCCACAAGTTTTTCCATTGTGATGTAACCGCGTTTAACCATATATGTGTTCATTGCGGCAAAGCTTGTTTCAATGCCCACAACGCCCATATTGCTTTTTTCAAGGCCTTTCAGCTTTTCTTCTGCTGAGTGTGGTGCGTGGTCGGTTGCGATAACCTCGATTGTGCCGTCCTGCACACCTTTTATAAGCGCCTGCTTGTCCTGTTCGGATCTGATTGGCGGATTCATTTT
This sequence comes from Oscillospiraceae bacterium, assembly GCA_045657565.1. Lineage (GTDB taxonomy): Bacteria > Bacillota > Clostridia > Oscillospirales > Ruminococcaceae > RGIG3102. The sequence continues at coordinate 7,302 of JAZOTI010000142.1, read as the reverse complement.
GAAACGGCCGTGTTCTTCCAGCTCCATATCACAAAGAGCAAGGTAGTGCGGTGCTGTTTCGCAGCTTACAGGCAGGCCTTCCGCCTTTGCCTTGCGCACAAGTTCCACAGTTTCCTTGGTGGAAATGTGGCATACATGGTACTGAACACCTGTTTTTCTCACCAGTTCAATGTCTCTTTCCACCTGTTTCCATTCGCTTTCGCTGCAGATGCCGCGGTGGCCGTGGAGACGGGCATATTCGCCGTCATGGATATATCCGCCAAAGAGAAGACTTTCATCTTCGCAATGAGCAACAATAGGTTTGCCAAGTGCTTTTGCCTTTTCCATTGCACAAAGCATCATTTCGTCATTCTGTACGCCTTTGCCGTCATCAGAGAAGGCAAAGCATTTATCTGCAAGGCTTTCAAGGCAAACAAGTTCGCCGCCTTTCTGGCCTTTTGTGATTGCCGCATAAGGCAATACTTTTATAACTGCATCTCTGTCGATTATTTCCTGCTGAACTGCAAGGTTTTCTGCACTGTCCGGAACAGGGTTCAGGTTTGGCATACTGCACACCATTGTGAAACCGCCCCTTGCCGCTGCCTTTGTGCCTGTTTCGATGGACTCTTTATAAAAAAAACCAGGCTCACGCAAATGTACATGAACATCTGCGAAACCCGGCAATATCAATAAATCCTGTGCATCAATAACAGGGAAATTTTCACAAACAGCAATACCTTCGCCAACAGAAACAACTGTGCCGTTTTCAACCAACATATCAGCCTGCGCAAAACCATTTTCGCAGTATACTCTGGCATTTTTGATCAATACGTTAAGCATAGTTTTCTCCCTTAAGGCTATTTGTAAAACATTATTTACATCTCTCCTGATATTATACATTATTTTTATAATATATCCAAGATGTAAATGACATATTTTTGCATATTTTTTAAAAAAAGCGTACCGCATGCCGCAGTACGCTGATGTGCCTGTGTGGCATTCAATTTATTCTATCATAAAATCCGATTAAGTCAATATATTTTTGAGGTTTACAGTGGAATAAACAGCTGTTTTTGCAAAACAAAAGCCTTTGGAGTTTTATTCCCAAAGGCTTTTAGGGTGTTTTTTATTTTTCCTCAGTTTTATTTTACAAAGTAACTGTCCGCCTGAGGTACTGTGTTTTCAAGGCTTGCTTCGGTGTTCCAGAAAACCAGCTTTTCAACGGAATAATCATCTTTAAGCTTTGCGGAAAGGCCGCCAAGGTCAGCCGCATCAAAGTCTGCCTGTGTGCCCACAAGGGCAATGTTTGCCGCACCCAGTCGCTGTGGCGCAACAATGTATTTTGCCACATCGCCGCCGTTTACAGCCGCAAGGTCAAAGGCAAAAAATGCATCGCCGCCAAATGCTGCAACCTTTGCTTCCATATTGTCAATAAAGCCCTGCATCTGTGCCTGCAAAGCACCCATGCCAACGCCGAAATCACGTTTGTCAAGGCTGTAGCCTTCCGGCAGCTGAACTGCGCTGAAGATAAAGTCTTTGATGCCAAACTGTGTTTTGATTTCCTGAACAAGGTCGGCAATATACTGCTGCATTGTGCTGCTTGCAGGGTTTGCCCAAGGCTTGCCGCCGAACTCTTTGGAGCTGTCCCACCAGTTCATATCGGTACCGATGTATTTTACCCCTGTTGTGCGGTCGATATTAGGTGTGGTTTTATCCTTGAAGGTATAGATATTTGCCACAACTGTGATATCCTTTGCACCAAAAACTTCCACAACCTTTTTAACATCGATTGTCTGGTTGTGTTTTGCCTGTGCACCTGTTTGTGTTGCACTTTCGTAGTGAAGCAGACCGTCCTGGTTTTTAAGTGTAACCACCGCGTGTGTTACACCTTTGGATGCAAGGTCTGCCGCTGCAGCGTCAATGCCGCTGTCAGAGGTGAGTGTGTATACATCCACAAGGGCATAAACCCCTGTTTTTTCGGTAATGTCTGTCTGCACATCCCCCGGATTTGTGGTTGGTTCCACAACATTTTCAGGAGTAGGTTCCGCCTGTGGCTGACTGATAACTATATCGTTTTTTTCGCCAAGGCCGCTGATAAACTCAACCACCGCAGGTGCACCGAAAAAGCCTATGGCAAGCAGTCCTCCAAGAGCAAAAAGCACTGTAAGGATTTTCTTTGCGGCTATGGTGCGTCTTTGTCTGCGGCCCGCCACACTGACATTCCTTTTGATTTTCATTTGTTTTTTTGCCATCGCTGTTCTCCTTTAAACTTAAAGGGTGATCATATGGCCTGTAAGTCCGTAAACTGCCAGTGCCAGAATTGAAATATAGATGAGAATGATTGGCAATCCCTGCAATGCTTCCGGGATTTTGTCGTGGGCAATTTTTCGGTCAGCTTCGCTGATTAAAATCATGGCAAACAGATAACCAACGCTGCTGCCCAGACCAAATACTATGCTGTCTGCAAGGCTGAGTCCCTGATAAACTGTCAGGATAACTGTGCCGATGATGGCACTGCTGATACTTGCGCTTGTAACGGAACGCACAACCGCTGCAAAGCGGTCTTTTATAACAGCGCTGAGCACAACAACCACAATAACATAGCTGATTGTGCATGCCACAACAATAACTGCAGGCAGAATAAAACGTTTGTAGCGCCCGAAACCTGCAAGGTCAACAAGAGGAAGCGCAAGATGCACTATAACACTTGTCATAAGCTGAAACAATGCAAGGAAAGCACAGAATGTACCTGTGTTTTTTCGGGAGTCGTTGAGCACTCGCAGACCGGAACTGATGCCAAGTGCACGGGTGAAAACCACGTTCTGTGCACCTACTGCAACCAATGCCAGACCAAAATAGCTGCTAAGCATCTCCAGCAATTCGTTCATCGTGTTCCGCCTCCACTTCTACCCTGTATTTGTAGTTTTTAACCGCCTGTGACCACACGCCGCTGAGGAGAGCTATGATAAGGAAGCCCCCAAAGCTGTACTGTGCCATAGGCAGTATTGCAAATCCGATAATTTTCACCCCGGCAATTGTGCCAAAAGCGAGAAATTCGCGGATTGCACTGATAAGCAGACAGGCAACCACAAAGCCTGCTGTATTTCTGAGACCGTTGATAACGGAATATCTGAAAGTTTCTTTTCTTGTTTTTTCAAAGTTTTTTACAATGAGAGGGTCAACAACCAGAATAGGCAGATAAACCCCAAGCACCAGCACCCTTGTGCCAAGCCAGCGGTACATAAAATAATATACAACGCTGAAGATAATAGCGGACACAAAAGGATAGAAAAAGGTTTTGAGCGGTATGCTCATTTTTCTTGTGATAAGGCTGGTTGCCACCCTTGTAGGGGTGAGCAGCAGAGCAACCGCTATGCACAGCAGAATGCCGTACTGCACAGTGGTTGCCGCAACCACCAGCGGTGCAAGGGCAAGACCCTTGATGAAAACCGGGTTGGAAAGAAAAATCTTTCTGCGGCGCACAGTGTCGTCCCAGTTGGAGTAAAGGTAGGCGTAATCTTTATTTTTCATTGTTTTCCGCCTCCTTCTGCTTTTTCAGTTCTTCTTCCATACGGAGAATTTCTTCAATTTTCAGTGTACGTGTTGAGTAGATAACATCGTCCAGATTGTCCTCTGCCTCACTGATAAGACCCATTGTGTCCGGTTTTGCTGTTTTGGCAGCTTTTTCCGTTTTCCTTTCCATCTTCTTGACGGTTTTCTGGGTTTCGCGGACAATTTTCTGTTCTTTTTCCCTGCGGGATTTTTCAGCTTTCGCCGCTTCTTTCAGGCGTTTTTCTTCCTTTTCCTTAAGAAGCTTTTCTTCTCTTTCGGCTTTGCGTTCCTGAACTGTTTTAACCTGAGGAATTTCAAGCCTGATGCGGCCTTCCACCGCAACCATACGGTCGATATAGCCGTCAAGTGTGTTTACAATAAGCAATGCAAAGCAGGTGCCGATTTCAAAACTGCCGAAATAACGGAACATCATACCAAGCAGCCCTGCAAGCACACCGAAGATGATTTTTGCCTTTGGTGTTTTTGGGGTTGTGGTAGGTTCACTGAGCATAAACAGGGCAACAAAGAACACAGAACCTGTGAGCATTTCAATGCTGATACTGTCCAGACGTGAAAAACCGTATACCCTTGGAAACGCAAAAGCAATGGCTGCACAGGTGAGCAGGAATGTCACCGGAATGTGCCACGTGATGCGTTTTTTAAGCAGCAGGAACACGCCCAGTGCAATGATTACAATAACAAAATCCGCACCCATTGACGCAGGATAGTTGCCAAGGAGCAGCTGCGCTGCATCATACAGCGGCACACCGCCGTTTTTGAGTATTGTTGCATTGGAAACTGTTGCATTTGCAGCATAGCCGCTTAAAAGTTCCACCTTTGTAAAAGGCACAACTGCGCTGAAAACGGCCTCAGGCCAGTTTACCGCCGCACAGCACATTGCAAGTGCTGAAAGGTTGAACGGATAAACCCCGCTGCCGCCGAACAGATGCTTGCCCACAAGAATGGTGAGCACAACAGGAACGATTACCACATAAAGCGGTACGTTTACCGGCAGCATAAGGCAGAATATAATTGCCGCAAGCACACTGGAGTTGTCCCTTGAGTCAAATTCGGTTTTGCGCACCATTGAAACCAGAACATCCACCGCACGGGCAGTGACCATTGCCACAAGGTTGAGCAGCAAAACCCTTGCGCCGTACAGCACCCAGCCGCATAAAATAAGCGGCATCACTGCGTACATCATGTATTTGTCATGACTTTGTTGTTTTGTATGTGTCATAAAATAATCTCTCACATTTTTTAGATTTTAAGGCTGTCGATTGCAGCTTTTACATCCTTTGCACCAAAAACATAGCTGCCTGCAACCAGAAGGTTTGCACCGTGTTCTGCACAGAGACGGCCTGTTGTTTCGTTGATGCCGCCGTCAACTTCGATAAACATATCTTCCTTGCCGATGCGTTTTGCTTCTTCGCTGATAGCCTTGAGTTTGCCGAGGGCACTTTCCATAAAGCTCTGGCCGCCAAAACCAGGTTCAACGCTCATAACAAGCACAAGGTCAAGCTGGTCAAGATATGGGAAAACAGCTTCAGCAGGTGTTGCAGGTTTGATTACAAGACCTGCTTTTTTGCCGCATTTTTTGATGAGGCTGATAGTTTCCTGAACATCGCTTTCACTTTCAATATGGAAGGAAACAAGGTCAGCACCCTGTTTGCAGAATTCTTCCACATAGAGATGTGGTTTGATTATCATAAGATGCACATCGAAAAATGCATCGGATTTTTTGCGGAGGGATTTTACTACAGGAAGACCAAAGGAGATGTTTGGTACAAACACGCCGTCCATTACGTCAATGTGCAGCATATCTGCACCGTTTTCCATAACCATTGCGCAATCGCTGCCAAGATTTGCAAAGTCTGCGGATAAAATTGATGGTGATACTTTTGTCATAGCTTTTTACCTCTCAAGATGTATGTAACGGCAGAATATCTGCCTTTTTTGCCTGTTTTTTCACTTGTGGGCACATTTGCCCATAATATGATATTTTATTATACAATATACGCAGGATAAAAATCAATTGAATAGGCAAGGTTTAACAGTATAGTCAAAATTTTTTTACAATTTTATGGGTTAAAGCCTGTTATATCAGCATTTATCACGGCAAAACAAAAAGAGGCCGGCAGACCAATGTCATTAAAACAATAAAAAATTGTCATTCTGGGCGCAGCGAAGAATCTCTTTGTTTCGTTAAGCGGGAGATTCTTCGGCATATATGCCTCAGAATGACATTTTGATTTATTATATTAAATTGTTTTGCGGACGGAATTCTTAACCTGATGACATTGCAGTCCTCTTTTGATTTTTATTGTACATCCTCAAAAATATCAAGGTTTCTTTCAAGGGTTTTCAGTCCGCGGAAACCGAACGCCCTGCTTTTGTAGATATCCTTTACCGTTTGTCTTTCCACCGTGTTTACAATATCATCGCTGAACAGGTTTTCACCCTCCTCAATGTTTCTGTTATGCGGACAGACCTTCTGGCAGATATCACAGCCAAAAACCGTTTTTGCCTTTTTCAGTATTGCGGTTTCCTCCTGTGTCAGTTCACCTTTTTTCTGACTTATATGGGAAGCACATTTTTCCGTTGCCACTTTGCCGCAGTTCACAGCACCGCCCGGGCACATTTTTGCACAGAGGCCGCACTTTGCACAGCCTTTGTCCTCATACAGAACGGCAGGCAGTTCCATATCGGTTAAAATTTCACCGATAAACACAAAGCTGCCCCATTGCGGTGTTATCAGCAGGCTGTTTTCACCTTTTACGCCAAGGCCCGCTTTTACCGCCATATCAACTTCGTCTATGGGAGATGCGTCCACAAAAGGTTCAAAACTGTATTCCCCAAAGGCGTTTTTAAGGTCTTCGCAGATGGATTTTAGTTGCTTCATAACTACTATGTGGTAGTCCGCCACCGAGCAGTATGCACTAATGTTTCCCTCCATGGCGTTTTTGTTGTAATAAGGGAAAATTATGGCAATTGCGCTCTTTGCATTTTGTGGAATTCTGCCCTTTGAGCGCACCTCAAAAGTGTTTAATTGTTGAAAACTCACCACTCCAAAAGCAGCCAGATTGTACCTTTCCAGAAACTTTTCCACCCCATAATTCCCCTTTCTTAACATTTATTACCAATATAATACACAAAATTTTTGTAAAAATACATACTTTTTGGAGAAAAATTTGTCAAAAGCAATAAACTTGCAATTTACACTTGACAAAAAGGCGGGTTTTTAACAGTTTCAACAGAGTTTTCAACAATTGAAAGTTTAAAAGTGGTTTAAAATGTTTAAAACCCTCCCTTTTGTTGAAAACTTCCGCTTTTTTGTGGAAAACTTTTAAATATTACAATCTGTAAAACCTTTTGTGCTGACTTTATCTTCCATAATTTTACAATATTCACATTTTGTGCAAAAACTGCGGTTTTGTTGGTTTTTGAGTTTTCAACAGACTGTGGAAAACCCTGTTTAAAACTTTACAGACAGTAATTATGGCTTTTCCTCCTTTGGTCAAAAGGCGTCTTCTGCAGGAAATTTATATGTAATATTCGCCCATTTCAACATTATAGTGTTGAAAATTCGGACAAAAGGTGTATACTTAATAAAGGTATTTATATTATCAATCTACATATAAGGAGAATATATATAATGAGTGAATGTACACATGACTGCAGCACCTGCGGCAGCAACTGCAGCGAAAGAACTGCACCTCAGAAAGACGCTCTCAACGAACTTTCCAGAAGTCGGATCGTAGCCATGTCGTT
>JAZOTI010000141.1:0-5324 GCA_045657565.1 Oscillospiraceae bacterium | reverse complement strand
CCGATATCACCTGCAGGAACATCGGTAAACTGACCAATATGGCGATAAAGTTCTGTCATAAAGCTCTGACAGAAGCGCATAATTTCCATATCGCTTTTGCCTTTAGGGTCAAAGTCACTGCCGCCTTTGCCGCCGCCCATTGCAAGACCTGTAAGGGAGTTTTTGAAGGTCTGTTCAAAACCAAGGAATTTGATAACACTCTGGTTTACTGTCGGATGAAAACGCAACCCACCCTTGTATGGACCGATTGCACTGTTGAACTGACAGCGATAGCCTGTGTTTACCTGCACATTGCCGTTGTCATCAACCCATGACACACGGAAGGATACCATTCTTTCAGGTTCCACAATACGTTCAAGGATACCAAGTTTTTCAATCTGAGGGTCTTTTTCCACTACCGGTTCCAGTGTTTCCAGCACTTCTTTTGCTGCCTGAAGGAACTCTTTTTCGTGGGAATATTTCTTTTCAAGGTTTTCGTACACTTTTTTCACATAATTATTATTTATCATAATACTGACCTCGCTGTATCAATGTTTTTACTCAATAATAAGTATAGTATATAACAAATCAGCGTTGGAATAAAGAATTTTTTAAAAATTTATTATATAAATCATTGAAAAATTTTTACCGTTGTGTTAAACTGTTAGTCTGAGACAGGAGGGATTGTATGAATTATTGCTCCAATTGCGGTACAAAACTTGAAGCAGGTGCTTTATTCTGCCATAACTGCGGCACAAAAACCGCTTTTACAGATTCTTCTTACAGAACATCATCTGTACACGGTCAGAAAAGCCGTTTTATTGCAGGTATTCTGGCAATTCTTCTTGGTACACTGGGTATACACAGTTTTTATCTTGGCTTTAACAAAAAAGGAATCACGCAGCTGTTGCTGTTTGTGTTTTTCCTTGGTTGGGCAAGCTTTATCTGGAGCATTGTTGATGCTGTCAGAATTTTTACAGGAAATGTAAACTGTGACGCAAACGGTGTGCCTCTGTCAGACAATATTTAGTTTTTTAAGTGAGTAAACCAGACGGCAGCGCGTTTTATCAACGTGAGGAAAGTCCGGGCTTCACAGGTCAAGGGTAGCTGATAACGTCAGCCGAGGGCGACCTTAGGGAAAGTGCAACAGAAAATTACCGCCTGTTTTACAGGTAAGGATGAAAAGGCGAGGCAAGAGCTCACCAGCATACTGGAGACAGTATGGCTGTGTAAACCCTACCCGAAGCAACACCCGACAGTAGAGCATATGTGACCTGCAGCTCTCAGGAGGTGGCTGGAGCTATAAGGCAACTTATAGTCGAGATAGATTGTCGTCTAATACAGAACCCGGCTTATGGTTTGCTCATTTTCTAAAAAAAGCAAAGCAGTCAGTGCAAACTGACTGCTGTTTTTTTGCTTTTAAATTATATCTGTGTTATATCTTATTCTGCACTGTGTTATTATCTGCAGACCGAAAGTTCCAAACTGCTCCTGTGCAAAGCCATATAGCACATATATATGAATTTATCTCCGACAGTAAAGCTGTCGGAATTTTTTATATTTCACCTTCTGCCGAAAGGTTCTGCCATTCATTGTACAGTCTGTTCCAGGTCTGCTGCCCCACAACACCGTCAGCTGTAAGACCAAACTGACGCTGAAAAGCTATAACCGCATCTCTTGTCACCGGACCGAATACCCCGTCAGTATTTACAAACGGAATTGTACTGTAAACTCTGCCAACGCCGTTGAGCCAGTTCTGCACTTTTGTCACATTGCCCCCCTGCGAACCTACCCTGAGCGGTGTACCGGGATAAGCATCCTGTGCAGGCGGCATCTGTGGCGGCACATCCACACCTTCTTTTATCCCTTCGTAAATATCCTGCATCTTTTCCCAGGTTTTCTGACCCACAATACCATCCTGAGTAAGGTTGAAAAAGTCCTGAAACTGTCTTACCGCTGTTTCTGTGCCTGCTCCAAAAACGCCGTCTATCGTCACAGGCTGTATTGAGTTCACATACACACCCGTCTGATTAAGATAGAACTGCACAATCTGAACATTTATGCCTCTGTCTCCTCTGCGGACAGGTCTGCCGGGGTAACTGCCGTCCATGATAGCTTCCCCTTCGCTTGTAAGCTGTGCAAGCTTTTTCACTGAAACATAGATATAGCTTATTTTATACCATGTTCTTTTGCCCACAATACCGTCGGCAGTAAGGTCAAAAATCTGCTGAAAACGTCTTACCGCCGCTGTGGTATCAGCACCGAATATTCCGTTTACGCTTACTTTTGTGATAGACGGATAATTCCCTGCAATGCGGTTAAGCTGCGCCTGCATAACACGCACCGCCTCACCACTTGCCCCTTCCCGCAGAGGTGTACCGGGATAGGATACGGGAATCGGGGCAATGTTATTGCTTTCGGTAATATTGATATCATTGCCGTAATATTTCCTCAGAATGGCAATGGCACTCATACCCCTTTCCGCATCTGCTTTGCTTCCCCACTGACTCATACCATTGCAGGTTACTGCCTTACCGTCGCAGTATTCTGCAAAAAACGGGTCTATTCTACCTGTTTTGGTCAGATATTCATTGAAGATTTCTTCCACAATTGCATCTGTGCTTTCAAAAGTAGAGCGGTTGTGGACATATTTCTGGTCGTAGCTCGGGGAATTTGTAATGTTGAAATCATACCCTCTTGAAGGATACCATTCGGTGAAAATGCGGTTTAACGCAAATGAAATCTGTGCATATATGTTGGCCCGCAAAGCCTGCTGAGGCCATGTGGGATAAATTTCGCTGGCGGCAACACTTTTGAGATATTCTATAAAAGGCACCGTCACATTGCGGGCATTTGAATTTGGCGCACCAAGATGTACAGTGATGTTTTCGGGAATAACAACCCTTTGCAGTACCCTTATATCCCCTGTTTTTCTGTGTTCTGCAGAGGTATACAGCTTGTTTGGTTCTTCCCGGCGGGAGTCCAGTTCAAAGTCACTGCCATAATTTTCAGGACGTGGAAGCAGGTCGATATGCTGCAGTGTGTACTGTCCGTCGAAAATATTAACCCCAAGGGCTTCTGCAGCAATATACCCTTCAGCATCTATAAAGAGGTTATATGTTCTGTAAGGCAAATCGATATTGTTTTCGTCAAGTGAAAGCTCCTTTGGCACCGTATCAAGTTCTATATACGTTGTTAGTCCGTCCGCATCGGTGTATACAGTTTTCTGTTCAAGAAACAAAGATGTATCTGCCTCTGTTATGGTTATCCTTGCGTTTTCCACCGGCAAAATAAGCTGTGTGGTTATCCTGACCTGTAAATATCCTGTTGCCAATATATCATACCTTTCTGTCTGCTTTTTGCTTATTCTATGATTTTAAAGCATACCTTGTGCACAGTATCGGTACAGTATATCTCCGTTGTTGTTTATATAAAACATAAAATAAAAAAGGTCAGCCAAAGCTGACCTTTTGGTTGGGCTAGCTGGATTCGAACCAGCGGGATGACGGAGTCAAAGTCCGTTGCCTTACCGCTTGGCGATAGCCCAATATATTAAAAAAGCACCTGTTAAACAGGTGCTTTTTAGCTGGGGTGGAAGATGGGATTCGAACCCACGGTCTCCAGTGCCACAAACTGGCGCTTTAACCAACTAAGCTACATCCACCATATCAAATGGTGCGCCTGAAGAGACTCGAACTCCTGACCCACTGCTTAGAAGGCAGTTGCTCTATCCACCTGAGCTACAGGCGCAAACTTGATTGCTAAAAAATAATACCACATATATTGGTCATTGTCAAGCAAAAAACGCACTTTTTTTAAAAATATTTTTAATAAAATCACACTTTGTATAATATTATTAAAACTGCCGTTTTTTCTTGAAAACTTTTTTATATTCTGCATATATCAGTTTTTTGATTTCCAAAAATATGCCGCACCAATAGGTGAAAACATTGTACTGCAATATGACGCGACACTGTATTCATTTGTATTATTATCGGGTTCCATCAATATAATCTGCAAAATCCATTACCTCTTATTGAACATTCTGATTCAAAGTCAAATGCTGAACAAATAAAATTAGCGACAGATAAATTCTTCACAATATAAAGATATTCACTGATCAATTGCGCACAATTAATATTGATTTATTCAATTTTATCATTTATAATATAAATATGACTCCTTCCTATAAACCAATAAAGGTGTCATACAGCCGGCCTTGTGTCGGCTGTTTTCGTTTCACGGAATATTTTGATGCAATTATTGTAATGAAATTGATATATTATAATATCAAAAATCAACTCTATACATTTATGGCCGAATAATATCTAAAAACAAAAACCGCTTATGCACAGGATTAAGCGGTTTCTTTGTTATATATAATTCTTTCAGAGACAATGCTATTTATTCATTCCTCTCCACACTTTTTCCGGTGTGATTGGAAGCTGACGATGCCATGCCCCTGTTGCTTTGTAAACAGCGTGTGCAATGGCAGGTGATGGTGTATTGATAACAATTTCACCTACGGATTTTGCACCAAACGGACCTGTTGGTTCCCAGCTGGATTCAAAGAACACTCTGATGCGGCTTACATCCACACGGGTTGGCACTTTGTATTGCATAAAGGAGTTTTCGATGATTCTGCCTTTATCTGTGTATGTTACACCTTCACTGAGGGCCATACCGATGCCTTGAACAAGACCACCTTCGGTCTGAACTTTAACAAGGTTAGGGTTAATTGGTGTGCCACAGTCAACAACTGCAACATAGTCAAGCAGATCAACCTTGCCTGTGAGGGTATCCACTTCTACCTCTACCATACCTACCATAAATGGTGGTGGAGAGTAAGGAGAAGAATGGCTGACTGTTGACTGAACACCTGTAAGATTGAAGTTCTGCGCACGGTAGCTGATTGCGTAGGCAGAAATTTCTGTTGTTGTGCCCAGTTTGTGCACCGCATTGTTTTTGAATTCAAGTTCGTTTATATCACAGTTGAGCATTCTTGCTGCGATTTCAATCATTTTTCCCTGCAACTGTTCACAAGCCAGTTCTACAGCCTTGCCTGTGAGATATGTTGTGGAGGATGCATAGGAACCGGAGTCGTATGGTGATGAGTCAGTATCTGCACCGAACACGGAGATATCATCAACATCACAGCCCATACATTCTGCCGCAATCTGTGCAAGGATTGTGTCACAGCCAGTCCCCATATCAGCAGCACCAATGATAAGGTTATAATGTCCTTCATCACTGAGTTTGATGGTTGCTGAACCAACGTCAACACCTGCAATTGCAGAACCCTGCATTGCCATTGCAACACCTGCAGTGCGGATTTTGCCGTTGCC
>JAZOTI010000140.1:0-4842 GCA_045657565.1 Oscillospiraceae bacterium | reverse complement strand
AATGAACAGCAATGGAAGGATTTCAACTGGGCACATTACAAAGGTTATGGTTATGGTCTTGGTGTGCGCACCCTTGTTACACACCAGAACAGTGACGCAAACAGCCCTATTGGCGAATTTGGCTGGGCAGGTGCTGCAGGCTGTTTTATGGTGATTGACCCTGAAAACAACATAAGTATGTTCTACACACAGCATATGCTTAACAGTATGGAACCTTATGTGCATCCACGACTCAGAAATATTCTCTATTCCTGCCTGTAAAATAACAAACAAAAAACCACGGTTGTCAGATAACCGTGGTTTTTATATTTTATTCAATAACTTTGTGCTTGAAATCCGGGTTCAGTATCTTTTTCATAAGGAAGATAAATATTACCGTATTGATAGAACTGCAGAATATATCTGCAATTGACTGTGCAAAAAAAGTCATCTGTGGTGCAGCAAAAAGTGGGATTATGCACACGAGAATAACAAAAGTAATCTTTCTCCAGGCAGACATTGCAAGGGCTGTTTTGGACCAGCCAAGGGCTGTCAGGGCATCGGTGGCTTCATAGTGTAAAGCCAACGGAATAAGCCCCATGGTATATGCTTTTATACCCCATTTGGCAAGGGAAGCAATTTCGGCGTCCTGGGTGAAAAACGGAACAAAATATTCCGGTGCAAATCGGGTTGATACAAACATAACTCCACAGAACAAAGCGGCAAGACCGCTGATATATATAATTGAAGATTTAACGCGGTCAAAGTTTCTGGCACCGTAGTTATAGCTGATAACCGCCTGAGTCCCTGAAGTAATACCGCCAAGAGGATTGAGGATAACAAGCACATAGCTTTGCATTATTGTGGCAGCGGAGATAAGCTTGTCACCCATAAATTCACCACCGTGCAGCTGCAGAACGATGTTGAGAATTATAACAATCACGCTGTTGGTGGAGTACATAATGAACGGTGTAAGCCCAAATTTGCAGGACTGCAAAATAATCTGTTTTTCAACTTTATGTTTTTTGATTTTTATATGTATTCTTTTGCCAAACAAAAATTTCAATGTCCAGATACAGGAGCAAAACTGAGCAACAACAGTTGCAAAAGCAGCACCTGCAACCTGCCAGTTGAAAACAAACACAAACAGATAGTCAAGTATGATATTTGTCACAGCGCCGATAACAACAGAAATCATTGCAATGGACGGAAAACCCTGACAGGTTATAAAATAGTTCATGCTAAGAGCTGTAATTGCAAAAATTGAACCTGAAGTATAGATTGTCAGGTACTGATTGGCGTATCCAAAAGTTTCGCTGCTTGCACCAAACCAGTAAAGCAAGTGTTCTTTTGACAAAAGAAATACTGCGGTAAGCACAACAGCAAGGCCGATAGTCGCAGTAAAACTGTTGGAAAGAATTCTTTCCGCTTTGTCATTGTCGCCCTCGCCCATCTTCATAGCCATATAAACACTGCCACCTACACCGATAAGGTTACCCCAGGAGGCTATAAACTCTGCAATAGGCCCGCATACACCTATGCCTGCAAGTGCAATATCTCCCACATTAGGGATATTGCCGATAAACATGCGGTCAATAACGGTGTACAGAACATTTACAAGCTGTGCAAGCATTGCAGGCAATGCGAGTTTTAAAACAAGAGAGATTATGGAATCTTTGCCTAAATCGTTTGTTTTTCTCATAAAATAAGCTTTCTTAAAAATGGTAAAAATAAACCCCACCTGATTTGGTGGGGTTAGTTGGTTGCGGAGGCTGGATTTGAACCAACGACCTTCGGGTTATGAGCCCGACGAGCTACCATGCTGCTCCACTCCGCGATATTTAGTAAAATAAGTATATCACAACAAACTTATGCTGTCAATATATTTTTTGACTGCGGCAGAATACGCCCAAAACCGACATTTTTATACACATCACAATATTTATGGCTCAAAGTGCTGGTTATGCAATAAAATAAAGTTGATTTTTGCTGTAAAGATATTATAAAATGTTAAAAAAGAAATTACAGAATATTTTACAGGGGTGGTTATTATCCGTAAGATTATAAATATATTGCTGACAGTACTTGCTGTTTTGGCAATAGGTGTTGCGGTTTTTATAAAATTCGGCAAAGTACAGGATACATCTGTGCCTGAATCCATTGTGGAAGAAACTGTGTCACAGCCTGCAGAGGAACAAAAAGCGGATGAACAGCAAAATGAACAGGAAATATGTGTGATTATAAACAATAAAGAGAATCAGCTTACCGGGCAGCAGACAGATCTTCTCAGTAACTATGCATACGTTTATATAAACAGTCTTATAACTCTTGAAAGCGGAGATATAAGCAGCTTTTATGCCGATACAGAAAGCGAAGAATATTATATAAACAAAACAGCACTTGATGTTATCACCACAATCCGCAAAATGTCCCACAAGGATTTAACCCTTGAAAACGCAACCATAACATACAATGTGCAGAACAGCTACCTTAAAAACGGAAGACTGGTGGTTGAAATTCTCGAGGATAACACACAGAAGTTTAAATTTATGGCTGATGAAAGCAAAAACTTTATTATTCGCCATACTTTTGAACTTATCGAGGTTGACGGCAACTGGTATATCTGTTCCCACAAACAGGAGGAAGATTTTTATCTGCTTACCGAAGAAGCGTGGGAAAAATACAGCGGTACACCACATGAAGTTTCCGATAAAGCTTTAAGTCATATAATTGCAGATGCACAGGAAAACCTTGACTGGCGCAAGGAACATTATCTCGATAAAACCTACCCAAAAACCGCATCAAACAAATCCTACAACCGCGATGCAGCAATTGAATATGCAAAAAGCTGGGTAGGGCAGAGAAACTACACAGGTGACTACCTTGCCTATGATGATTATGGCGGCAACTGTCAGAATTTTGCGTCCCAGTGTCTCTTTGCAGGGGGACTTGCAATGGATTACAAAGGCACGTCCACCTGTCACTGGAAGTTTTATTCACAGACTCTGAACGAAAATTCCAAACCAAGCGGACGTTCATACTCCTGGACAGGTGTTGAACCTTTCTATGATTACTGCTATTACAACACAGGCGTCGGCATTATTGCCGAGGTTGAATGGGGTACAGCACATACACAGAAAGGTGACGTTATTCAGGTTGGTGCAATGGCACGATGGCGTCACTCACTGTTTGTAACAGATGTTGAATATGACGAAAACGGTTATGCAACGGAAATCATTGTTGCTTCCAACACAGCAGACAGAATAAACTACCCTCTCAGTGCCTACATTTATACAGCACCAAGACTTATACATATTGTAGGACAGAATACATAAATTATAAATTAAAGGTGATTATATGGTAAAAGAACTTATGCACGACCCGGTGTTTCTTGCAATAAAGGCACAGCCGGCAACAAAGGAAGATTTGCAGACAGCCCAGGACCTGCTTGAAACGCTTATAGCACACGAGGAAGGCTGCGTTGGTATGGCCGCAAATATGATAGGGGAGACAAAACGCATTATTGCTTTTGACAATGATGGTGAATATATGGTTATGTTCAACCCGGAAATAATCAAAAAATCCGACCCTTATAATACCGAGGAAAGCTGTCTTTCACTGCTTGGAGGTCCAAGAAAAACCAAAAGGTACAAAAGTATAAAGGTGCAGTATCAGAACTCACAGTTTCAGACACGCATAAAAACTTTCACAGGTTTCACAGCACAGATTATCCAGCACGAAATCGACCACTGTGACGGTATACTTATATAATCAAAAGGTCTTCTGACTTTGAGTCGGAAGACCTTTTTGTTTTGCTATAATAAATAAAATGTGATATTATTAATTTAATAATGCAAATTTGTTTTTACTGATAAGGAGAAAACTATGGCAGCTGTAAATTTACACAAGGATACGGTGGTTTATCAGATTTATCCACGCTCATTCAAGGACACAAACGGCGACGGCATTGGCGATATCAGAGGCATAATTTCAAAACTTGATTATCTTGCAGACCTTGGTATCAATACAATCTGGCTTTCACCGCTTTATGTAAGCCCGGATGATGACAACGGCTACGACATTGCGGACTACAAAGCGATTGACCCTAAATACGGCACAATGGAAGACTTTGACGAAATGCTCCGTGAAGCAAAAAAACGCGGTATCGGCATAGTTATGGACCTTGTTATCAACCACACTTCTGACGAGCACGAATGGTTTAAAAAAGCTTTGGCAGGGGATGAAAAATACCGCAACTACTACATAATCCGCAAAGGAAAAAACGGCAAGGTGCCAAACAACTGGGGCAACTTTTTTGCAGAATGTCCATGGGCAAAATTTGGCGGTGAAGACAGCGATGAATATTATCTTCACCTGTTCAGCAAAAAACAGCCGGATTTAAACTGGCATAACCCGGCTGTACTTGAAGAAGTAAAGGATATTATGCGTTTCTGGTTGGAAAAAGGGGTTGTAGGTTTCCGCTGTGATGTTATCAACATCATCTATAAGGACAGTCTTGAAAACGGCAAACCATCTCCGATTCTTACAGGTATGGAACATTACCTGTCAACAGAGGGCTGTCACAATATTCTGCGCACTCTCCACGATGAAGTTTTAGAGCCTTACGGTGCGTTTACAGTGGGTGAAACAGTGTTTGTGGATGTTTTCAAAGCCCGAGATCTTATCGAAGAAAAACGTCGGGAACTTGATATGATTTTCTATTTTGAACATATGGAAGTCGACCAGGTTATTGTGAAATGGTTCAAAACACAGCTTAAACCTCAGAAACTTATGGAATGTCTGACCAAATGGCAGCTTGCACTTGACTGGTGTGCGGTTTATTTTGAAAACCACGACCAGCCA
>JAZOTI010000139.1:0-17953 GCA_045657565.1 Oscillospiraceae bacterium | reverse complement strand
ACTGCGCCTATTGTTCTTGACATAAAATGCCCTCCCTTAATTTATCCATTCGGCAAATGGATTTGAGTTTTCAATCATTTTGCCGACGAGATATTATATAATAAAATATCTTTGTTTTCAAGAATTTTTTAAGATATTTTTTGACGAATTTTATATTTTGGCATAAGTGTGTATACATTTGCAGTTTTTTGTTCAATTTGACAGAGCTAACTGCATTTATATGCCATAAATGGCATAATCAGGGACACAAAAATACTTTCTTACAATATATTATATATCTTTTTTTGCCTTTTGAAAATAGAAAATTTCAATTACATATAAATTTTTCCGTATATATTTTTACTTTTTATTTTCCCCGCTTATGGGTCAGCCTTTTTGTGAACCACAGGGAAGCAAAACTTTTTTCACATAAAAAAGAGAGGCAAGGCCTCTCTTTTAGTTTTTATTAATCTTCATCAAAGTCAACATTGATAACCCTGAGCGGTTTTTTGTGCATCATATCGTACAATGCAGGCACAAGGAACAATGTGAGCAATGTTGCGTATGCAAGACCGCCGATGGAAACAATGGCCATGCCCTGGCTCATCTCTGCGCCCATGCCAACGCCGAATGCCATTGTGGACATTGCAAGGATGGTTGTAAGGGCTGTCATAAGGATTGGGCGGATTCTGTCCCCGCCTGCCTTTACAAGAGCTTCGGTGCGGTCCATACCTTCGGCACGGAGCTGGTTTACATAGTCGATAAACACGATACCGTTGTTTACAACAACACCTGCAAGCACAAGGAAGCCGATCATTGAAACAATGCTGAGTTTTGTGCCTGTTATCATAAGTGCAAGCAGACCGCCTGTAAATGCCAGCGGAATGGTGAACAGAACGATAAACGGAGAAAGGAGACTCTGGAACTGTGCCACCATGATGAGGTAGATGAACAGACAGGCCAGGAGAATCATAAGCATCATATCAAACAGTGCTTCCATAACCATCTGGTTTTCACCGCCGATAACAAGCTGATAGCCTTCCGGCATTTCGTACTGTTCAAGAAGTGCCTCCGCCTCGCGGCTGACAAGGGTTGTGTTTACACCTTCTTCAAATCTTGCGGAAACAGTGTATGTTCTGGACTGGTTGTCGCGGTTGATGGTGTCAGGGCTTTCTGCTGTGGAAACCTTTGCAATGTCACCAAGGGTGATAACAGTTTCCTTGCCGTCCTCGTCATACTCTTTTACAATTTCAAGGTCGGTGATGTTTTCGCTTGTATACTGTGCTGTTGCTGTGATGTAACCTTTTAAATCCTTGTTGTCAAAGGTGAAGGTTGTTGCCTGGGTTTCTTCGGTGAGGGCTGCTGCAACAAGCTGGTAAACCTGTGCTGTGGTCATGCCGTGTTTCATAGCCTCAGCCTTGTCAATTTCAATTCTCAGTTCCTTGCTGCGTTCGCCGCTGCCGTCATCGGCCTTTGCAACGCCTTCAACAGACATAAGCAGGTCTGCAAGGTCAGAGGAAATTTCATTGAGGGTATCAAAGTCATTGCCTTTTACCGAAACGGAGATACCGCTGCCGCCTGTGAGCGCGGACATATCCATAATTTCTGTAGTTACAGAAAGTTCGCCATTTGCTTTGTAATCAGGGAATTTTTCCTCGATAAGGGCTGCAATCTCTGCGTTGGACATCTTTCTGCCTTCTTCCAGCACAACGTAGAAAGAAAGGGATTTTGCGTCCACAGAGCCGCCACCGCCTGTAAGGGACAATGTGCCACCCTCACTCTGGGACATAACCGCAACGGTGTCAACTTCAGGTACAGCCTGTGCTTTCTGTGCAATTTCGAAACCTTTTGCATAAAGGTCTTCGTCGCTGATTGTTGCAGGCTGTGTAAAGGTCATTGTCATCTGGTTGCCGTCCATTGCAGGGATAAAGGTCATTGGCATATTGAGTGCGCCCCATACGCTGAGACCAAGCAGACCCACTGAAAGGATGATAACCGCCCATTTGTGACGGAGGTTTGTGCGGAGAAGTTTCTGATATGCCGCAACAATCTTGTCAAAGATTTTTGCAGGTTTTTCCTCATCGTTTTTAAGAATAACAGAGGACATGCAAGGAACAAAAGTCAGTGCCACCACAAGGCTTGCAATAAGCGCATAGGCGATGGTGAGACCCATATCGGTGAAGATCTGACGGGTAAGACCCTGTGTGAAAACAATCGGCAGGAATACACATACAGTTGTCAGTGTACTTGCGGCAATGGCGCCGCCAACCTGTTTTGTGCCAAGAACAGAAGCCTTGATTATATCATAACCCATACCGCGCAGGCGGTAGATGTTTTCGATTACAACAATGGAGTTATCAACAAGCATACCAACCGCAAGGGCAAGGCCTGCAAGGGAGATAACGTTGAGGGTGATGTCTGTAAAGTACATAAGCACCACCGCAACAAGCAGTGAAAGCGGAATTGACATGCCGATTACTGCTGTAGGACGGACAGATTTGAGGAAAACGATAAGCACCAGCAAGGCAATAAGACCACCGGAAACAAGGTTGCCGAGAACGCTGTCCACAACCATATTGATGTAGTCACCCTGGTCCATAAGTGTTGCGATGTGCAGACCTTCGTGTTTTGCTTCAAGTTCCTTTACAGCTTCGCTGATAGCGTCGGAAACTTCGCTTGTGGAAGCCACGGAGGATTTCTGGAATGTGAGGGTTACACCTGCGTTGCCGTTGATGCGGACAAAGCTGTCTGCCGCGTTGTCCTTAATGGAAACATCTGCAACATCTTTGAGGTAGATTGGGCCTATATCATCCATGCCCATATCCACAAGGAGAAGGTTTTCAAGGCTTTCAACATCGTCGAACTTTTCGCCCACCTTTACGGTAACGCGTTCTTCACCCATCTGGATATATCCCGCAGGCATTGAGAAGTTCTGTGCCATAAGGATACCGCTGATAGTGCTCTGGCTTACAAGTGCGTTGATATTTGCACTGCGCAGGGCTTCGTCACGGGCGGATTCAAACTGTGCAATGCCGCTGTCCAGCTGAGACTGTGCGTTCTGCAGCTGAACTTCGCCCACTGCCATGGCGGAAACTGCCGCCATTTTTGCCTGTTCAAGTTCGGCGTAGGTTGTTTTGAGCTGATTTACGGTGGATTCCATCTGCTTTGCAAGGAATTCCGCCTGTTTTATATCACTTTCCACAAGGCTGATTTCCGCCTTGAGAATATCGGCAGAACCTGTTGCGATAACAATTTCGTTGATACCCATACTGCGGAGGGTTTCTTCTATCACAGCAATCTGTGCAGCTACTTCCTTTTTTACGTCCCCCACAGTTGCACTGCCGTCAAACATACCTGTGGCGATAATTTCACTTAAAGCGCCTGCAAGCTGAATTGCGGTTTCGTCAGGGACCATAACAGGGTCGCCGTTTTCGTCCAGCACAGGATTGCCGTTTTCGTCGGTCTGCTGTTTCTGTGCAACAAGAAGTTTTGCAACCGCATCGTTGAGGGTATCAGCGTCTGTGATGCCGTACTGTTCAAACAGCACAAACATCATCTGTGCCTGTTTAAGCTGTGAAAGGCCTTCCACCGCCTGTAAAGCACCGCTGAGGAGAGCTTTTTCTGCTTCCAGTTTATTTTTTTCGCTTACAATTGCCTGAAGCTGTGCCTGACCTGCGTCAAGTTCAGCGGCACCGTCTGCCAGCTTTTTGAAAGCTTCGTCACGTTGTTTTGCAAGTTCTGCCTTGCCTTCGGTGATTTTTGCCTGGGCAGAGTTGAGTTCTCTCTGGGTTTTGGCAAGGGTAGCGTCCACAGATTCAAGGATTTTTTCGTTTATTGCATCGATTTTTTCCTGATTCAGGGCAATGTCCACATAGTCTTCCACAAGACCGTCCGCCTGAACTGTTGCAACACCGTTGATACGTTCAAGGTAAGGGGAAATTTCGTTGGAAACAAAGGAAGAAAGTTCCTTGATGTCCATACCGTCCATATCCACCGCCACAACCTGTATAGGCAGCATATCAGGGTTGATTTTCATAATCATCGGGGAGGAAACCGTATCTTCCAAGTAACCTTCCACCATATCGATGCTGCTGGTCATCTCTATCATTGCAGAGTCCATATTGATGTTTTGGGAAAACTCCATAATGATAACAGAAGCGTTTTCCATGGACATACTCTGCATATTTTCCAGACCGCTTGTGGTTGCAAGGGCCTGTTCCAGCGGCTGGGTTACCGTCATTTCAACCCTTTCAGGTGAAGCACCGGGGGCGGTTGTCATTACGATAACGTATGGCAGGTCCATCTTTGGCAGCAGGTCGGTTTTGAGTTTCATAAAGGAAACCACACCCAGCACTATTGCCAGCACCACCGCCACAAGGACCGTGAAAGGTTTTTTAACACTTATTTTTGTCATAGATAATCCTCTTTTAAAATATATTTAAGGACTCACCTGAGTCGGGAGAATGATTTTTCTGCAAAGCAAACAGACCGACAGTGCAGTCAGTTGTATTATAATATTATACTGTTTTGTTTTTTATAACAAGGTCTTTCACAAACATTTAACATAAATTCATATAATTGTGGAAAAGTTTGCAGAACAGTTTTCAAGACTTTATCCGGCAGACTGAAAGTGAGCATACAGACAACAGTTAGTGGAAAGAGAGAGATTCTTCACACCTGCGTGTTCGGAATGACAAATAAATTATTCCCCAAAAAAGACGATACCCCTGCACAGTTTCCTGTGCAGGGGTATTTTTTCGCCTTCCTATAAACCAAACTTTATTAAAGTTCAATTTTGCCGTAAAGACCTGTGCCGCCAAAGTCGTCAACAAGTTTTGTTTCTCTTGTTTTCTGAACCTGTGGTGCTGGTTTTTCCTTGCGGTCACGACGGTTGTTATTACCGCCTTTGCGGCCGCCTTTTTTGTTGTTTGAGTTGTTTTTTCTTGGATTTGTGGAGTAGATAACAACTCTTCTCTGGCTGCCTTCGCCCTTGCTTTCGCTTTTAACGCCTTCCATTTCGCCAACTGTTGCGTGGATGATGCGTCTTTCGTAAGGGTTCATTGGTTCAAAAGAGTAGCTTCTGCCGCTTTTTGCAACTTTAACTGCCATCTTTTTAGCCATCTGCTGAAGGTCTTTTTCACGTTTCTGACGGTAGTCAGCAACGTCTACAGAGATTTTTTCATCGCTGTCTTCAAAGCGGTTTGCAGCAAGGGAAGTCAGGTAGCTGATAGCTTCCATTGTTTCGCCTTTGCGGCCGATGAGGCAGCCTGCGTCGTCGCCGAGGATTTTGATGATGTAACCTGTCTGTGTTTTGTAAACTTTAAAGGAATATTCGCCTGTGTAGAACTGACCGATTACGCTTTTGATGAATTCCATGGAATATTTAACCTTTGCGGATGCGTTTTCCATTGGGATTTCTTCAAGTGTTGTTTCTTCTGCTGCAGCTTCTGTTTTAACTTCTTCTGCTTCAGCTTTCAGTTCAGCTTTTGGTGCTTCCTGTACAGGTTTTTCAGCCTTTTTGTTTTCCTGTTTTGCAGCTTTTGGCTGTTTTGCAGGTTTTTCGGATTTTTCTGTTTTTTCAGATTTTTCCGCTTTTTTAACTTCTGTTTTTGCAGGTTTTTCTGCTTTTGGTTTGATTTCTTCAAAGAGAGCTTTTACGTCGAATTCTTCTTCGATTTCACAAACCTTTACTTTTGCAGGCTTCTTGAAGATGAATCTTCTTTCCGGATATTCCAGAACTTCATAAGTAACCTGTTCTCTTGCAAGACCTAACTCTCTGAGAGCAAGTTCGATAGCTTCATCAACAGTTGCTGCCTGTTTGATAATTTCTCTCATGGGTTATTCTCCGTATTTATCTCTTTCTGCCTGTCTTGCCATTTCAAGACGTTTTTTTGCAAGTTCAGCCTGACTTGCTGTCATTTTACCGTCTTTGTCAGGAACTGCACGGCCGTTAGCTCTTGCTTTTGCAACTTTGCGTGCTTCCTTCATCTGTTCTTCCACTTTAGCTTTTTCTTTTTCTGGATCAAAGAAAATTCTGAGGAAGAATTCCTGAACGATACCGAATACGCTGGAGAAGATCCAGTAGATGGATACACCAACAGGAATTACAAAGGAGATGTAACCGAACATAACGCCCATATAGATTGGCATCCATTTGAGCATACCTTCCATTTTCTGACCGTTGAGCTTTGTCATGATGTAGTTCTGAGCAAGCATTGAAACGATGGAAAGGAAAGGAACAATCCACAGAATGCTGAGGTGTTTGAGGTCAGGGATTGCTGTGAGGTCAAGACCAAGGAATGACATGTTGAGGTCCTGACAGAAAGCAATCTGTTCAGCGTCGAGGATGCCTTTGAAAGCATCTGGGTTGCTTCTTACTGCTGTAAGAATTGTGGACTGTGGTGAGTATCTTGAAAGTTCCATACCGAGACCTTCAACCACTGTTTTTGCAGCGTTGATGGAATCTGTGGAGATTTTTGCAAGATGTTTGAGTGGTTCGTAAATTACGTTGATAAGACCAAACAGAATTGGCATCTGGATGAGCATTGGCAGACAGCCGCTTGTTGCGGAAACACCGTTTTCCTGCTGAATGCGAACCATTTCTTCCTGACGTTTCTGTGGGTTGTTTGCGTATTTTTTGTTTACGTCGTTGAGCATTGGCTGAATTGCAGCCATTTTGATGCTGGATTTTTTCTGTTTCCAGGAAAGTGGGAACAGAATGATTTTTGTTACGAGTGTGAACAGAACAAGTGCCACACCGTAGTTACCTACAAGGCCGTAGATAAGTTTCAATAACCAACCAAGTGGTATTGCGAAGATGTCAAAAATTGCACCCATTTTAAGTTTCCTCCGGGTTTTTGTTGCTTGTTGGCAATATTTTTTATGTCACTCTGAGAATGACAATATTACATTGCCTTTTGTCTAGTTTTTGTTTGTCCACTTGCCTTTTGGCGGGACAGGGTCCATGCCGCCTTTGCAGAAAGGGTTGCAGCGCAGTATGCGCCAGGAACCCAGGATAATACCTTTGATTACCCCGTGAATTTCGATAGCACTGATCATATAACTTGAACATGTGGGGTAGAAGCGGCAACGGTCACCCAAAGCAGGGGAGATGAATTTCTGATAAAATTTTATCGGCAAAATAAAAATTTTCTTTAACATTCCTTCAACAAGCCTGCCTTTTCGGCGAGAACTCTGAGCTGGCTTTCAACAACCTGCTGTTTTACATGTGCGGTTTTTGCCCTTGCCACAAGGATTACATCGTAACCAAGGGAGTGGTCAAATTCCAGAGCACGCACGCTGGCGCGGATAACCCTTCTTGCACGGTTGCGGTTTACTGCATTGCCAACCTTTTTGCTGCTGGTAACGCCGAAACGCAGACATCCGTATCGGTTTTTGAACACATACATTACAACAGTGCTGTCCACAAAGCTTCTGCCTTTTTTGTAGGCACGCAGAAATTCTCTGTTCTGGTTTACTGTTTTCAATTTCATTTTCGTTTTTCTCTCTTTGCTGTGCAATTCCTTTATATAGAAACAAAGACCACCCCTGCGGCTGTATTTTAAAAACTAAAGCCTCTGCTTTGGTGGTCCTTTTCTTAAACTATATCTCAAGGATTTAGAACAACAAATTTCTCTTTAATGATAAATTAAACAGCTAATTTTGCTCTGCCTTTTTTTCTTCTTGCAGCAATAACTTTTCTGCCGTTTTTAGTTGCCATTCTGCCCAAGAAACCGTGAACTTTTGCACGGGAGCGTTTTTTTGGCTGGTAAGTTCTTTTCATTTGATTGTCCTCCTGTTAGTTTTTTTATATGCAAACAAGGCCTTTTTGCCCTGTTGCCGACTGATTTTAAAAGGGAAATACCCCTACGAAATAACAGTATATAATATTGATACAGCAATTGTCAAGAAAAACTTTTTGCAAAAAAGCCCCAATTTTAAAGGTTTTGCGGAAGTTTTTAACAAAACCGCAGTATATTGTTGATAAGTTCAGAACCACAAATATATGTAGTGGTGAATGAGTTGAAAATTTTTGAATTTTATAAATAAATGTCTGATGACCGTCATTATGGCGTGGAAAAGGAGGGATTCTTCACACCTGCGGTGTTCAGAATGACATAGTTTTGTATTTTATCAATGATATCAGTCAAACAGGGAGATTCTTCGCTTTGCTCAGAATGACAGAACTGTCAAATCGTCTGTCACCCTGAGGAGCACAGCGACGAAGGGTCTCGTTGTCTGAACAGTTTTCCGTCAACTGGTATGCTGCGGAAAACTGGGAGATTCTTCACACCTGCGGTGTTCAGAATGACATAGTTTTATATTTTATCAATGATATCAGTCAAACAGTGAGATTCTTCGCCTTGCTAAGAATGAAAAGAAAACCAACAGCCCTGATTTCAATGACTTGGCGTGCCGTTTTGTGACACACTATATATTGTTATATATATTTATATTATTAAACTATATATTATATTGTAATTTTGCAATTTTTATGATATACTTATATGGTTAATAAGTATATGCATTTTTACATAGATTAAATTTTACAGGAGATACTGAATGAACTCATACAACGAAGTTTTTATCGCTGTCAAGGAACAGTGTAAACAGAATATTGTGGAGGCAAGCTACAATCTGTTTATCGAACCTCTTGTTCTTGACAGAATTGAAGGCAACACTGCCTATATTCTCACAAGCAGCGAATGGTCCAAAGGCATTATTGAAGAACGCTTTGAACCATACCTGAGAAAAGGTTTTGAAAAAATTCTCGGTTTTACAATCCTTGTTAAAATTGAAGTTAAGGTTGAAGAAGCAGGCGAAGTTGCAACACCAATCAACGGTGGTCAGTACGCTTTGACATTTGACACATTTATTGTTGGTTCATCCAACAAGTTTGCACACGCTGCAGCCCTTGCGGTTGCACAGCACCCTGCAACTGCATACAACCCATTGTTTATATACGGCGATTCAGGTCTTGGCAAGACACATTTGCTTAACGCTATCAAAGCGGAAGTGCTTAAAAACAATCCAAGAGCAAATGTAATCTACGTTGACGGCGAAACTTTCACAAACGAAATTGTTACCGCAATCAGAGAAAACAAGACAAACGAATTCCACAACAAATACCGTCAGGTTGATGTTCTGCTGGTGGACGATATCCAGTTTATTGCAGGCAGAGAAAGAACACAGGAAGAATTTTTCCACACATTCAACGCTTTGCACAATGCAGGCAAACAGATTGTTCTGGTTTCTGACCGTCCTGCAAAGGAAATCAAAAGCCTTGAAGACCGCTTGAGAACAAGATTTGAATGGGGGCTTACAGCTGATATTCAGGCACCTGACTTTGAAACACGCTGTGCGATTATCAAAAGAAAAGCAGACCTGCTGAGACTTGATATCAAAAACGATGCAATTGAATTTATTGCAAGCAAGGTTAAAACAAATATCCGTCAGCTTGAAGGTGTTGTTAAAAAGCTTGATGCGCTCAAACGTCTTGAAAACAAACCACCTGTGCTTATCAACGCACAGATTGCTGTTAAGGATATTCTTAACGAAGAACTGCCTGTGCCTGTGACAATTGAAAAAATTATTGAAGAAGTAAGCCGCAGCTATGCAGTTTCCGCAGCAGATGTTAAAGGCAAAAAGAGAACACAGAACATTGCAGAAGCAAGAAAGATGGCAATGTACATTGTGCGCCAGGTTTGCGAATTGAGCATGGAAGACATTGGCAAGGAATTTGGCGGCAGAGACCATTCCACTGTTGTTTATTCCATTGCAAATGTAGAAGAAAAAATGGAAAAAGACTCTTTCTACAGAAACAATATCGAAGACATTATCAAAAACGTTAAGACACTTTAATGTACCTACGTCCTTTCTTTAAAGAAAGGACCAAAGAACGTGGGGGTTGCGACTCCCCCACACCCCTAAACGCGGAATAGGAACAGAATATGTCTCGCTCCTTGTGGCGCTTCCGCGTGCAGACTCGCACGCACCGCGCCGCGTATCCGGGTGCTGATAAGTCGACAGTACATTATTGTTTATAAGGAGAGCTCCGCTCTCCGTTTCACCTCTTGGAAATATCTTTTATATTAAATATAAGACAGAATTTTATGCGTCGCAATCGGCGGTAAAAGTAAAGTCCGAAGGACAAAAGAATTTTTAAGGAATTTTCCTTAAAAACCCCTCGACTTTTCCACAAAGTTTTTAAAAGTTAACAACAACTTTTCAACATTATCAACAGCGCAAAAAGTTGTTATGTTGATTCAACAGCTTATCCACAAAGTTTTCAAGAAAAATTATCTGCAAAAAATTCAGTGTTTTAAAGGGTTTGTGAGAGTTTTCAACAAATTCACAGCCCCTACTACTACTACTAAAATTTAGTTAGTGAGTTTTGAAATTTTTGCCTATAAAAGCGAAAAAATAAAATTTTTTACCATCATTTTCTGTTGAAAAGTAAAAAGGTGGTAAAAAATGGTATATAAGGGCTTTTAAAGCCATTAAAAATGTTGTCACAAAGATTGATTTCAGGCTTTGAAATAAATAAAAGGCAAACAAAAATATTTAAATTTGCCAAAGTGACAAAACATTAAGTTTATAATAAAAAATTTACATATCAATCCTTATAACAAGAAAGGAAATACAAGATGAAGATTATCTGCGACAAAAACACTCTGAGTGATGCTATCCAGACAGTTTCCCGTGCAGTTGCTGTTAAAAGCAATCTTGCATCTATCGAAGGTATTCTGTTTGTGGCAGAAAACGGCACACTTACACTGACAGGCTATGACTTTGAAATGGGCATCAAAACAACATTTGAATGTGATGTTGAAATGGAAGGTGACATTGTACTTTCCGCAGGCCTGCTTGGCAACATTGTGCGCAAATCCACAAGCGACGAAATTGCCATTGAATGCGATGACAGAATGAACTGCAAAATCAAATGCGGTATTACAGAATATAACATCAAGGGTATCGACTCCACAGACTATCCTGATTTCCCAAACCCTGCAAAGGACAACAGCATTAAAATTGAAAGCAGCCTTTTCTGCGAAATGGTTGACTATGTTATCTATGCTGTAAGCCAGGACGAAAAACGCCCTGCACACACAGGCGTTCTGATGAAACTGGAAAACAGAAAACTGACTATGGTTGCACTTGACGGTTACCGCCTTGCAGTGTGCGAAAGAGAAGTTGAATTTGAAGGCAGCTTCAATATGATTGTGCCTGCAAAAGCAATGAATGAAGTTAGAAAAATTGTTGCTGACGGCGACGGCAAACTGACAATCTTTGCAAACAAAAGATATATTCTTTTCAATGCAAAGGAATATATTGTGCTTTCACGTCTGCTGGAAGGTGAATTCCTTGATTACAAAAAGGCAATTCCACAGAACTATTCCGTTAAAGCAACAGCAAACACAAGAGATTTTATCAATGTGGTTGACCGCGTTTCCCTTATTATTACAGAAAGACTTAAAAACCCTGTAAAACTCAATGTGGAAGATAATGCAATTGTTGTTAAATGTGCAACAGAAATCGGTGCGGTTTATGACGAAGTTTCTGCTGATGTTGAAGGCGGCGGACTTGAAATCGGTTTCAACAACAAGTATCTCCTTGATGCACTTAAAGCTTCAAAACAGGAAGAACTTGTGTTCCAGTTTACAGGCAGCCTTTCACCTTGTGTAATCCGACCAAAAGCAAATGACGATTTCACATATCTTGTATTGCCAGTGAGGTTTAAAAATGATTAATGTTGAAGTAAAACCACCTTTCATCAAGCTTGACCAGTTTTTGAAATTTGCAAATGCAATTTATTCCGGCGGTGAAGCAAAACTTGTTATTCAGGAAGGTCTTGTGGAAGTTAACGGCGAAGTTTGCACAATGCGCGGCAAAAAGCTGTATGACGGATATGTTGTGACCTTTGAAGGCGAAGATTATAAGGTTTGCATAAGTGAATAACAGCAGTGTAAAAAAACTGAAGCTGGAAAATTTCCGTAATATAAAAAGTGCAGAGCTGGAGTTCTGCGACGGCATAAATGTGATAACAGGTGAGAACGGTCAGGGCAAAACCAACCTGATTGAAGCTTTGTGGCTGCTGACAGGGGCAAAAAGTTTCCGCGGCAGCAAGGACAAAGACCTGATTGAGAGAAACCTTGAAGGCAACGACCAGATTGCCCGCATTGAAGCTGTTGTGGAAACCGACGGCTATGAGGATAGAATTGATATAGTAATTGCTGATACCGACGCAAAAAGAGGACGTTTTGCAAAGGTGAATGACGGACAGCTTAAAAGGGCGGTAAACCTTGCAGGAAAATTTTACTGCGTGGTGTTCTGCCCACAGCATTTAAGCCTTGTAAGCGGCAGCCCGTCCCTGAGAAGAAAATTTGTGGACGGTGCACTTTGCCAGATTTATCCCAACTATATCAAGGTTTTCAAAACCTTTGAAAAATATCTTGAGCAGAAAAACAGTCTGCTGAAAAATCAGAACAGATATTATTTTGAGGAGTTTAACCAGACACTTGATATATACAACCGTCACCTTGCATCCCTTGGGTATGAGATATATTTAAAAAGAAAAGAATATATTGAGCTTTTAAGCGAAAAGGCAAAGGAATATTACAGCCGTATTTCCAGCGGCAGGGAAAACATAGATTTTGAATATCTTTCTTTCGGCAGAGAACCCGAAGATTTTTATAATTTACTGGTTGAAAGTATTGAAAGAGACAAAAGGGCAGGTTTTTCCACCTGTGGTGTTCAGAGAGAAGATATTGAGATAAAGATTGACGGCGTGAGTGCAAAGGATTTTGCAAGCCAGGGCCAGCAGAGAAGCATTGTGCTGAGCATGAAACTTGCAGAGAGTGATATTCTTAATGAAATATGCGAAACAAGCCCTGTTATATTGCTTGACGATGTTCTGAGTGAACTTGATTTTGGCAGACAGGAATATCTGCTGAACAATATTGAGGGCAAACAGGTGTTTATATCATCCTGTGATGAAAACCGCATAAACCTTGCAAAAAGCCGAAAGTATTTTGTTAAAAACGGAGAGATTGAATGTATATAGACATCGCAACCGATTTTTTAATAAAAAAAAGTGATATTGTAGGTATTTTTGACCTGGACAATACCACAACCACAACCGCACATACACAGAATTTTCTTAATGAAAAACAGAAGGAAAACAAGGTGGTGTATCTGATTAAGGACCTGCCGAAAAGTTTTGTGCTGACAAAGGATGGCACGGTGTATGTTGTGGAGCTTAACAGTCAGATTCTGAGAAAAAGACTGGAATATTGATTTGTATATGTCCTTTCTTTAAAGAAAGGACCAAAGAATTTGTCCTTCGGACTTTACTTTTGTGACCAAAAGTAAACAAAAGTCCCGCTGATTGCGACGCAGCGGACCCACGCTCAGATGTACCCGGCACGCTATCCCGCACACATCGCTTGCGCTAAGTGCGGGCACGGTCGATTGCTTTGGCAATCTCCCTTTTACGCCAGCCGGTTATCTGTATAAGGGGCTCTGCCCCTGAACAACCCCGGGGAATCACATAAATAATGCAGGGGCGAACAGCGTTTGCCCGTCAAAAATACATCAAAAAGGTTAAAACCTATGAACAACATCTACGATAAAATTATAATCGGTGCGGGGCTTTATGGTCTTTACAGTGCCGAATACTGTGCAAAAAAAGGCGAAAATGTGCTGGTGCTGGAATGTGACGGCAATGCTTTTTCCCGCGCTACATATATAAATCAGGCAAGGGTGCACATGGGCTATCACTATCCGCGCAGTCTTTCAACAGCGGTTAAAAGCCGAAACTATTTTGACCGATTCTGCGAAGATTACCCTGACAGCGTCAAAACGGATTTCAAAAAAATCTATGCCACAAGTGCGAACTTTTCCTGGACCAACAAGGAACAGTTTATAAAGTTCTGCAAGGACAGCGACATCCCTTGTGTGTCAATAGAACCAACCACATATTTCCGCGAAAGAATGTGTGACGGTGCCTTTGAAACCCTGGAATACACCTACGACTGGCAGATTCTCCGCGATGGCCTTTTAAAGGACATTGAAGCTTTGGGGGACAAGGTGACAATCCTTTACAACAGTTTTATCACCGCCATTGAAAACACAGGGGAGCACTACAAGGTGACACTCAGAGACGGACAGGAGTTTTACACACCGTTCCTGCTCAACTCAACCTATGCAAGCGTAAACCAGATCAACACCCTTGCAGGTTTTGAAACTTTCCCTATAAAATATGAACTGTGCGAGATTATTCTCTGTAAAATAAACCCAAAACTCCGCGATGTGGGTATCACGGTTATGGACGGGCCGTTCTTCTCCATTATGCCTTTTGGCAAAACAGGCCTCCATTCCCTGACAAGTGTTACATTCACACCACACGTGACCTGCTATGACAAGCTGCCTCACTTTGACTGCCAGAAAGGGCTTGAGGATTACTGCACTCCGCAGCATCTTGGCAACTGCAACAACTGCCCTCACAAGCCTGAGTCTGCATGGGGTTACATGTCACAGCTTGCGAGAAAATATCTTAAAGACGAATTTGGTTTTGAGTATGACCATTCACTTTTCTCCATGAAACCGATACTCAAGTTAAGCGAAATTGACGACTCCCGCCCTACACTCATCAAACAGTTCAGCACAAACCCTACCTTTGTAAGTGTGCTTTCGGGCAAAATCAATACTGTATACGATTTAAAGGAAGTTTTTGACAATGTTGATAAATAAAGAAAAAAACTTTGTTTCTGCCGTTGTTTACTGCTACAACTGCAAAAACACAATAAAAGATTTTCTTAAAGCGGTTAACAGTTCCCTTAAAGAAAACTTTGAAAAATACGAAATCATCTGCGTGAACGACTGCTCCACCGACGAAACTGTGGCTGCGGTGAACGCTTTTTGTGAAGAAGAAACAGTAAAAAGCCTCACTGTGGTTAACACCAGCTTTTTTGAAGGTGTTGAAAACGCAATGATTGCAGGGCAGGACATTGCCATAGGCGACTTTGTGTTTGAGTTCGACAGCACTATTCTGGACTTTGAACCGCAGATGATTATGGACATCTACCGCAAATCACTCAGCGGTAACGACGTGGTTTTTGCTGTGCCAAACAGCAAGGCAAGATTGTCCTCCCGTGTGTTCTACAAGCTGTTCAACGCTTTCTCAAAATCAGAATACAACCTGCGCACACAGCGCTTTGGCATCATCAGCCGCCGCGGCATCAACCGTGTTAAATCTATGGGGGTAAAAACCGTTTACAGAAAAGCGGTTTATGCTTCCTGCGGGTTGCCTGTAAGCGAAATTGAATACACACCAAACACAAAAAATCTGCAGCCTGATCATCAGAAGGAAACAAAAAGGGAAATTGCTCTCAACAGCCTTATCCTTTTCACCGACATTGCATACAAAATCAGTTTCACACTGACAGTTATGATGGCGGTTGTGCTGGTGCTTGCAGCGGCCTATGCTGTTGTTGTTTTCCTTTCCGCAAATCCTGTTGCGGGCTGGACAACCACCATGCTGGTGCTGTCCTTTGGCTTCTTTGGCCTGTTTGTAATCCTTGCATTTGTGCTTAAATATCTTTCCGTTATTCTGAACCTTGTGTTCACCCACAAGCAGTATGTAATTGAAAGTGTACAGAAGATAACAAAATAAATATTTATCTGCTCACTGTTACCCGACCGCATAAGTATCACATACATATGCGGTCAGACTATTTATAAATTCAGAGGTATAAACCTTGAAACTCAAAAACAACGATATTTCAAAACAGTTTTTAATAATCGCGGCAGCGGTGCTGACAGCGGCAAGGCTGTTCCTTGCCTGGACACAGTATGCCACAATCTATCCGCCGCTTGCGCCAATCGATGACCATTTTATGTTCACGGCGGCAAAAAACATTGTGGAGGGCAACTGGTTCGGGGATTACAACTATCTCACCTTGTCCAAACACGCGTTTTTTGCGGTATGGCTGGCGTTCCTGCACATTGCGGGTGTTCCGTTTATGGTGGGCAATGCGGCACTGTGGGCGCTGACAAGCATTGTGTTTGTTATGGCGGTTGCACCTCTTGTTAAAAAGAACCGGGCAAGGCTGTTCCTTTATGCAGGCATGCTTTACAATCCTGCGGTATGGGCACAGTTTTCCACCCGTGTTTACCGCGACAGCATTTTCCCGTCCTTGTGCATACTGTTCTTTGCCTGTGTGCTTGCTGTTGGTCTGCGTTATAAACAGCCGGCCAAAAACAGCATCGGTTATATGATCGGTTACGGCGTGACCTTTGGCCTTGTATATCTTTCCCGCGAAGACGGCATCTGGGTTCTCCCGTTTGCCCTTGCGGCATTTGTTATTGTGTCAATCCTGTGGATTGTGGAAAAACACAAAGGCTTTGTTTTTAAAATTGTTTCACTTGCTCTGCCATTTGTGCTGTCTGTGGGGATTATCTGCAGCTACTGCTATATGAACTACACCCACTATGGCCGTTTTATAGTAAGTGACTTCACAAGCGATGACTTCACAAAGGCTTACGGTGCGCTGATGAGCATTGAACACGAAGACTGGCATCCGCTTGTTTCTGTGCCGGAAGATGTAAGGGAAAAACTGTACGAAGAAGTTCCGTCCTTTGCTCTTTTTGAAGAAGGTCTGGAAGAACCTATCCTTAAAAACGGATACTATAACACAAAACTTGAAGATTTCCAGTCAGGCGGTTTCTACTGGGCAATCCGTACCGCTTTGCAGAATGCGGGTTACTACGAAACACCGCAGAAAGCACAGCAGTACTACGAAACCCTTTATGCTGAAATAAAACAGGCTGCCGATGAAGGCAGACTCCCTGTGGACAAGTTCCACGCAAGCGTTACAAGCCCTATCAAAGGAGAATATATTCTGCCTGTAATAGGAGAGGGCTTCAAGGGCTTCTGGGCGTCAATGACCTTCCAGCAGTGCGACCCTCTTGCAGAAAAGGCTGTGGGATATCCTCACGAAATTGAAGAGGTGGAACAGTTTATCCGTCAGAAAGGCGGCACAGTTCTTGTTGCCAACAGCGACACGGTTTATCTGCCTCCGCTTCAGTGGCTCACCCACACATTTATGCGTGTTATGAATGTGGTTTACAAAATCGGCATTCCGCTTATGCTGGTTATGTCCCTGTGCTGGATAATCAAAGCACTCAGCTGGGATATTCGCTGCAAAAAGCTGTCACTGGACGGCCTCCTTGCAATTGTGCTTATCGGTCTTGTGGGTATGGCGCTGCTGAGATGTATGATGATTGGTTATGTGGAAGTTTCCGCTTTCAACATCGGCACCTACGGAATGTACCTTTCAAGTGTTTATCCGTTGCTCATTGCAACTGCGTTTATAGGCACTGTTAAAAACTTTGATAATTAAAGTAATATATTATATATAATATAATACATATATAATAAGAAAACGGGAGCAGAAGAAGCCTGAGGTTACCAGGCGAAAACTGCTCCTTTTGTTTTGTCTATATTTAGTGCCTGTGACGGCTTAAAAGTCACAAGTAATAGTGCACAAAAAATAATTTAAAAAATTAGTAAAAAAGTTGAAAAAAGTTGTTGACAAATGGCGAATCATATGATAATATAATCAAGCTGTCACCGAGAGGTGGCGGTGAGAAAGAAACAACTGAAAAAGTTTTAAAAAACTTGAAAAAAGTGCTTGACAAACTGAAGCGGTTGTGGTAATATATTAAGGCTGTCGCAAGACAGCAACGACAACTGAAAAAAGTTTTGAAAAAGTTGAAAAAACACTTGACAAAACGAAATGGTTGTGGTAATATATAAAGGCTGTCGACAAGACAGCAAGGACCTTGAAAATTAAACAATATATAAGAAAAGACCAGAAGCTTGTGAAGGAATAACTTTAGATTTTCTTTTGAAGATAGTGAGTAAACACTTTAAAAACGCATTTAAGTAATTTCGAGACGCTAATGCGTTTTG
>JAZOTI010000138.1:0-2255 GCA_045657565.1 Oscillospiraceae bacterium | reverse complement strand
CAATGCGTGTATAATATCTAACTGTTGACAAGATATCGCGGAGTGGAGCAGCATGGTAGCTCGTCGGGCTCATAACCCGAAGGTCGTTGGTTCAAATCCAGCCTCCGCAACCACTAACCAGCCTTTAAGGCTGGTTTTTTTATTTGCTGTTTTCATATTATCTGATATAATATTATAAACACATCAGGTTGTAATACCCATTCTTTACATCCCGGCAAAGGAGCATACTATGGCAATTGAAAGTTCTGTTATCTTTTTCCCTTGCAAAAATATAAAGGAAACCTCAAATTTTTACACCGAAATGGTAGGACTCAAACTTGTTCAGGTGCAGGAAGGCAGCAGTGAATGCCACATTTTTGACACCGGTTATGGATTTATCGGATTTTGCCAGTATGCTGACGGCAGACCAATTCCGTCAGGTCCTGTTGGCATGTGCATCAGTTTCAACTGCTGTGACGAAGCAGATGTCGATGCACACTACGAAATGGTAAAAACAAAAGGTGCTGAAATTATCACCCCTCCAAAAAAACACGAAAACTTTCCTGTCTATTCCTGTTTTTTCCGTGACCCAAATGGTTACACAGTTGAATTCCAGAAAATTCTTCTGCCTCTTGGTAATTAAATGATGTCAAAATCTGATGTTAACAGAAAGTTCTGTCAACATTTCAAAACAATACTGTACTACATAAAAAGGTCATTCCGTTTTCAGAATGACCTTTCTTTTTTTCAAAAATATACTTTCAATATTTATATTTACTTTTGCATTATTTTATCCCAGCGCCACATCAAGCACCATCATAAGTGTAAATCCTACTGCAAAAAAGATTGTACCGATATTGGAATGCTCACCTTCTGACATTTCAGGGATAAGTTCTTCCACAACAACATACAACATTGCACCTGCCGAGAAACTGAGCAGATAAGGCAGAATCGGCACTACAAGGTTGGCAAGAAGAATTGTCACCACTGCGCCCAAAGGCTCAACAGCGCCTGAAATTGCCCCGTATACAAAGGCTTTTCCCCTTTTCATGCCATTGCTTTTAAGCGGCATGGAGATGATTGCACCTTCAGGTAAATTCTGCAACGCGATACCAAGGGACAAAGCAATTGCAGCAGCATAGGAGATGCTTTCATTGCCTGTAAGCCAGCCCGCAACCACAACACCCACAGCCATACCTTCAGGCAGATTGTGCAATGCCACAGCAAGCACCATCATTGTGGATTTTCCAAGACTGCATGGTGCCCCCTCGGGACAATCATCGTTGAGATGCAGATGCGGAATAATACTGTCCATTATCAACAGGAATATAAATCCGCCCCATACGCCGATAAATGCAGGCAGAAATGCAAGCTTGCCCATATGCGATGACTGGTCCATTGCCGGGATAATAAGGCTCCACACAGATGCCGCCACCATTACACCCGACGCAAAACCTGTCAGTGAACGCTGCACATTGCGGCTCATTTCACCTTTAAGAAAAAACACACAGCCTGATCCTATCACTGTGCCTACAAACGGAATAAGAATTGCACTTAAAGCGGAAATCAACATAGTTTTCCCTCCATAACAATTATTTCTGTTTATATTATATCACTCAGACTAAAATTTGTGTGTAACACAGTCACATTATACTTAAAAAACAAAAGACGCTGTCGCGAGGACAGCGTCTTTTTTTATAAAGGGGTCTAATGACGATGAATTAAACTTCTTCGCCACAGAGTTTAAGAAGTTCTTCCCAACGTTTGTCAACTTCAGCCTGGATTTCAGCGATAAGGTGTTCGTTACCTTTCTTGAAGAGGTGTTTGAAGCGACCCTGTGGTTTAAGGAAGTTTTCGATTGGCTGTTTTGCTTTTGGTCTGTAAGAAAGTTTGTACACGCCGTCTACAACTTCGTAAAATGGCCAGTAGCATGTTTCAACAGCAAGTTTTGTGATTGTCATCATATCTTCAGCATTGTATCTCCAACCACGTGGACATGGAGCAAGAATGTTGAGGAATGCTGCGCCTGGTGTGTAAAGAGCTTTTTCAGCTTTTTCATGCAGGTCTTTAAAGTTGCCGATAAATGTTGTCTGAGCAACGTATGGGATGTGGTGTGAAGCGATAACTTCTGTGAGGTCTTTACGGATCTGTTTTTTACCTGGGCTGCATTTACCAACAGCAGATGTTGTTGTTTCAGCATACATAGGTGTACCGGAAGATCTCTGGATACCTGTGTTCATGTAAGCGCCGTTGTCGTAGCAAACATAAACCATGTC
>JAZOTI010000137.1:0-2404 GCA_045657565.1 Oscillospiraceae bacterium | reverse complement strand
ACAGTGGAGGTTTATGAAAGCACAATCAACAACCATATCGACGATATTGTGGCGGATATTTATAATCTGAATCCTGATGTGGTGGGTTTTTCCTGCTATATCTGGAATATTGAATATGTGAAAAAAGTAACCGAATGTCTTAAAAAAATCAATCCTCTGCTCAAAGTATTTTTTGGCGGCCCTGAAGCAAGTTTTGACGCGCAGAACCTGCTGGAAATTACTGATGCTGATTACATTATAAAAGGCGAAGGGGAACAGGCGTTTATCAGTCTGCTCAAAAGCGATTTTATATCTGCAGAAAAAGTGATCAGCGCCCCGGTAACGGAATATTTCAATCCGTATTCAGAAGAATACTTTGCAGCTTTAAAGGACAGAATTGTCTATCTGGAAACCAGCCGCGGATGTCCGTTCCACTGCGCTTTCTGTCTGTCGGGAAGAAATGAAAATGTCCGTTTTTTTGATATGGATATTTCAAAGCAGAATATTTTAAAACTTGCAAACTGCGGCACACAGACAGTTAAATTTGTGGACAGAACCTTTAACTGCAATGATAAACGTGCAAGAGAGATATTTGAATTTGTATACGAACAGAGAAAACTTGGCAATATTCCGGAGGATGTGGTGTTCCACTGCGAAGTTGAGGCAGACCTGTTTACACAGGAAACCCTTGATTATCTCAAAACAATGCCGAAAGGTCTTTTCCAGTTCGAAGCAGGTTTGCAGTCATTTAACCCAAATACACTCAAGGCAGTTGACCGACGCCACAATATTGAAAGACTTGTGCACAATCTCAAAGAAATTGCACAGATGAAAAATATTCATCTCCACATCGACCTTATTGCCGGCTTGCCTTACGAAGATTATGAAAGCTTTGCAAAAGGTTTTGACCTTGCATACGAAATTGGTGCTGAGGTTATTCAGCTTGGCTTTTTAAAGCTTCTCAATGGTTCACCTCTTGAAGCTGACAAGGAAAAACACGGCTATAAATACTGGTCTTATGCACCGTATCAGATTATCAGCAACGACTATATCGGTTATGGCGATTTGTTGAAACTTAAACTTGCTGAAGATGCGGTGGAACGCATATACAATTCAAACCGTTTTCCAAACACACTGAAATATGTTCTTGAAGTAACAGCAATGTCACCATATGCACTGTTTTTCGGTATGGGTGAATACTGTGAAAAAATCGGTCTGCAGTCACCGTCTCTTGACACCTACACTGCCGCAATGCTGGAATATTTGGGTGCTTTGCCAAATGTAAACAGAGCAAGATTGCGCGATGAACTTGCAAAAGACCGCATAATCACCGACCGAACAGGCAAACTGTATCATTGTCTGCATATTGCCGATGAAAGAATGAAACATATCCGTATTGCACTCAACAATACTGATATGGGTATCTTTGAAAATCAGCGCGAAAAGGCAAAACAGGGCAAAATAGGATTTGCAATTTTGTGTTCTTATGACAAAGAACAGGTTATCCTTGCAGACTATACAAATCAGGACAAGGTGACAGGCAAATACGATTATAAAATTATTCCATTGGAAAATTTTATGCAGTCAAATGAGGACTGATATTATGAAAAAAAGCTACACAGGTCTTATAATATGGCTTATTGTTTTTTTAGCTGTTATTATTTCACTCTGCAATATCCCGTTTAACAACCCTGCTGTAATGATAAGATTGTTATTTAACTTTACTTCAATATCTCTTACTGTTCTTATGTTTATCATTTATAAAACCGACAAAGTTTACTGGTTCAATACAGTAAGTTATGAAGAAGTGGTAAATGCGGGATACGAACGCAGACAGTGGTTTGCATGGAAAATATTTAAAAGATTTGCTTTGTTTGCAATTATATATCTTGTAGTTTCTGCATTTCTGCATTTATTTGGAGGACCGTTCTGGATAGATATAATTGTTTTCGCAGTTGGCATTGTGGCGGTAGCATTGAATGTTACAACAATAAAACTTTGATATTAAAGTAAAAAAATAAACCCTTGGATGAAAATCCAAGGGTTTTGCTTTTGTAATTATTTAATAAGACATTTACCTGTCATTTCAGCAGGCTGAGGGAGACCGAGAATGTGAAGCATTGTCGGTGCAATGTCAGCAAGTACACCGTCTGTGTGGAGCTGGCAGTCATAACCGCAAACTGTAAAAGGAACAGGGTTTGTTGTGTGTGCTGTGAACACACTGCCGTCATCATCAAGCAGCTTGTCAGCGTTGCCGTGGTCAGCAGTCAAAAGGAACACACCGTCCATTTCCATTGTTTTATCAAGCACTTTGCCAACGCATTCGTCAACTGTCTGCACAGCTGTTACAGCAGCATCAAAAATACCTGTATGGCCAACCATGTCGCAGTTTGCAAAGTTGAGGATAATAACATCATACTTGCCG
>JAZOTI010000136.1:0-5762 GCA_045657565.1 Oscillospiraceae bacterium | reverse complement strand
AAATTGACCCGTCAGGTCTGTTTTTTGGTGCTGGTTTTGAAAGAATCGCCAGCGAATATATGCTGGAAGGCAACGCCATCAAAGGCTACGAACGCCTTGATGGCAGAAAACTCAACGAAGTTTATGCAAAAAATGTGCCTTATGCACCTCAGGTTATTATCAACGGCTCCAGCCGCAGTATGACAATCACCGCAGATATGCTGTGTCCGGACAAAACCTTTTACAATGCAGCAAATGTAGGTGCGGACAGATATGACTTCTTCACCGCTTACTATATCTTTGCAAAGGAAAACAAAGAACCTGAGACTATGGTACTGAGTATGGACGCATGGCTGTTCAACTCCAGCCACGAAGCCCTTGATGACCGCAGCGACAAACAGCTTTGCAAACAGTTTCTGAATGAAGAACTTGGTTTCACACAGTACAGTTACACTGACGACGAAGCTTCCGACAA
Source organism: Oscillospiraceae bacterium (assembly GCA_045657565.1). Lineage (GTDB taxonomy): Bacteria > Bacillota > Clostridia > Oscillospirales > Ruminococcaceae > RGIG3102. Next base: position 5,308 of record JAZOTI010000136.1, on the reverse strand, counting down.
CGAAAAATACAAAGCACTTTTCTCCCCAAGCTATTTCCAGGCAGCAATAAAGTATTATCTTCGTGACACCGAAGGTGAACTTATGCCTGAGATTGTACAGGGCGATTTGTACCAGCAGACAGAAGTTATCAAATGCAGTGACGGTTCCATCATATATGATATGGCTTACCAGAACCGTTCCCGTGCAGAGATTGACCAGTCCCTTGTAGAGGAAACTTACGTTGGTACACCGCTGATGCATATGGCAGATTTCAACGAGCTTGACCCTGAATTTATTATGCAGCTTGAAGCTTTCATTGAATATCTGCAGGCCAAAGGTATCCGCGTTATTCTCTACCTGCCTCCTTACCACGAATATTTCTACAGCGTGGCTATAGCAAGACAGAACGAACACCCTGCGTTTTTCCTTGTGGAAGATTACTGCCGTGATCTTGCAGACAGATACAATCTTGAAATTTACGGCGGTTTTGACGCCATAGAACAGGGACTTGTGTTTGAAGATTTCTGGGATTCTTACCACATGAACCCAAAATCCATATCTAAGATACTCCCTGCAATTGAATAAAAGCACTGTTTAATGTTATGATTAATGGCAGATAGGATAAACCTTATCTGCCATTTTATATTTCGGAGGTATCCTTATGCCACAGATTATTATTAAAGGTATTACTGAAGAACAGTGTGCCGCACTCAGCGTAAAAGCAGCGCCTGATCTTGCAAAAATCTGCAACTGCCCAAGCGACTGGTTTATTTTTGACCTTATACACTCCCGTTTTTATGATGAAAACGGCAGAACAAAACACTGCCCTGTAGTACAGGTATGGTGGTTCCGCAGACCTATGGAAATTCAGGACAAGGTGGCAAAATATCTTCATAAACAGTTTGAAAATATGGGATTTTATGCTGACCAGATAAGTTTCCATATCTTCGAAGAGGACAACTACTACGAAAACGGCGAAAAATGCTGATAAAATCAGAACAGCGTATAGAATTTCTATACGCTGTTTTTATTTTGTGCTGATATTTGTGCTTATTATCAGAATGGCGTATTGTTTTTGCTTTACAGTTGATTACACCTTTACAAGTTTAACTGCCACCGCTGTTGCATCATCGGTTCTGTCGGCATTTCTGACCGCAGTTTCCGCCATAAACTGCACACTTCCGCCGCTTATAAGGGAAAGTCTGTGCATCAGTTTATCGTCAATATTTACTCCGTCACTTGAAAGGATAATGCAGTCGCCGTTTGCAAGGGAAAAATCCAGCTTTGCAGTTTTTACATCACGCAGTATGCCAATGGGCAGGCTGTCTCTGTAAGCAATTTTTGTTTTTCCGCCTTTTATCAGCAAACTTTCTGCACCTCCTGCCTTGTAAATCACAGTTTCGCCGCTGTCCAGGCTGATGCCGAGAATATCAACTGCCACACAACTTTGCCCGGTGCCTTTGAGGTTAAGGGCAATGTTTACAATTTCAATGGCTGTCTGCGGCTGTACCGATGCACAAAGCAGACTTTTAAGCATTTCGGTGGCGGTGCGGCTTTCCGCCGCAGCTGCACAGCCCGTGCCCATTCCGTCACCGAGTATAATATATGCCGTGTTTTCCGTTTCAAAATACTGGCAGAAATCTCCGCTGTCTGTTCCCCGTGAAAAACTTTTTGCGGAATATTCGCATTTATATGTTGTCTGCTGACAAAAAGTAGTGATAACACTTTCTGCTGTGTGTTCTGTCTCCGACACAGCAAAGGTGCAGTCATAAAGATTTTCAAGCCGGTTTTTTATGCGGAAAATTTCCGGCGGTGAAAGTTCCTGCTTTGTTGTGACTACACACCGGTTTTTATTCTGATAACACATACAATAGCTGTGCTTATATCCCATAGTCCGCAAAAGCTTATCGGTTTCTGCGGTTGCTGTTGCATTTACCGTACCTCTGCTGCAACTCTGGCGGGTAATCTGCCGCAGAATTTCCGCCATTGAAAGAAACTGTGTCTGCAATATGCGACGGTTGTGCTGTGCTGCCGAGTCCAGCAATTTTTGTGTCAGGGCAAGATTTGCAGAGGCTTCAATTGCATTTTTTATCTGCGGGGATTTATCACATCTTGATAAAAACAGTTCGTCAAAATCTGCTTTTTCTCCTTTTGAAAACCGATACGCATAATCTGAAAACTGTCCCTGAGTGTAGGAATAATTTTCCTGCCAGCACAGGGTGTTGTTTTTGCATTTACGACAAACTTCTGCTGCAGCCATATCTTCTGCCTGTATTGGAACAAAATCCTTTGCAAGCAGACGTGATATATCCATTACTGTGTGACCTATGAAACCAAAGCATCGGTTGAGTTTTTCGATTTTTCCTACAAGGGCAAGGTAATCCTTCTCCGCATCGGGCAGGCTGACCCCCGTGATAATCTCCTGCACGGGATGATATTTTTTATCCGCTGTGTAACAGCAAAAAAGTGCAACAGCAGTTGTGGTGATTATTGTTATACTGTTAAAACGGGATATAAGCACAGCAGATGTTACCGCCGATACACCGATTACAGCAGCAAAGCCTTTTATGCCTTTTGGAAGCAGCATCGTTGATGATATATATATCACCATATATCCTGCCGCCAGAAAGATAAACTGTTTTTCCTGACACAGAGACACCACAAGTGCCCCCATTGATGCAAGTGACAGGGCAACATTGTTTTTCACTCCGTAAAAAAATGCACATCCAAGCAGAAATGCCGCCGAAAGTTTCAGCCCGTTTATATGTATTCCATCAAGGGAAAGTGCAACAATGCCAAGTGCCGCAATGCTGTCTGCAATGTGGGAAAAATCTGTAAGGGGGAGATTATTCTGCAGTATGTTTTTCCCGTTTTCTGCAATAACAGGCAGCACCGCAAGCAAAAGGATTTCAGCAATCAATATCAAGTAATAAATCCTGTCATAACCAAATGTCAGCAGATATGCTTTTGCCGCACCAAAAGTGGTTACAGCAGGCCAGATTGCCCTGTGTTTTTCTTCATAAAGCAGATAGTGCGCAATGATGTATACCATTACAAAGGATATATATGGGATATATTCCGCTGTGTAAAAAGTTGTAAAGGCAAAGTATGCCACCGACACCGCAGCAACTGTGTATCTTGCCATCTGTGCTTTTGCAAGCTGAAGAAACACAAGGGACAGCAGAGGCAAAGGCATATCCCCAAAGGAGGAAAACAGTGAAACAGCAGCCAGTGCCATAAAAGATTTTTCCTGTGTTCTCATCACAATATCTGCAGCTGCTGTGAAAATTCCAACACGTCTGCGTTTTTCTTTCTGCCCTGTTTTTATCATATTTTTACACACCTCTGCATATAATGTAGTTTTGGGATAAAAATATTATATTGTGGCATAAAAAAGAAAACTGTCGAAGAACAATCCTCGACAGTTTTTGACTACATTTTGTATAATTTTATAGCTTATTTACATTTTGTTTTAAAAATCACCATTGGCAATATCGCCATTGGCATCATTGCAGCTATACCAAAATGTAAAACAATATATATTTTAAAATTTTTTCATCTGATTTATTAAATCATTATTCCTGATTTCCATTGTATTTTCTGTAAAGAATATAGGAATAAACTGTTACAATGATTACTGTGCCCAAAAGCGCTGCCATTGTAATTGCTGCCACAAGTTTTTCTCCAAGGAATAAGCCTGAAATCAGTACAGCTATACCGCCGATTACAAACAGCACCCCGCCCAAACGATGTGTTTTGTTCCATACTCTTTCATCTGAAAGTGTCCACATTGTTTTAATGCCAAGAGTGAAAGACTGTTTACATTTTGGCAAATAATTACCGATAAAGATAAACAGCAGACCCATTGCAATTGTTGAAAATTTCATGATATCAAAACGGTGTGGGTCATTTGCAGACAGAATGGTTATTTCCAGCAAAAGCGAAAGGAACACAACCATTACCAGACGGAAGTATGTGTAGAACCCGTCAACTTTTGCATAGCTTTTGCCTTTAGGGTCAATTTTAGGAATAATAAAAAACAATGGAATCATAGCCGCGTTTATTGCCCACAAAAACAACAGATTGCTTTTGCTGCTATAATCAACATTGCCATTAAGCCCCCAGTTTGTAACAACCTGTGCAGGCAATGACGGATAAACAATAATAAGGTGAACAAGAGTTGCCAACACCACAAAAACTGCAATAATATCTGTCTTTTTAAATTTCATCCTTCTTATCCCCCATTAACCCTGTAAGCCATGTAATAATATCTTCCATAACGGAAGTGTTGATTTCGTAATAAACAAATGTGCCTTTTTTATTGTCATCCACAAGTCCTGCTTTTTTAAGTATGGACAGGTGATGTGACAAAGTTGCCCCCGTCATTTCAAAATGTTCGCCGATTTCACCGGCTGACATCGGACCTTTTTTAAGCAGGTCCAGAATTTTTCTTCTTGTAGGGTCACTTATAGCTTTTAATGTATCCTGTAACAAAAAAGTCACTCCTTTTTATAAATTTGAAAATCAGATTTGAGCAAGCAATATTTAGACGATTTTCTAAATATAGAATAACATCAATTTAGATATATGTCAATATATATTTAGATATTTTTCTAAATATATTAGTTGATTCAATAAAACTTTATACTGATATGTTTTGTGATAACAATTCAGTATGATAATAAAATCTGATATTTAAAATAAAACAAAAAAGGCATCGGTTTCCCGATGCCTTTTGCATTGCCTTTCGGCTTTTTAATTATTCTTCTTCGTGGTCGTGGCAGCAGCAGTCTTCGTCGTCGCAGCAGTCTACGCCGTCAAAGTCGATTTCAAAGCTTGTGCCGCAGTTTGGACAACCGCAATCTGGGCTGAAGAGCATTTCTTCGTCCATGCATACGATTTCGCCGCATTTTGGACATGTGATTTCGTAGATACCGCCGTCGAAGAGATCGTCTTCATCGTGGTCGTGGCCACAGCAGCATTCATCTTCGTCATCCCATTCATCGTCACAATCGCAGCAACCGCAATCGCAATCGTCTTCATCTTCGTCTTCCCAAAGGAAGTCTTCGATTTCTGTAAGGTCTTCATCGATAGCATCCAGTTCTTCATAAGCCTGGTCCATATCGCTTTCAAGTTCGGATACAGCTGTTGTTACATCATCGAGGAGGTCAACCAAAGCAAGCAATACTTTGCCTTCTTTTGTTGTTCCGTCAACGCCAAGGCCTTCTGCCAAGCCTTTGATGTAAGCAAGTTTTTCTGTAAGTGTCATCATAGTATCCACTCTACCTTTCTGTATTTAGTTAATTTACGAAAAATTATTTATCGTAA
>JAZOTI010000135.1:0-5609 GCA_045657565.1 Oscillospiraceae bacterium | reverse complement strand
AGAATATCGTCTACAATCTGGAACACAAGACCTGTGTTTGCAAAAAATACATCTATTGCTTTTCTCTGTTCTTCTGTGAGTTCACAACTAAGACTACCCAGCTTTCCGCAAAGAGAAATAAGCTGTCCTGTTTTGTTGCGATGGATAAGCGCAAGTTGCTGCTTGTCTGCTGCGACAGTTTCATATTTAAGGTCAAGTTCCTGACCGTAAATCATTCCTTTGGGTCCCATCGCTGCACACATCATCTGTACAGCTTTAAGTCTGTCCTGATCGGAAAAATTTTCAGCATTTGCCGCTGTTTCTATGCCGCATCCGAGCAAAGCATCACCGGCAAGCAGTGCTGTATCTTCCGAAAAAGCCTTGTGGCAGGATGGTTTCCCTCTGCGCATATCGTCATTATCCATACAAGGCAGGTCGTCATGAATAAGTGAATAACAGTGAATCATTTCAACACCGCATGCGAAATCCATATAATCCTGCCAGTTTTTACCGCACATCTGTGCAGTAAGATAAATAAGCATTGCTCTTACGCGTTTGCCTGCATTGAGCAATGAATATCTTGCAGCCTTGTTTACTTCGCTGTCCTGATAAAAATATTTATCACAGTTTTTTACAAGATGCTGCTCTGTATTCTGCAAAAATTCATTAAGCATATTTTAAACTCCTTCATTTATTTCAGAGTCAATTTCTTCTATTTTCAATGAAACGGACTTAAGCTTTTCACTGCAGAATTTAATAAGTTTTGTGCCTTCTGCATAAAGTTCCAGTGACTTATCTATAGACACCTGGTTTTCGCTGAGTTCTGCAGATATTTCTTCAAGACGGCTCATAGCCTGTTCAAATGTCAGTTTCATGTTTTTCCTTTCTTTTTACAGATTTTGTACTGTCTACTGTGCAGCTTATAATCTGCAAATCTGTACGCACTGTAATTTTGTCATTTTTGCGCAGTTTACATTCTGCTTTCACAGGCTGTTCATCTTTGAAAATAAGCGAATAGCCTTTTTTGAGGTTCGACAATGGGTTATTGTTGTCTATGTTGTCCGACAGATAACGCAGGTTCTGCATTTCTTTTTCTATTCTGTTTTTCAGATTATGATGCATTGATTTATGCAGATTTAGCAGTTTATCCTCATTAATGTCACATAATAGTTTCACATTGTTGAAACCTTTGGAATTTCTGATGTAATTAAGCTGATTATAATACTGCTGAACAGCACCTTTTACATTATCAGAAATGTTTTCGTCAAACTTCATCAGTTTATATTGAATTGTATTTATGTCCGGAAAAACAATTTCTGCCGCTGCAGTTGGTGTTGCAGCACGTTTGTCGCAGACATAGTCAAGAATTGTCCAGTCAATTTCGTGACCTACCGCACTCACAACCGGCTTTTTGCAGGCATATGCACAGCGGGCAATTTCCTCATCGTTGAACACCCACATATCTTCCCTGCTGCCGCCGCCGCGAGCGATTATTATAACTTCGACCTCTTCAGTTTTTTCCAGTCGTTTTATAGCATTTATAATTGATTTTTTTGCATTGTCGCCCTGAACACCGCATGGAGAAACTATCAATTTTGCACACGGAAAACGTCTTGATGCAACACTTATAATGTCCTGTAAAGCTGCACCCGTAGCTGATGTTGCAACCCCTACGGTAAAAGGATACGGCGGAAGTTCTTTTTTGTGTGATTCATCAAAAAGCCCTTCCTTGAAAAGCTTTTCCTTAAGTTTTTCAAAAGCAAGATGCTGCAGACCAATACCGCTCTGGAACATATCTGTTGCATACAGCTGATATGTTCCGTCTCTTTCATAAAGAGAAACTTTGCCGCGCACAATAACTTTCATCCCATTTTGCGGCACAAAATTCATTTTGCGGTTATATGTGCTGAACATTACAGTTTTGATAAGGGATTTGTCATCCTTGAGAGCAAAATAATAATGTCCCGATTTGTAGTGGTTTACAAAGTTGGATATTTCCCCTTCAACCGCAATATCAGCCAGATTATAATCTTCTTCCAGCAATGATTTTACATAGTAGTTCAGGCTTGTGACAGATAAAACTTTATCCATATATAACCTTTCTTGCCGCAACAGCAGCTGTACCTATTGCATTATCGCTTGAAAATACAGGCTGAACAAAATAACAGTCGGAAAGATTTTCCGTAACAATATTTTTGATTGTTTCACTGCTCATAACACCGCCCACAAATACTACAGGCAGATTGCCGAACTCTTCTCTTGCATTATTTGCCATTTTAAGCAATGTGCGCGCAATAAAGGAAAGACAGTATTTGCATACATATGGATGGTCCGCCCCCTGTTCAATAAGTTTTTCACATTGATTCTGCAGACCTGAAAGATTGCAGTTCAGTCCTTTAACGCTGATTTTTGGTTTTATAATCTCATTGCACATTGCTGCCTGCTGTGAAACATAAACCCCTGCCGGAAACGGAAATCCAAGTTTCACCCCAAGCCTGTCCACCGCCTGACCTGCAAAAAGGTCATTGGATGAACCCACTGTTTTTATTATCTGGCCGTTTTCCACAAGTATCATATCGGTTGTACCGCCTGATACATGAAAAACAATAATTTTTTCTTTGTATAAATTTTCATTTTTAAGGCTGAAAAGCGCACTGTTGAGATGTCCGTCCTGATGTGTTGTATGTATAACAGGAACATCCTTGACAGCTTTAACCATCTGTGCAAGCAGCTTGCCAACCAGAAAACAAGGCATATATGAGTTTTCTTCGTTTGTAGGTTTTACAGAAACACCAACAGCCTGTACACAGGATAAATCAAATTTATTATGTACAAGCTCAAGTATTTCTATTAAATTTTTGATGTGGTTAAATACTGCATCCTGCTGGCGCAATCCGCATTCGCCCTGTTTTACAGGCAAAAAATGCTTTTCATTAAGGAGAACTTCACCCTTTGCATAATCTATAACTGCAATTGAGGATGCATAGTTGCTTGTGTCAATCCCTAATGTAATCATTATAAATTATTTTCTGCCTTATCCTTTGCAACAGCACCGAGAACACCGTTTACAAACTGGTAATCGTTGTCTCCTGCAAATTTTTTGCACAGTTCAACTGCTTCGTTGATGATAACACTGTCCATATCTTTTTCTTCGGAGTAGAGCATTTCTGCAACACTGAGGCGGAGAACTGCACTTGCAACGCGTGAAATTCTGGACTGGGACCAGTTTTTAAGTCTGGCCTGAATGATATCATTCACAGTTTCTGCATGAGTGTAGTAGTTTTTAATAAGACTAAGTGCAAATGAATCCAGCATATATTCTTCATATTCAGGAACTTCCTGTGTAAGTGCAAGAATTTCTTCGATATCATTTGAGCTGAATCCTGCTTCAAAAACTGCGATAAAAGCGTTTTCTCTGGCTTTACGTCTTGTCATCATATACTTTTTTACCTTCCCTGTTTAATATTCCCTCCCATCATCCGGTGGGAGGGATATAGTTTAACCTCTTAATCAGTTGTCTGCACTGATACCTGCAACAACAATATTAACTTTAGAAACCGCAACATCTGTCATATTCTGAACATTTGTTTTAACTGCTTCCTGAACATTTTTGCATACTGTAGTAACTTTGCAACCATATTTAACAATAATGTTAATTTCAATTTCTGCAACACCGTCACTCATATTCACTTCAACAGCTTTCTGAAGATGTGTTTTTGCGAATACACCTTTTACGCCTGAAGAACCTGTTGAAATTTCTGCAACACCGTCAATTTCCAAAGCTGCAAGCTTTGCAACTTTTTCAATAACGCCTGTAGAGATATACAAGCTGCCGATCTGTTCATTATTTCTTTTAACTTCCATGGTTTACACCTCCATACTTAATGAATATTATACCACTAATTATTGAATATAACAACACTAAAATATGAATATACTGTATTATTTTACTTCAATTACAACAATATCCTGTGAGGATATGTCCGTTTTATTAAGAACAATATCTCTTACCTGTGCCACTTTCTGTTTAGTTAAGTCACCTGTGGATGTCTGTACGGCAACAGAGATTTTTCCGTCACTGATAAACGCAACACATTCTGCAAATCCTTTTGCTTTAACAAGGTTTTCCACATCTGTTTCCGTTGTTATATCCTGAATTATATCGGACAGTTTTTCCGTTACCTGCGCTTTTTCCGAATCTGAAATTTTTGCATTTTTAAGTGATTTCTGCAAAACATCAAGGGCCTCATCCCGTGATTTCTGACGCATCAGTCTTGTTTCTTCAAAATATTTCTGTGCAGATTTGGCTGTTGTTGCAACAAGCTGTGCATCACCATAATTTTTGATTTCTTCCTCCACTGCCGCAGAAAGCATATCCGTCTCGGAAAGCTGAATATTTTCAAGTGATATTTCCTCAGCATGTTGCGCATTTACATCTTCAGTAACAATATAGCTTTCTCCTCCTGTTCGGGAATACTGCCAATTGAGATATACCGCAACTACCAATGCCATTGATAATGCCGCAAGTGTCATTTTTCTTTGTCTGTCCAGTTTTTTCATAATATAGCCTCCAAATATTTATCTCATTTTTGTTACATATATGCGGTTGGTGGGTATGCCAAGAACCACCGAAACGGTTTTGGTTACCTCACTTACCACAGAAATATCATCTCCACCTGTACATACCACAGCAACTCCTTTTATTTCCGGAACCATTATCTTCTCCACAAGAGCTTCATCTCCGTTTTTGCCGGAAATCACAACTATCTCGTTTTCTTTTTTTATCTGACTGCTGGTATGTACATTTGCCTGTGTATCATCTTTCTTTATGTCTTCAGATATATGGTTTTGCTGAGCATATATGCTTTCTCTTCCGCTTTCAACAGTCAGCATAACTTTTACATCGCCTGCGCCTTCAATTTCTTTGAGCAATTGTGTTATCTGAATTTCTGTGTTTTTTCGGTATTCATCTTCAGTGCTGTGTTCCGTAATAACATCGGTTGTCTTTTCCGGACTTAATTCACTTAAAAGTATCAACAATATTCCCGCAATGCCCAGAAACACAAAAAAACGGTATTTCCCTTTTGCAGAAACTTTACTGATAAACTGTGTATAATCAAATTTCACTTTTATTCTCCTATAACAATTTCTGTGTCTTCATTTGTCAAATCCTTTATACATTCCATAACAGATGTTTTATCATACGGCGAACATTCAATATATATCCTGTCAACAACTATGCTGCCGTTTTGTTCCAATATATGCAGCGAAATGCTGTTGTAGGATATATTTTTTTCTGACATACGCTTTTTTATAAGTTCTGTAAGTTCTTTTTCTGTCTGTGAAATTATTTCGTTTTTAATAACTTCTGAATTATGATAATATGTTTGGTTTTCACTTCCAACATCTATATCAAATTCCAGTTTTGTTGTTTTTAATGAGTTGAAAACCGTTGCAATTATATAAAGAGAAATCACAAACTTTAATGTTTTTTCTGTAGCTTTAAAATTGCCCAGGTCATACAGAATTCTCATCGCCACAACCGATATACACAGAACTCCCACTGTTTTAGCTATTCCCGCCATTTCAAACTCCCTGCATAAGTTTAATCATTATGCTTAAAGAAAACA
>JAZOTI010000134.1:0-7765 GCA_045657565.1 Oscillospiraceae bacterium | reverse complement strand
CAAAAGGTTGAAAAGGTCTTTTACTGCCGATTTTGCTAAGATTTTTTTGGTGAATATTATAAAAAATTATTGCTGCCCGTCCAGCAAAGAAGCAAGGCTGTAGGCTATCATATAAGCGGCATTGTGGGCTTCTTCAAGGGTATTTGCGTGACCGCCTACCTCTATGAGCAGGCTGCCTGTTGTAAGCTGTTGGTTGTAGTTACGGTAGTCAAAAAGGACGGGGCGGGTGAACCCGGGATATAATGTTTCCATACTGTTCTGAAAATGGCTGGCAAAACGCAGATTCTTTTTATAGTTGGGCATATTCAGATATCCGTTGTCAGCTCCTGATATTATCATCACCTGAGCACATTTTTTACCGTTTATGGTTACAACAGGTTTTATTCTTGTGCCGTCATTGCGCTCAATTGCGTCGCGGTGGACATCCAGCACAATTTTTATGGAAGGGTATTTTGCCAGATACTGTTCCACAGTGGCCTTGCTGCGGCCATAGCTTGCATTGTAACTTGGATAATCGTGCAGTGTTGCATCGTGTAAAGTATTATACCCAAGATCGTTCAGTTTATCAGCGATTATTTTCCCAACGCTTACCATATTTTTTGTCACATCGGTGTCGCGGCAGGTATAGGCAGGGTCGTAGAAAAGTTCGGGATAGTTCTGGTAGCTTTCGGTGGCATGGGTGTGCATAATAAGTATCTGTGGTTCGGTGCTGTTTTTGTCGACGGTGAAAGGCAGTTCCGCCAGCAGTTCCGCTTCCACTTCAGGCTGGGAAAGGCTTGTCAGGTTTTTTACATAGCAGTTCTGACGGCGGTATATAATATTGCTTGTGCTGCTGGCATAGGTTGTTTCCACAATGGGGTAATCGGTGTCGGTTACAGGCGGTGGCGAAAATGAAGAATCGGGGGAAGAAATATCAAAACCTTCAAAAGGATTTTCAAAGCTTTCGTTTTTGCTGTGTGGCAGAAAGGGCGAGGTGTCGTTTTTATTGGTGTATTCCTTTTCGGCAGCACTGTCGCTTTTTTTGCTGTATATATAGCTTACTGTATCTGCGGGGTTCATCACAGCAAGGACGGTACGGGCCGTGCGGGAGATAAAATCTGCCCCGCCCAAAGCCATTGCTGCGGCAAAAAGCAGGGGAAACCCCAGCATAGTCAGAAATTTTTTCATACTTTTACCTCCCGAGACAAAATTTTATGGAACATTTTTGATGAACAAAATTACCCAGAGAGCAATATTTTACTATTTTTGCAAAAAATTTGCCCTTAAACTATCTTTATTTATATTCGGGAGTATGTTATAATATGTCCGCTCTGAAAATTTGTAAGCTTTTTATAAAAAAATACTTGCAATTTTGTATAAATTATGATATCATAAATTAGTCACAGTAATTGAAGGAGGTGGAATCATGCCAAATATCAAATCTCAGAAAGATAGAGTAGTTCAGGCGAAGAAAGAAAATCTTCGTAACAAAGCTGTGAAGAGTAACCTCAAAACTGTTATCAAAAAAGCAGACAGCGCAGTAGCTGCTGGTTCCGCTGACGCAGACAAAGCTGTAGTTGCAGCTGTATCTACAATTGATAAAGCTTGTGCAAAAGGTGTTCTTCATAAAAACACAGCTGCTAGAAAAGTTTCTAAAATGATGAAAGCAGCTAACGCAGCAAAATAATTCACGCAAAGTTAAACCGCTCATACGAGCGGTTTTATTTTTTTATTTCTTAACACAACAGCATAAAAATATAACTGTGACACTGTATTTTTGTACAGTGTCACTTTTTTATATGCAGTTTTCTTCCAGCCACATTGCCGCACACTGTGCATAAACTGCCGCCCCGACAGGCAGACAGTCTTCGTTGAATTTTACCTCAGGATTATGGGCAGTAAAACTGCCTCGGTCATCATCAAAACCTGCGGAAAGGTAGATGTATGCCGACGGTATCTCCTGTGCGATACAGGCAAAATCCTCCGAAGCGTTTGCCTGCATATCTGGTATAAATTTTTTGTTTGGGATATTCAAGCCGTCTATATAGCTTATCATTTTATCGGTTAATCTGCCGTCACATTTCAGCACAGGGGTACCTGCAGTCCACAGCACTTGTGCGGTGGTGCAGAAAGCGGTTGAGATTGAATGTGCAATCTGCTCTGTGCGACGGATAAGCAGTTTGCGGCAGTTTTCGTCATCGGTGCGCACAGAGCCTGACAAAACTGCCTTGTCGGGGATTATATTTCCGCTGTCACCGCCACAAAAACGGCCGATTGTCAGAGCACAGTTTCTGTCGGGCGGAGTTTCAAGACAAACAAGGCTTTGCAGTGCCTGATAGATGTGCACAGCGGTGTTTATGGGGTCAGCGGTAAGGTGGGGGTATGCGCCGTGACCGCCTTTACCGTTGATTTTTATGGTAAAATAGTCTGCTGAACACATAAGTGCCCCTTTGCTGTTATACATAAACTGACCAGGGATAATTGCCCCCGCACCTGTGTGCAGGGCAAAGGCGGCATCGGGAACAGGGTTTTGCAGGACTCCGTTTTCTATCATATTTCTGCATCCGTTCAGAGTTTCCTCCCCCGGCTGAAACATAAGTTTTATCGTGCCTTTAAGTTCTGTTTCCTTTTCTTTGAGCAGCTTTGCGGCACCAAGCAGCATGGCAGCGTGCATATCATGCCCACAGGTGTGGGCGCTGCCCGTTGTGCTGGAAAAGCTTTCACCGCTTTTTTCCTCCATAGGCAAAGCGTCCATGTCAGCCCTCAGCAGAATGACAGGTTTGCCATTGCCTGCTTCTGCAGTTATTCCCTCACCGCATTTCCGTGGAGAAAAACCGTATTTTGCAAGAGTATCAAAAATGTATTCGGTGGTTTTGGGCAGATGTATGCCACTTTCGGCATTTTGGTGCAGAAAACGGCGGTGATTTATAATTTCTTCCTTAATTGCAAGGGCGGCGGTGTAAAAATCCATAATTGCTCCTTTGAATATTTTATATTACTATTGTTGACTGCAGCTGTGATATTATTGCGGTCAATCTGTGAAGGATATGCAAAAATAAAGAGAGGTTTATCGCAATAAAAGGCAATTGACGCTATTGATTTTGAGATGGAAATTATTTATAATTAAATAGTTAAATATGGAGATGTATCGAAGTGGTCGTAACGAGAGCGACTCGAAATCGTTTTGTCGGTGTTGAGCCGGCACGTGGGTTCGAATCCCACCATCTCCGCCAAAAGCCGATAACCGAAGTTATCGGTTTTTTTATTTGGTTGCACAGGATACGGGGATTCGAACCCGAGAGGGTTTTGCCGTTTGGAAAACAGTGTGGCACACTGTTTTCAGGCAAAAGAGCCGAGCGCACCAAGCGAGGCCAGTTAGTATGCAAGGCGAAGCCGCAGCAGACGGCGAATCCCACCATCTCCGCCAAAATCGCAGCATGTAGTACGAGGATGTCGTAGACTATGTGCTGCGATTTTTACAATGTATTTTTGTATAAATTATCTCCTTAAATTTCGGCGGAATGATTGTTTACTTTGCAAACAGGCTTTTGTTATACTGATTTTAGAATTATAATCCTGTAAAACAAGGAGGAACGTTATGAAAATTACATTTATGGGTGCAGGCAGCACAGTTTTTGCCCGAAACGTTATCGGTGACTGTATGTGCACAGAAGCTCTGCGTGACTCGACATTTGCACTCTATGACATCGACGGTGAACGTCTGGAAGAAAGCCGTGTTATTCTTGAGGCTATGCGTCAGACAAAGGGCGGTTACGGTAAAATTGAATGCTATCTCGGTGTGGAAAACCGCAAGGAAGCTTTGCGCGGTGCAAACTTTGTAATCAACGCAATTCAGGTTGGTCTATATGACCCTTGCACCATCATCGACTTTGAGGTGCCTAAAAAATATGGTCTCCGCCAGACAATCGGTGACACCCTTGGTATCGGCGGTATTATGCGTGCATTAAGAACAATCCCTGTTATGGATGACTTTGCAAGGGATATGGAAGAAGTGTGCCCTGACGCATTGTTCCTCAACTACACAAACCCTATGGCTATGCTTACAGGCAATATGCTGCGATATACAGGCATAAAAACAGTAGGTCTGTGCCATTCTGTTCAGGTTTGCAGCGAAGGCTTGCTTAAGCGTGCTGACATGGAAGATAAAATTGAAGGCAGAAAAGAACTTATTGCTGGTATCAACCACATGGCGTGGTTGCTGGAGATCAAGGATAAAAACGGTGTTGACCTTTATCCTGAAATCAAAAAACGTGTTGATGCAAAAATTGCCGACCCTGAATTCAAGGACAAGGTGCGTTTTGAATATATTAAAAACTTCGGTTATTACTGCACCGAATCCAGTGAACATAACGGCGAATACAATATGTTCTACATCAAGGACAAATACCCTGAACTTATTGATAAATACAATATTCCTCTGGACGAATACCCACGCCGCTGCATAAAACAGATTGAAGGCTGGAAAAAAGAATATGCCGAAATGCTGGAAAACGGTGTAAAAGAACACGAACGCAGCAATGAGTATGCCTCCCGCATTATGGAAGCTATCGTTACAGGAAATGTCTACAAAATCGGCGGCAACGTGCTGAATACAGGTCACCTTATCACAAACCTTCCTGAAGAAGCCTGTGTTGAAGTGCCTTGCCTTGTAGACGGTTACGGTGTTCATCCTTGTCACGTTGGTGCATTGCCTGTGCAGTGTGCTGCAATGAATATGACAAACATCAATGTTCAGCTTCTCACAATTGAGGCTGCCCGCACAAAGAGACTTGACCATATCTATCAGGCAGCAATGCTTGACCCGCACACAGCAAGTGAACTTGATATCGATACCATCAAAAAGATGGTGGACGACCTTATTGTTGCCCACGGCGACTATCTGCCAAAATATCACTGATAAAAATAAAGAAGCCCTGTCACCGACAGGGCTTCTGTTTTTTTGAATATTTTGTTTTACTCAGGATAGGGAACGGTTTTATACACACTACTGCTCTGCACGGTTGAGTGCACGGTATTCGCTTGGCACACAGCCTTTGAGCTGGCGGAATGTTTTGGTGAAGTAGCTGATATCCTGAAATCCGCATTTAACAGCAATTTCCGCAACTTTTTCGCGGCTGAACACAAGCATATGTGCTGCCTGCTGAATGCGGTACTGTTTTACATACTGAATAGGTGTGGTGTTGATGGTGCTGTGGAAACAGCGCAGACATTCGCTTTCGCTTATCATTACACTGTCGGCAATCATTTTTGTGCTGAGTTCTGAAGCGTAGTTTTCGTGTATAAAGTTGAGCATTGCTTTGATTCTGTCAGAATCTCTGAGCACCCTTGCATCAGGCTGTCTGCTGATAACAGGCAGATGACCCCACATCTGGAAAACAAGGTCGGACAAGGCACCTCTCACCTTGAATTCATAGCCTGGTGTTCTGTAAATGCAGCACTGCCATGCAATTTCAATGGCGTCAAGACAGAGCTGATGCCATGGATTGGAAGGAACAAGCAAAGCACTTTTGAAGGTAGGGTTGTCCAGCACAGGATGCACATATTTCTGATAAAATACGCTGTCATTTCCTCCGCTTATAAGACGTGCGTGAAAAACAAGGGAGTGGAATGTACAGCCTGCGGAAGTTTCGGCTTCAAGGCTGTGCATAACACCGGTGTTGACAAAAATGCCTTCGCCCCGTTTAACGGTAAATTTTTCCTTGCCTACAGTTACAACAGCACTGCCGGAAGTTATAATAATGGCTTCCAGTTCTTCGTGCCAGTGCCACAGAACATCATTGTTCAAAAGTTCGTCGTGATAGCATGCAACAGGGAACAGGGCGCTGCCGTGTTCCATAAGTTCGCGCTGGTTTTTATCGGTTTTGATACCGGAATTGGACTGCATATATAAAACCTCCTGTTTTGATTGTTTTGTCATATAAAAAAGAATAATTTATCCTATAATTTTACAATTTAAGATGGTATAATCATAGCAGAAAACAGGGGGAAAATCAATATGTTTCATCTTTTTCTGGAAATAATTTACATTTAGTTTACAAGTATGGGCATTCCGATGCACTTCCTGAGCCGGTCTGGCCTGTTATGTATACACAGTTCGAGATTGATGTTTCAGGGCGTGGGTTATTTCAATGGTGATCCCGGCGGGCGCAATTGTGGCCGGTCTGCTCAGTGACCGCATCATATGACGTTTCAGCACGGTGAGGGTGACAGCCGCAGGTGTTGTGGTGATCGCTGTGATATGAGCAGGAAAAAGCCGCTTTTTTGCCGGTATGTTCTTTATTGGGGTTTACCTGTGAGACGCTTGTTAAACGGCTTTTTAACGGCAAAATTTAGCGATACACAGCATGTCCGCGGAGGTATTGTGCTTATACTTGTGTATATTGCGGTGATAACAGCGGTTATGGTTTTAAGCAGCAGCCGTGTTGCGAATAAGGACAAAACTGTTTAAAAACTCGGCGGGTAATTTGCTATTGATTTTTAAGAGCGGTTTATGGTATTATATTTTAGTATTTAATACTGAAATTCGCTTATCAAGAAAAGTACCTTGTAACGCTTTTGAAAAAGAGAGTTTTCCCACGGCTGAAAGGAAAACAAAGGCATACACGGGAAGTTCCCTTGACAGAAGCTTTGCTGAACAGCAATAAGTAGGCATCGCCGTATTCCTTGCGTTAAAAGGTCTTGAGTGTCCGCATTTTATGTGCGGAAATTTGGGTGGTACCACGGAGATAGAATTCTATGCTTCGTCCCTTAATTTAAGTTAAGGGACGGGGCTTTTTTTATGCTTACTTCGTCCCAAATCGAAAAAGAAAAAAGGAGTAAAAAAATGAAACAACAGCTTGAAAACATTCGCCAGCTGAGCCTTGAACAGATTGCAAACGCAGCAACACCTGCAGAGATTGATGATATCCGTGTTCGCGTTCTTGGCAAAAAAGGCGAAGTGACAGCCATCCTCAAACAGATGGGCAAACTTTCCGCTGAAGAAAGACCTGTAATGGGCGCTCTTGCAAACGAAGTAAGAGAAACAGTGGAAAAAGCAATCGAAGAAAAACTTGAAAAAATCAAATCAGAACTGCTGGAAAAACAGCTTGTGGAAGAAGAACTTGACATCACTCTTCCTGGCAACGAATTTGCAATGGGCAAACGTCATCCAATCCAGCTTGTTCTTGACGAACTTAAAGAAATCTTCCTCGGCATGGGCTTCTCCGTTGCAAGCGGTCCTGAAGTTGAACTTGACAAATACAACTTCGAAATGCTCAATATGCCAAAATCTCATCCGTCCCGTGACACACAGGATACATTCTACATCACAGAAAACATCGTTCTCCGCACACAGACTTCCCCTGTGCAGGTAAGAACAATGCTCAATGAAAAACTGCCAATCCGCATTATTGCACCTGGCCGTGTTTACCGTGCTGACGAAGTTGACGCAACACATTCACCTTTGTTCCAACAGATTGAAGGTCTTGTAATTGACGAAAACATTACAATGGCTGACCTTAAAGGTACACTGGAAGCATTTGTAAAAAATATGTTCGGTCCTGAAACAAAGGTTCGTTTCCGTCCACACCACTTTGCATACACAGAACCAAGCGCAGAAATGGATATGACCTGCTTTAAATGCGGCGGCAAAGGCTGCCGTCTTTGCAAAGGCGAAGGCTGGATTGAAATTCTGGGTAGCGGCATCGTAAACCCTGTTGTTCTTGAAAGCTGTGGCATCGACAGCACAAAATACTCAGGTTTTGCATTTGGTATGGGTCTTGAAAGA
>JAZOTI010000133.1:0-7390 GCA_045657565.1 Oscillospiraceae bacterium | reverse complement strand
CCACACAACTGCCGCAACCAGCACCCCTTTTGGGTTGCCACGCAATGCCAGCAGGCAGAAAGGCGTGTATGTTCCCGCAATAAGGATGAAAATTGAGGTGTGGTCAAATATGCGGAAAATTTCCTTGACTTTTTCAAAGGGAAAAGCGTGATACAGTGTGGACATTGTGTAAAGGATAACCATTGAAATCCCATACACAATGCAGGACAAAACGGCGGTGATATCTCCAAAACAGGCGGCAAGGGTTACAAGCACACTTGCGCCGACAATGGAGCACAATGCACCAACCCCGTGGCTTACACTGTTGAAAACTTCTTCCCCAAGGGTGTATCTTTTTATTGGTTTGTTGGACATTGTCAAAACTTCTTTCCTGATGTAGTGCTAAATATAATATTATATGGTTTTTAATATCATATCATTTAAATAAGAATAAACTGTGAACATTTTGCATTTTTGATATTTATATGTTATTATGGTAAAAACATATTGCAAAATAATTATATATCTGTAAAATGAGTTTTAACAGTTTTTATTATGAAACTTAAATACGAAAATTGTATGTAAAAGGAGAATTCTTGTGGATAACCTTATCAAAAGAATAAATGAACTTGCAAAAAAATCAAGGGAAGAAGGCCTCACAGATGCCGAAAAAGCTGAACAGCAGCAGCTTCGCCAGCAGTATCTGGAAAACTTCCGCAAATCTTTCCGCAGTCAGCTTGAAAACACTGATATCAAATACGACGACGGCGAAACAGTGCCTCTTACAGAATTCAAAAAGAACAAAGGCAAACTGAACTGATAAACAAAACCGCTATCCTCCGCACACAATGCGGGGGATTTTGTTTTTTAAACCGGACTTTCCGGGGAAAAGCTTTTGGGAAAACAAAAAAGCGGTTTTGTGCAAAATGTTAACATTTGCAGGCGGGTTTGTTCACAATCGTTTTAAATTGCTTAATATTTCTTTAACAACTCTTACACAAAAAAGCACTATACTTATAACCGTAAAGCAAAGCAAATATAACAAAAGTTTTTCTCTCCTCTTAATAAAATATACTTTCCCGAAAAGACACCCTCACCCAGGGGTGTCTTTTCATTTTAATATGCATTTACTTTTTCGGGCTTTGAAAGTATAATGTTGGTATACCGACCGCGAAAGGATTTTTTATGGAACACAAGGACCACAGCCTGTGCTGCCCTCAGCACGAAAAACAGATTGCTGCCGCAATGGAGGCAATGCCGTCCGAAAAGGATATTGAAGCCCTCAGCAGTTTTTTTAAAATGATTGGTGACCCCACAAGAATAAAAATGATGTATGTTATGGCCAAGGGCGAAGTGTGTGTGCAGGATATAGCCTCTGCTCTGGGCATGACAAAATCTGCCATAAGCCATCAGCTTAGCGGGCTCAAGGACAACAAACTGGTAAAAAGCCGCCGTGAAGGCAAAAATGTGTTCTACTCCATTGATGACGAACATGTGGAAACGGTTATCAGCCTTGCGGTAACACATATACAGCACAAGCACGAATAGCCTTTGCAACGGGCAGTTTTGCAACGCCTGTGTGCTTTAAATTAAATATATACAAACAGACCGCCTTTTTGTCATAAGGCGGTTTTTATTTTTATACAATATAACGAAATTGCAGATTGTTATTGACAGTTGCGTGGGTGTTCAACTATAATAGATACATAATACAGTTGAACGACTGTTCAACTGTTTGAAAAGAGAAAATAATTTACATATAAAAGAGGAAAATATTATGACAAAAACATACCGTATTACAGGTCTTTGCTGCGCAAACTGTGCTGCAAGAATGGAAAGAGCTATCGAAAAAATCAGCACTGTACAGGATGTTACACTCAACTTTATGACAACAAAACTTATTGTTGATATGGATGATAACGCAGTTGAACAGACAGAAGAAAAAATTATTGCTGCAGTTGCAAAAATTTCCAAAGAAGTTGTGGTTACAAGAGCATAAAGGAGAAACTTTATGACAAAACAGAATAAAAAGGACCTGTGCAAAATTATTGCGGCAGCAGTGTTTTTTGTTCTCGGCAATGTGGTAAATGCAGGGGAAATTGTGCGTTTTGCATTGTTTTTTGCCTCATTTATTATTGCGGGGCTGGATGTACTTATCAATGCTGTGCGCAATATTTTAAGCGGTCAGGTTTTTGACGAAGCATTTCTTATGACTATCGCCACAATCGGTGCTTTTCTGATAGGTGAATATCCGGAAGGTGCGGCGGTTATGCTGTTCTTCCAGGTGGGCGAGCTGTTCCAGTCCTATGCGGTAAACAAAAGCCGCCGTTCAATAGCTGACCTTATGGATATCCGCCCTGACTTTGCCAATGTGCTTGTTGATGGCGAAGTTGTCCGCAAAGACCCTTACGATGTAAAAATCGGGGATATCATTGTGGTGAATCCGGGGGAAAGAGTGCCTCTTGACGCAGTTGTAACAAAGGGCGAAACCAGCATTGACACATCTGCACTTACAGGTGAAAGTATGCCGAGAGATATTGAATCAGGCAGCGAAATTCTGAGCGGCTGTATCAATATAAATGGTGTTGTTCACGCCCGCGTGGAAAAGGAATACTCCGAAAGTACCGTGAACCGCATTCTTGACCTTGTGGAAAATGCAAGCAACAAGAAAAGCAAGTCAGAAAAATTCATCACCCGCTTTGCAAGATACTACACACCTGCGGTGTGCTTTATCGCTCTTGCACTTGCGGTTATTCCTTCCATTATTACAGGCGACTGGTCAGTATGGGTTTACCGTGCCCTGTCCTTCCTTGTTGTAAGCTGTCCTTGTGCTTTGGTTATCAGTGTTCCGCTGTCCTTCTTTGGCGGTCTTGGCGGCGCATCCCGTCAGGGCGTTCTTGTAAAAGGCAGCAACTATCTGGAAGCCATGGCCGATGTAAAAACCATTGTGTTTGACAAAACAGGCACTCTCACAAAAGGTGAATTTCAGGTTGTGGGCGTAAATGCCGCAGACGGTGACGGCGAAAAACTGCTGAGTCTTGCTGCAATGTGCGAAAACGCTTCTTCCCACCCTATTGCTCTCTGCATAAAAAAAGCGGCAGGTAATGTGGATATATCCGCAGTGAGTGATATAAAAGAACTTGCAGGCTTTGGGGTTATCTGCAAAATAAACGGCACCGAAACCCTTGCCGGCAATGGCAAGCTTATGGCAGAAAACGGCATTGACTGCACAGCAGTGCAGGAAAACGGCAGTGTTGTTCATCTTGCACAGAACGGTGTTTACCTTGGCAACATTGTGGTTGCCGATGTGCTCAAGGATGACGCAAAGGATCTGATCCGCCGTGTTAAAGAAATGGGCATTGAAAAAACCGTTATGCTTACAGGGGATATCCGGACAGTGGGCGAAAAAATCGCCGCTGACCTTAGTGTTGATATGGCGGTGTGTGAACTTCTGCCTCATCAGAAAGTTGAACATTTTGAAAAACTGCTGGAAGAAAACAGCGGCAACGGCAAAGTTTGCTATGTTGGTGACGGCATCAACGATGCTCCTGTGCTTGCCCGTGCAGACGTTGGCATTGCAATGGGTGCACTTGGGTCCGACGCGGCAATTGAAGCAGCTGACATCGTTATTATGAATGACGAGATAAGCAAAATTGCCACAGCGGTAAAGGTGGCAAAGAAAACCCTTGCTATTGTAAAACAGAATATTGTGTTTGCAATCGGTGTAAAACTGCTTGTGCTGCTGCTTGTAGCACTGGGCAGGGCATCAATGTGGGGTGCTGTGTTTGCCGATGTTGGCGTTGCGGTTATTGCAATTCTCAATGCGGTGAGAGCACTTGACACAAAAGGTATGTAAACTGAATAAATTCAAAGGTCTGATATTTTGATATATCAGACCTTTTTTATATATGAAAATTATGGATTGTTAAAATAAATTCTTTAAATGGATAAAATATTATGTTATAATATAATGTCTGTAAGCTGTGCTGTATGCAGACTTACTTTATGGATATGAAATTGACTTTTAAGGAATATATATGAAAAAAACAGCAATTTTTCTCAGCCTTGTTATGCTGATAACAGGCTTTTGCATAAATGTATCCGCGGCACCAAGCGACGGGGTTGGATACCTCGTAAGCGAAACTGCGGTGCTGATAGATGCTGACACAGGCACTGTCCTGTATGATAAAAATATGAACCGCAAAATGCATCCTGCAAGCATTACAAAGGTTATGACAGGTATGCTTGCACTTGAACTGTGTGACACCGACGAAATGATGACCGCCAGTTACAATGCGGTGTATTCACTGCCATACAATACCAGCCATATTGCTCTGGAAAAAGGGGAACAGATAACCCTTGAACAGGGACTTTATGCTCTGGGCATAGAATCCGCAAACGATGCTGCCAATGTTATTGCCGAACATATCGGTGGCACCACCGAAGCTTTTGCAACGGTTATGACACAGAAAGCCCGTCAGCTTGGGGCTTACAACACCAACTTCACCAACCCTCATGGTCTGCCTGACGACAATCATTACACAACAGCTTATGATATGGCTCTTATCACAGCGGCAGCAATAAAAACTGAGGGGTTCAACAAATATTTTTCTGCAAACAGATATGATATTCCGCCTACAAACATCAGGGATGTACAGCGTCAGTTCTGGAACGCAAACTATTTCCTTAACGGATATGAAGACTGCGAAGGCATACTGATGAGCAAAACGGGCTGGACCACCGAGGCACAGCATACCCTTGTAACAGCGGCCGAAAGGGATGGAATGACCCTTGTTGCGGTGGTTATGTATTCCACAGGCAAAGGCAGCAAGTACGACGACACCCTTGCTCTGTTTGACTATGGTTTTGCAAACTATCAGAAACTTAAACTTTCCGCCGATGAAGTGAAAAACAAACTGCCTCAGGATATAACCCTTTCCGACGGCAGGGGAATGACTGTGACA
The DNA here is from genome assembly GCA_045657565.1 of Oscillospiraceae bacterium. Classification (GTDB taxonomy): domain Bacteria; phylum Bacillota; class Clostridia; order Oscillospirales; family Ruminococcaceae; genus RGIG3102. Next base: position 2,447 of record JAZOTI010000133.1, on the reverse strand, counting down.
AAGGACAGCTATCTCAACGGCGGTGCGGAAATTGTGGCGCCAATCGGCACAAAAGCGGAAGATATTTCCGTGTCGGTTGACACAGGGCTTCTCAACGGTGCAGGCGATGTGGCAACGGTTAATGTAACCTTTATGTACAGCCATAACGGGGCAAAAATCCCTTGTGGAAAACAGGTGGCTACCATTCTGCTGGCAACAGCCGAAGAGGAAAAAGGCTTTGATATTATGGTGTTTGCATCAAAGGCAGGGTTTATACTCCTCAATATTTTTCTGTGGGGAATAATTGCAATTCTTGCCTTTATAGCATTAAAACAGCTGGTTATCATTGAAAACCGCCGCAGAATCCGCAAAAGAAAACAGGAACAGATGAAAGCCAGACGCCAAAAAGATCAGGAAAACAGAATTGTGTATCACAAATAGAAACAAAAATACATAACACAACATTTTTTACATTGACTTTTTAAGGTCTTGGTGTGATAATTTTATCATTAATTTGAAAAAATAATGTAAACCCGAAAGCGAACTTTAAAATGGAAAAATATCAGTCCAAACTCACAGTACAGGAAACTCAGGCTGCCATTCAGTTTCTGAGACATAAATTTGAAACAGAACTCTGCGATGCGCTGGATTTAAACCGTGCTTCCGCACCTATGTTTGTAAATATAAACAGCGGTCTCAACGATAACCTCAACGGTGTTGAACGCCCTGTTACCTTTGACGTGCTGGAAACAGGCGAAGTGATGGAGATTGTTCACAGCCTTGCAAAATGGAAAAGATATGCTCTCCATCAGTACGGCATCCAGGTACATAAAGGCATTTATACCGATATGAACGCTATCCGCCGTGACGAAAAATGCGACGCAATCCATTCTTTGTACGTTGACCAGTGGGACTGGGAAAAGGTTATCACCAAAGAGGACAGAACTGAAGAATATCTCAAACAGGTTGTAAGAGAAATCTACGGTGCAATCAAACGTACATCAAAAGCAATTCAGAGAAGATATCCGCAGATTAAGGATATTCTGCCTGATGAAATTACATTTGTTACAACACAGGAACTGGAAGACAGATGGCCTGACTATACCGACAAGCAGAAAGAACGCGCAATTGCAAAGGAATGCGGTGCGGTGTTTATTATGAAAATCGGCGGCAAGCTGAAAAGCGGCAAAAAACACGACGGCCGTGCACCTGACTATGACGACTGGCAGCTCAACGGCGATATTCTCGTATACTACCCACTGCTTGATATCGGTCTTGAACTTTCTTCCATGGGTATCCGTGTTGATGCAGAAAGCATGGTGCGCCAGCTGGAAGAAGCAAACGCAACCGACCGTCTGCGTTTTGATTTCCATCAGAACATTGTAAACAACAAGCTTCCGCTTACAATCGGCGGCGGTGTGGGACAGTCCCGTCTTTGTATGTTCCTGCTGCAGAAAGCACATATCGGCGAAGTGCAGTCCTCCGTATGGCCACAGAGCGAAATTGACTACTGCAAAGAACACGGCATTGAACTGCTGTAATGCACAGAATATTGAAAAGTTGATATATAAAATAAAAAGCCCGTATACAGTGCGTATACGGGCTTTTGTTTGTGAGGGATGAATTTGCGAGTAGATGATAAAAAACTAAATAGATTCGCGATAAAAACAAATCATATTATGTAAATGAGTTTAGCCTTGGTTGACTCGTATTAGGCAGTAAGCTATAATCTTAGATAAGAACCAATTATGTGGAAAGAGAGGAATATATATGGAGTTTTTTGATATATACGGAACACATATTCCAATTTCTTCAATAAAAGATTTCAGAATTATTGATGTTGAATTTGTATTCAGACCAGTATATCGTGAAGTGAAGAAATCAATGATGATTTCTTTTTCAAACAAAAAATTTGAATTTGATTTTATGCAGCCTTATGCAGCTATTATTGGTCAGCAAGGGAATAAGTCTGCACTAGGCGAATATAAAGCTAAAGATTTTAAAGAAGCTTTAGGTAAAGATATCAGTGGTGCTGTTATATACACTATTGCAGATAAATTTAAACTTAAAGCTTTTAAACAAGAAAGATATCAGTGTCTCAATATGGCGGGACGCGCTTTTACAACATACCTTGATGATGTTCCTACTATGATACGATGGAATGATGGACGTGTAGCAGAAGTATATAAAGAAGACCCGCTGTATGTTTCGTTGGGAGAGGTTACAACTCCAGCTATTCAATATGTTCCAGCACTTATAATAAAAGCGAATGAAGTGTTCTGTTTTTATGGCAATGGAATACAGATAGATAATGTTGTATATGAATATGAGCGGTTAAAGTTGGAAATAGACAATGCAGTTAATAATAAACAGCGTAAAAAAATGAATGCTGTGGAAAAATTCACTTTACCACAATTACCAAAATTACATCTACCAGCGAAAACAGGTAAAAATTCTGATGTTATAGA
>JAZOTI010000132.1:0-6740 GCA_045657565.1 Oscillospiraceae bacterium | reverse complement strand
TATATGAACGAACAGCTTTATGACCGTTTTATCCCTATGGGCAACAGACGTGGCCTTGTGGAACTGTGCGGCGTAATCCTTGCCTGTACAATGGGCAATGCCACATTTACCATTGTTAAAAACCTTGCCACATTCCGCAGTATGAACAGTATGGAATATGCTGTTCAGAGTGCAACCTACGACAGACTTTTCAACCTGCCGCAGAACTTTTTGCAGCAGTACGACTCTGCTGACCTTGCACAGCGTGCAATGGGTATCTCAACCGTATATAACTCTCTGTCAGATGTTGTGGTAAAAACACTGCTCAGCGCGGTGTTCTCGCTGCTTTATCTGTTCAGAATGTTCAAATACTCCAAAAAGCTCAGCTGGACATCTCTGTTTGTATTGATTGTATGTATGGCCATCATCGTTTGGATTGGTATTCAGCAGACCAAATACGAAAGAGAAAAGCTTGAAAAAGAGATGGAATCACAGTCTCTTATGCACCAGTTGCTTATGGGTATTGCAAAAGTTCGTATAGCAGGTATTGAAAACCGTGCTTTGTACGAATATCTCAAGCCTTATGTTGCAACACGAAAAATCAACATCCGTTCCGAAAGAATGACGGTGTTTGTAAACGCCTTTGTGGGCGGTCTGTCCACAGTTTTCTCTATGATTTTCTACTACATAATGATTAAGAAAACAATCAGTATGTCTGTCGGTGAATTTATGGGCTTTACAGCGGCGTTTGGTTCCTTCTCCTCTGCAATGCTGGAAATTGTATCTTCATTGCTTAAGGTTAACGACGTAAAACCTGTTTACGATTTCTGTAAACCAATTCTGGAAAATCTGCCTGAATTTGAAGAGGATGCACAGATGCCTGGTAACCTTACAGGTGACATCGAAGTTAACAACGTTACATTTGCCTACAACGAAGAATCAGGTCCTGTACTTAAAAACCTGTCTCTCCACATCAATGCAGGCGAATATGTGGGCATCGTAGGTTCCTCGGGCAGCGGCAAGTCCACCTTGCTTAAACTTCTGCTTGGTTTTGACAAACCGCAGCTTGGCAAAATCTACTATGACGGCAAAGACATCGACAGCATTGACAAGCGCGAACTGCGTAAAAAATTTGGCGTTGTACTTCAGGACGGCGGCGTAATTTCTGGCAGCATTTATGAAAACATCACCATTACATCACCTAACACAAAACTTAAACGTGTTAAAGAGGTTGTAAGGGAGGTTGGTCTGGAAGATGACATCAACGCAATGCCAATGGGACTGCACACCGTTCTGTCCGAAAACAGCGGCACAATCTCCGGCGGTCAGAAACAGCGAATTCTTATTGCACGTGCCATCGTTGGCAAACCAAAGATTATCTTCTTTGACGAAGCCACATCCGCACTGGACAACGTTACACAGGCAATGGTTGTTGAAACACTTGAAAAACTTAAAGCGACAAAAATTGTTATTGCACACCGTCTCAGTACAGTTATGAACTGCGACAGAATTGTGGTTCTTGAACACGGCGAACTTATCGAACAGGGTACCTATCAGGAACTTATGGATAAAAAAGGAAGATTTTACGAACTGGCTATCCGTCAGATTTCGTAAAACGGAGGAATATAATATGAAAATACCGGTATTGCGTATGTACGAACACAACGAAGCCTATCTCTGTTGGGATAGAATGATAAGCGAGGGATACATATCGCCTGCCGGTAATTTTCTTTTGCATATAGACCATCACGATGATATGGAAGGTGCGGGCTACAACTGGGATTTTACCCACAGACCACAGGGTGACGAAGTTTATGACTTTACCTACAACGTTCTTGGCATTGCAGATTTTATCCAGCCTGCAGTTTTTTATCGCATCTTTTCAGATGTGCACATCCTTAAAAACCTTATGCCAATGCCGGTAAAAACCACAAGGGAAATCATCCGCCTTAAAGATAACAATCAGTTGTTAAGAACCACTATGATTCCTTTTATCCACGCCGGACTTGCTGAAAAGGACCCCGACAGCTGTGTAATATACAACAAACATGAGGGCGGTCTTGACGATGTACAGCAGTACAGGGAAATCATCAATGGCAAACAGATTGTGCTGGATATTGACCTTGACTATTTCTGCTGGGATGATTCCCTCAGCACCCGCAACCCAAAACGCATTGAAATAACAAAAGAAGCATATGAAGAATATATGGAAGATAAGTATCACTTTATCAGAATACTGCCAAAACGTCTGATGGACGTGGTGGAGGCTGACGGCAGATACTATCTTGAATACCGCGAAAAGATGACACCAAACAAGCGTCCTGACAAGGACCGCATAATAAAACGAATGGACAAACTGCTCAAATGGCTTGCAGACTGCGAAATTACCCCTGCGGCCATTGATATATGCAGTTCCCATATTTCCGGATACCTGCCAAAAGAAATGTACCCGTGGATTGAGGAAACTTTCCTTGAAAAACTGGGACAGATGTGGGAACTGGAATTAGTATAAAAGTAAAAGAGGAACCAAAATGGCACCAGTAACAATAAAAAAATATATGTCATATCTTGCCAACCACAGATATCCTGCCCTGTTCAGTGATGAAGTGGTAAACCGTCTTAAAAATATCGAGGCGGTTTACGGTGATGTGGAAACGGAAGAAACCATTCTGGAAGTAGTTATGAACAGCCATGAAAAAGGCTGTGACTATTCCATAAAGCTGCTTACCGACAGTGATACCGTAAAAGACTACTGGTACGAGCTGGACTATAACGCATACAAAAGCACCGATATAGCATCCTGCTATTTTATCGATGCATCTGCCCTTAAACCGGGCGGGGACAACAGCAGTTTTTATCACAATGTTCTGCCACAGTTTGCGGGCAGAGAAAGGGCCGAAAACCTGCTGCCGATGCTGACAAAATGTGTGGACCTGCTTGAAGACAAAAACCAATCTGTTTTTCAGCTTGGTGCAATGACCGCACGCGGCGAAAACGATTCCCTGAGATTTTTTACATATGAAATGACAAAGGAAGAACTGCTTTGCTACCTTGAAGCTTTGGGCTGGAACGGCAGCCTGATGGCTGTTGAACAGCTGCTTTGTCAGCTTCAGCCCTGCTGTGGCAAAAAAGGCTTTATCCTTGACTTTGATATAACTGCAGACGGCATATCCGAAAAAATCGGCATCTGCTTTGGCACAAAGGATAAACGCTACAAAACAGTGGAAAAAGCAGTTGACTATCTGACAGAAAACGGCTTTTGCACTGCAGAAAAACACGATGATATCCTGTGCTGGAACACCAGTTATCCAAGCGGAAATCCATTTATTCAGAACGATATTTCCCACTTTAAATTTGCTTTCAAAGGCGACAGTGTCCTTGCAGCAAAAGCTTATCTGCGCCAGAGCACAAAGGTCAGAACAATCGAATTCCGTTCATTTGACGCCCCTGTACTTATGAATCTGGAACTCACCAACAGATGTCCGCTGCATTGTCCGCAGTGCTACTGTGAACTCAACACAGGCAAGGACCTTGACCTTGACGAAGCACTCTACTGGCTGGAAGAAGCCGCAAGAAACAACGTTTACAACGTGAACTTAAGCGGCGGCGAAACAGTGTGCTATCCTCACCTTACAACGCTTATTAAAAAATGCCACGAACTTGGCCTTAAGGCAAATATTGCTCTGTCGGGTTATGGCGTGACAAGGGAATCCCTCAAGGAATGGATTGACGCAGGGGTTCACGGCATATTTATTTCAATAAACGGCAGCACAGCAGAAATCAACGCACAGACACGCGACGGCTTTGAACTGGCTGTGGAAGCAATGAAACTGCTTAAGGAAACAAACTTTGACTACACCTGTATCAACTGGGTAATGCACGGCTGCAACGCCGATGACTTCCCTAACATGATAAAGATGGCGGAAGAATACGGTATGAAGCACATTGCTGTTATGGTCTTCAAGCCAGACGCTTCCCATCAGCTGCCAAATCTGCCAACAAAGGAACAGATGGAGACAGTTGCAAAAATCATCAAAAACTACAAAGGCTGCGTAAAAATTGAAGCAGAAGAATGTTTTTCTCAGATGCGAGCAATGACGGGTGAACGTTTTCTTATTAACCTTAACACAGGCATCTCCCGCGGCTGCGGTGCAGGCCGTGATGGCATCTCTATCAATGTGGATGGCAAAATCACACCTTGCCGCCACCTTGAATTCCCTGAAGAAACCCGCAGCATCCGTGACTACTGGTACAACTCATCACTGCTTCAAAAACTGCGAAGCCTTGAGGATAAAATGGAAAGCCCATGCAGCAGCTGCCGTTACAAAAACAACTGCTTGCCTTGTGCAGCGGTAAATGTAAAACTGCACGGCCGCATGGCAATGGGCACAAAGGAATGTGTTATCTCAGAATAACCCTAAACATTTATATAAACCTGCTGCAAGAGCGAAAAATCGGTAAAAACATTTTGTAAAAAGCAACTTTACTGCATTTGACTACAAAAAAACTGCGGTTTGTCTTGTTTTCAAAAACCCGCAGAAAAATGTGATAAAGTTAAAATACAGAATAATAAAAATACGAATTACCGATAAATATTCAAAAGGAGAATTACTATGAATGAAAAGATTAAAGAGTTGTTCACTAATCAGGAATTTGTAGAAAAAATGCTTGCTCTTGAATCAGCACAGGAAGTTCAGGATTTGCTTGCTGAAAACGATGTTGATTTTACAATCGAAGAAATCAACAAACTCCACGAAGAACTTGTAAAAAAGGCACAACAGGCTGAAGAAGGCGAAGATGCTGACGGCGAAATTGACGATGAAGACCTGGAAGATGTTGCAGGCGGTGTAGGCCTTATGATTGCTGCTGTTGCAGGTTTGCTTTTTGCTTCCGTAGGCCTTCCAGTTCTTATCAAATACGGTTTCAGAAGCAGCTGGTAATAAATACAGCCAATAGAACAGTATAAAATTTGTTTTAAATAAAGGAGAAGACTATGAACGAAGAAAGAATCAGAGAAGTATTTTCCGACAAAGAATTTTTGGCAGAACTTATCTCTATGGAAATCCCTGAAGAAATTCAGGCAGCACTTGCAGAAAAAAATATCGATTTTACAATTGACGAAATCTGCACAATCAAAAAATTGGTTGAACTTGGTCTTGAAAAAGCAGAAACAGGTGAAGAATTCAACGAAGAAGAACTGAGCGAAATTGCAGGCGGCAACCCGCTGATTTTCATTCCTATTGTTTTGGTTCTTGGTTTCGTCGGCGCATATGGTGTAAGCACAGCTACAAGAGGCCGTTGGTAATTTTGAAGTATATATAAAGGGAATAGTTATGAACGAAGAAAGAATCAAAGAAATATTTTCTGACGAAGAGTTTGTAAAGGAACTATTTTCAAAGGAAACACCACAGGAAGCACAGGATTTGCTGGCAGAAAAAGATATTGATGTTACTGTTGATGAAGTTGTAAAAATCAGAAATCTTCTGGTTAAAAAAGCACAGGCTGCACAGAATGGCGAATCAGCTGAACTGACAGAAGAAGAACTCGGTGACGTTGCAGGCGGTGCTGCAGTGGTAGTACTCGTTGTTTTGGCGTCCGTACTTGGGGCTGCATTTGTGGGAACAGTTGGGAAGGTTGGATATAACATACATGTGGAATCCAGAGGCCGTTGGTAATTATTAAAATACAGTAATTTAAGCATAAAGGAGAATAAAAATGAACGAAGAAAGAATTAAAGAAATATTTTCTGATAAAGAATTTGTAACAGAACTTATCAGTCTTGAAACACCAACAGACATTCAGGCTTTGCTCAAAACAAAAGGCATCGACCTTGAACTTGACCAGATTGAAAAGGCAAAAGCAATTGTTGCAAAAAAACTTGCACTGGTTGAAGCAGGAGAAGAACTGGGTGATGACGAACTTGACGAAGTTTCCGGTGGTTTTGCAATTACAGCACTTGGTGTTGCATCTGCCATTATCTCTGCTATTGGCGTTGCATCAAGCGTTGTAATCACCAAGACAGACGGCCGTTGGTAATTTATTTTAAGGAGAACAATTATGGATAAAGAAAGAATCAAAGAAATATTTTCTGATAAAGAATTTGTAACAGAACTTATCAGTCTTGAAACACCAACAGACATTCAGGCTTTGCTTAAAACAAAAGGCATCGACCTTGACCTTGAACAGATTGAAAAAGGCAAAAAAATGGTTGCTGAAAAACTTGAACAATTTGCAGCAGGCGAAGACGTTTTTGACGACGAAATTGGCGATGACGATCTGGACAAAGTTTCCGGAGGTGCTGTAACACTTACATTCGTTATTGTACAGGCTGTTGTTGTTGGCGTTTGTACAGCAGCACATGAAGTGCATCAGGTAACACGTGGCCGTTGGTAATTTATTTTAAGGAGAATAACTATGGATAAAGAAAGAATCAAAGAAATATTTTCTGATGAAGAATTTATTGTAGAACTGCTTGGCCTTGAAAATCCGGAAGATGCTCAGGCTTTGCTTAAAACAAAAGGTATTGACCTTGAACTTGATCAGGTTCGCAAAATGGGCGAAATAATTAACAAACAGCTGAACGCAGTGGCAACAGAAGAAGGCGAAATCAGCGAAGAATACCTTGAAGACGTATCAGGCGGCTGGCTTGCAATTGTAATGCCAATTATTACCACTGTTGCAACCTGTATTTATAAATCCATAAAATGTAGATGGTAAAATTCTCTGCACAAGGAGATGCAAAACGTGACTGAAGAAAAAAT
>JAZOTI010000131.1:0-5039 GCA_045657565.1 Oscillospiraceae bacterium | reverse complement strand
AGTGTGAGGAATACGCCAGGGAGGCTGTCAACATAGCTGAGTGCAAGTGCAGCAAGTTTGTTTTCGCCGTATGCAGCGTCAACAGCAGCTTTGCCTGTAGGCACAGTTCTTGCAAGGAAACCGCCTCTAACAGGTTCCATTACAATAACAGGCAGGTTGTATTCGTTTGCAAGAGCAAGCTGTTTCTGATAATCTTCTTTGTCAAGGTCGTAGTAGTTGAGCTGAAGCTGAACAAATTCCCATTTATCGTAATGTTTGAGAATTTTTTCAAGTGTTTCTGCATCATCGTGGAAAGAGAAGCCGAATTTTTTGATTTTGCCTTCAGCTTTCATTTTTTCGCAGTATTCAATAGCACCGAACTTGAGTGCTTTTTCAAAGTTTTCCTTGTTGAGGCAGTGGAGAAGGTAGTAGTCAAAAAATTCAACGCCTGTTTTTTCAAGCTGTTCGTTGAAAAGTCTTGGCACATCTTCTTCGCATTCCATTTTCCAGAAAGGAAGTTTTGTTGCAAGGAAGAATTTGTCGCGTTCATAACGCTGAACAAGAGCTTCTTTGATTGCAGTTTCGCTTTTGCCGTCGTGATAGCCGTAAGCTGTGTCAAAATAGTTAACGCCGTTTTCCAGTGCTGTGTCAACCATCTGTTTAACCTGTGGCATATCAATTTCGCCGTCAACCATTGGAAGTCTCATAAGACCAAAACCAAGGCGGCTTGTGATTGTTTTTTCCATATAGGTAACCCCCTGATAATTTTTCGCCGTTTTTAACATTGCACTAATTCTAACACAGAAATAAATTTTATGCAATTTAAAGGGTGTAGAATATCCAATGGTATATTTGTGCAAGTTTTTTGCGTGACAAAACCAAAAAGGAAAACGCCCACCTTGTAAAGGCAGGCGTTTGACATTATTGTATTTATTTCTCTCTCAGATCCTTGAAAAAATCTTTCAGCAGGCTTCTGGCTTCATCCTCCATAACACCGATTATAATTTCAGGTTTATGGTTAAAAGGCAGTTTTGTAAAATCACACATACCGCCAAATGCCCCGGCCTTGTAATCTTCGGCAGAAAAAACAACCATCTTTATGCGGCTGTTGATGATTGCCCCGGCGCACATTGCACAGGGTTCCAGCGTTACATAGAGAGTGCAGTTTTCCAGTCTCCAGCTGCCAAGGGTTTTGCAGGCGGCTTCAATTGCCACAATCTCTGCATGGGCGGTGGCACTGCCGTCGGTTTCCCGTCGGTTATACCCCTCGCCGATAATTTTATTGTCTTTTACCACAACGGCACCGACAGGCACTTCACCAAGGCTGTAAGCCGTCTGTGCAAGTTCCACGGCACGCTGCATAAAATCTCTGTGAGCCATAAAATCTCCTTAAATCATACTGTTGTAACTGCCGACTGCCGCAAAGAACAAAAGCAGGCCCAAAGCCGCAACCGCCACATAGCTTTTTGCAAAAATTGCAAGCTTGCCTTTGGCATCACCTTCCCGGGATATGCAGCCGGTCAGTTTCATATTGTTCTTTTTCAGTATACGGTGTCCGTTAAAACCAAGGACGATAACAAAAACATAAACAAAGGTTATCATACTGAGGGCGGACACAGCGTTTACCCTCAGGCGGAAATAGCTGAGGAAAAAGCTGACAGAGTTGTTGAGGCAGTGAAGTGCCATTGCAGGCAGCAGACTGTCAAAGGACAGATAAACAACTGCAAGTATAACACCGCATGCAAAGTATACCACAAAGTTTTCCAGGCTTGCATGCATAAGTGCAAAGCAGGCACTGCTTGCAACCACGGCAAAAGCGGTGCCGTAGTTTTTAAGGGCATTCAGCACATAACCGCGGATGAAAATCTCTTCCAGCAGGGCAGGCAGAACGCACACATAGATATAATAAATCGCAAGACGCACAATTCCCTGAGGGAAAACCATTTCACGTGGGGCAAAGTTCAGCCCTGCAAGGCTTAATGCCGCAAGCACAATGCTGTTTACAATCCCTGCGGCAAGGATAAGCAGATAACCAAAGGATACTGCCCCTACGGTCAGGGTCGGGTCTGTTCTGCGGAAAAGTTTTGGGTGAAGTTTCAGCATATTTTCCATTATCACCACCGGCACAAAACAGGCGGCGATAAATACAAGCATATAAAGCAGGGCGGAAACAACGGAACCTTCTGCGAAAGGTATGCGCGACAAAACAAGGTAGCAGAATTCCTTGATTGCAAGGAAAGAAACTACCGCAAGTCCGATAACATTCAATGTGTATTTAAGGTTTCTGTATTTCATATAATCGCCCTCTGCTGTAAATTATATCCTATATAAAAAACAAAATCAACGGAATATGGCATTTACAGAGTGCCTGAGAACACAGCAGGGAAATCTTCTGTTTACCGGAATTGCCCTGTGTGTCCGGTTTTATATTTGTATTGAGGGACAGGTGTTGTTTGCATCCCGCACAACAATATAAAACAAAGAGGACATCGGTGCTGATGTCCTCTTCAATATATCTGTAATTATTCAATAATATACACATTTACTGTGTTTCTCCAGTTAAGGCTGGATTCCTTGTAGGTGTCGTAAAACAGGTCAATGTTTGTGGTGCCCTGCATTGCAACACCTGTGTCGGTGGCAATTGCGAAACCGTACACAAAGCTGCCGTCGGCACTTGTGATATACAGCTTGCTGCCGTAAGGGATAATATCAGGGTTTACCGCAACTGTGCCGCAGTAAAGTCCAAGACCGCTGGCACCCTTGCCCCTTTTAGCGGAATAGCCTGTTGCGGAAACATTGTAAAGCACATTCTGATATCTGGACGGCACGTTGTTTGTCACAGTCACGCCTTCAGGTGCTTTGAGTGGGCTGATTGGTTTGTTTGCATATTTCAGCACAAGCTGGTCAACAGGTTCACGCACTGTTTCAACACTTGTGATAAGGCTGGTTTCAAGTTCGCCGTCCACAAAGCGTTCGCGGTAGGTTACAAGGTTTTTGCCTTCCACCCCTTCACGCAGAACATACTGACGTTTTTTGAAACGGTAGGTCAGACTGTTTTCGCGGTACTCTGTGCCGAAAGGAACAGCTTCCTCGTACTGGGTGTCTTTGTATTCAACCCTGTAAACACGTATTGAAGTGTTTGGGTTTACAGGTGTGTTGAGGCTTGGTTCGGTGTAGTCGTGTTCACCGAGGGCAATGCCTGCATTGCGCAGACAGCTTTCAACGGTGCCCTGTCTCACAAAAGCTTTTACTGTTGTGCCGTCAACTGTGATAGGCACATCAAAGGAACTTCTGATGGTGATATTTGCATATCCACCAGGGAAAGAGGTGTAATGAACATCATCGCCGTTTTCAAGGTTAAACCCTGCAACGTTGAGCAGATGTTCCTGGCTTGAAAATATTGATATTACAGTTTTACTTCTTTCGTTGTTCTGTACAGTAACAACGGATAACAGGCTGCACAGCATACAGCTTAAAACGCCGAGAATAGCCATACAGATTGTCAGGCAGACAAGACGGTGACGGTTGTCACGCACTGCCGACAGGAACCTGTGTTTCAGTTCTGTCATATAATCTCCTTTTTCGTGTGGGAACTCCGCACTGTGCGGAATTATGAAAATAAATTTTAGGTTAATCACTGTGATTTTTGCCGTCACAGGGAATTTTTAAACAGTTTGAATATCCTGCACTTTCAAAGTGCCGTATGATTATACCATCAACCTAACGGTTTTGTCAAAAAAAATCCGCCAAATTCGGCGTTTTGTACAAATATATGACGGAATTACCCAATAACAACCCTTTAGCTACGGTGATAGTGCAGTGGTTTTTTGTACACTATCACGTATAGAAAAAATCTATAATTCGCCTTTTTCGCCTGTCAGGACACCTTCAGCGGTAACAAATTTCCCTTTGCCGCCATACAATAGCCACAAGCAACAAAACAAATTGCAATAACTTTTTACGGAGGCAATTTTATGGTATGTGAAGCAAAAAACTGCAGGGAATTTATTATGAACAACCGCCAGAAATTCGGCATCACCGAAAACAATCTTGTGAATGAATGTCTTGACATCTGCACAAAAAATGTAAAATACATCGCGTCCCGCCGCATCAACGAACGCATTGTCCTGCCAAGTATGAGCCAGTTTATCAACAGCTGCACAGGCCTTGTGGACACAGCCTGCGGCATCGACACAAAATTTGCGTCATTGCGCATTACACATGCTACAGAACAGCTTGTGGACTGCGACAGCGCTGCACCGGGGGTTCAGGTGACAATCAGAGGTCAGGTTATTGTCCGCACAAAACCTGCATCCTGTGCATGCCCTGCGTCCTATATGGCAATTCCTGTGGAACTGGTAAGCGAGGTTATCTATGATTACTACTCCACACAGAACGGCGAAAAAGCTGCCTGCCTTGCAAATGTTCTGCCCGCAATTGACGGTTCATGTATGGTGATCAACCTGTCCTGCCGTATCTACCGCGAAATCTGCCAGGGCACAAGCCGATACATTGCACACATCCGCGGCAGTGTGGTGGATAAACTGTGGAAAACAGAAAACATCTGGGTGGAAGGCATCCGTCCTTATCCTTCTGATTCTGTTTCTGTTTGTGAAACCTTTGAAAAAGATCTCTGTGCGGCAGCAGGCGGAGAATATGAAACATCTGCAAACGATTATGGTGAAACGGCAGAAAACGGCTGTGGTTGCACATCAAACTGCGGCGGCTGCGGCTGTGGTGCAAGCTATAGCTGTGATTGCGGAACAAACTACAGCTGCAACTGTGGAACAAACTATAGCTGTGACTGTGGAAACTACAACTGCGACTGTGGAAACTTCGGCACTGACACAGCAAATGGTGGCTGTGGTGCGAACTGTAATGGAGACTGCACAGGATGTACTAACTTCGGAATTGACACAGCAAACGGCGGCTGTGGTGCGAACTGCAACGGGGACTGCGCAAACTGTGCAAATGGCTGCGGCACAAATGGCTGCGGCACAAATGGCTGCGGCACAAATGGATGTGGTACAAACGGTTGCGGCACAAACGGATGTGGCACA
>JAZOTI010000130.1:0-15710 GCA_045657565.1 Oscillospiraceae bacterium | reverse complement strand
TGTAACAATATCGTTGATACTTGCGCTGCAGAAGAAGTACTGCTGTTTAAGTCTCAGAATTTTACCTTCAATGTGGTTGTCGTTAGGGTAGAGAACTTTGGAGATAAGTTCAGCGTCGCTGCCTGCTTTGATTGCCTGCAGGTAGTCGCCTTTATTAAAGCTTTCCATATCGATGGATTTTGCTTTAGCTTCCCAGAGTCTAAGTTTGGAAACACCTTTTGAACCGTAACCGGAGATATACATATCGTGTGGTACAGCCATAACACTGGAGTAATCCTTGTGGATAACATGGTGGAAACCATCGCTCCAGAGGCTGTCTACAGTACCGCCGAATTTAACTTCAAAAGCCTGGTTTGGATGAGCTTTAAGCCATACTTCACCGCCTGGAAGCCAGTTGTCAGGCAATTCGTGCTGCCAGCCGTTAACGATTTTCTGTTTGAAGATACCATATTCATAAAGAATAGAGTAACCGCCGCCTGCGTACTGGTCGCTTGCAAGAGCGTCCATAAAGCAAGCTGCAAGACGGCCAAGACCACCGTTACCAAGACCTGCATCTGATTCGCATTCATAAATGCGTTCTTCGTTTACGCCAAGTTCTTTGAACATATCCTTTGCAACCTGGTCAAGTCCCATATTGTAAAGGTTTGTTTTAAGGCTGCGGCCCATAAGGAATTCGATACAGAGATAGTATACTTTTTTCTTACCCTGACCATAAGCGTCAGCCATAAATTCTTTATTTTTTTTACTAAGCATTCTTCTGATGCACAAAGCAGTTGCTTTGTAAATATCATCATAGCTTGCTTCATTAAGCTGTTTTGAATGTTCCTGCAAAAGAATGGATTTTACTTCTTCTGCAAGCTGTTTTGATGTAATGTTGTAATGCAATATTACACGTCCTCTCCATTAATAATCGGGTTAATATACAATATGTAAAATTAACCACTTTAACAGTATACCAACAAGAAAGTTTTCTTTCAACAGGAAAATTGATAGATAAATATAGAATATTATTGCGAAAACATAAAATATATTGTATTATTATGTTGAGTTGATATGCTTATATTGACCTTAATGAAATAAAGGGGGAATTCCTTTTGAATAAAATAAAACTCAACATTGCAGGTTCATCCTATACAATCAATTCTCTTGACCCTGAAGAACATGTTCTTCAGATTGCAAGAACACTTGATCAGGATATGAAAGCAGTTCTGGACCAGACACCTTCTGCATCTGTAACTGCAGCTGCTGTATTGTGTGCAATGACATATCTTGACAAACTGGAAAAATCTTCCAAAGGTGCTGACAATATGCGCCTTCAGATTAAACAGTATCTGGAAGAAGCAAACCGTGCAAGATATGAAGCAGAAAAAGTAAAAGTTGAACTTGAAAAGCTTAAAGTGGATATTCAGTATCTCAAGAGCCAGAGAGGACACAATGGATAAAAGATTTGAAATTCTTGCACCGGCAGGGGATTTTGAAAACCTTAAGGCAGCGGTTTTTGCGGGAGCAGACGCTGTCTATCTTGGTGTGCAAAGTTTTAACGCAAGGGCATCTGCAACAAACTTTGACTATGAAACTTTGACAGAAGCAGTTAAATTCTGCCACGCAAGAAATGTAAATGTAAATGTAACCCTCAATACAATTCTTTATGACAACGAACTTGACAGCTTTGCAGAAACTGTTAAAAATGTTGCAGCCTGTGGAGTGGATGCAGTAATTCTTCAGGACCTTGCAGCGGCAGAAATTGTAAAAGAAATTGCACCACAGCTTCCACGTCACGGTTCCACACAGATGGCTGTACATACACTGGAAGGTGCACTGCTTCTCAAAAAAATGGGTTATACAAGGGTTATTCTTGCAAGGGAATTATCCTTTGAACAGATTAAATATATCACTGAAAACTGTGGAATTGAAACAGAAGTTTTCATCCACGGTGCTCTTTGCGTGTCATTGTCAGGTCAGTGTTATGCAAGCACATTCCTTGGCGGACGCAGCGGCAACCGCGGCAGATGTGCCGGCACCTGCAGATTGCCTTTTTCAGCAAGAGGAGAAGAGAGCGACAACCATCTCAGCCTCAAAGACCTCTGTGGGCTGGATATGATAAAACAGCTTAAAGATGCAGGCGTAAAATGTGTAAAAATAGAAGGCCGACTCCGTACCCCTGAATATGTTGCGGGTGCAGTTGATGCCTGCCGCAAAGCAGTTAATGGTGAAGCTTACGACAAACAGATTCTCCGTGACACATTCAGCCGTTCAGGCTTTACAAATAACTATCTTGAAAACACATTTTCAAAGGATATTTTTGGTATGCGCACTAAAGAGGATTCACAGCGTACAAAAGAAGTTCTTCCTCAGTTGCGTCAGCTTTATCGCCGTGAAGGCCAGTATGTGCCTGTTAAATTTACCTTTGATATGGGCGAGGAAAGTTCAATCCTCACAATTTCAGACGGAAAAAACAGCTTTTCTGCTTCTGTGAACGAGCCTGTACAGGACTCTCAGGGAGATTTTGCAAAAAGCCTTACAAATGCACTGTCAAAACTTGGCGGCACACCGTTTTTTGCAGATTCTCTTGAACTCAATATATTGCCAGGGAAATATCTGCCCTTGTCAGCGGTGAACGAAGCAAGACGTGAGCTTGCCGCAAAGCTTCTTGATGCAAGAAGTGTTGTTAACAGATATGAAATCAATGATTTTTCCTACAAGGCAAAATCTGCCGTATACAAATCATCAAAACTTATTGCACGCTTTGAAAATCCTCAGCAATTCAGCGCAAAATATGCGGATATGTTTGAATATATTGTAATGCCGCTTGACTATATGGGCGCGGATGAAATTCAGAATTACAAAAATAAAGTTGTACTTGAACTGCCAAGAGATATGTTCAATGGTACAGAGAAACTGAAAAATGATATAAAACAGGCAGAAGAACTGGGTTTTGGTGCCTTCTGTGTACAGAATATCGGCCACATTCCGCTTGTTGAAGGTAAAAATGTATTTTCATCCTTTACTTTGAACATTTCCAACTCTCTTGCAGCGGAAGAATACGGCAAACTCGGTGTAAATGTTGTTACCTTGTCGCCTGAAATCACCACAGAAAACATCAGAAAAATAGCTGCAGATGTAAAAACAGTTGTTTACGCATACGGTCATGTGCCTGTAATGCTTACAAAATCCTGTCCTTTGAGCAATATAAACGACTGCAGAAACTGTAACGGCAAAGGTTATCTCACCGACAGAAAAGGTCTTGAAATGCCGGTAAGATGTCATGGGAAAGCAAAAGGATACCGTGAAATTTTCAACCCTATTCCGATATATATGGGGGATAAACAGCAGGATATCAGTGCTGACTATCTTTCTCTCAACTTTACTGTGGAAAGCCGCAGCGAAGCTGAAAAAATTATAGAAAAATTTATCAACAGACAGCCGTTTGGCAAAGATTTTACCCGTGGACTTTACTATAAAGGTTCAATTTAGAGGTATAATAAGGAGTAAAAAATGAAAAAAGATTTTCTGTTTCTGTTTTATCTGCTGGCAGGCATTATTACAGGTTCAATAATTGCAAATCTCTGCGGAGGTGTTTCTGCGCTCAGCTGGCTTGCATTTGGTGAAACAATCGGTTTTGCACCAAACAATCCTGCGGTACTTGACCTTGCAATATTCAAAATTACATTTGGTTTTTCAATGTCTCTTACAGTAGCACATATCATTACTGTTTCACTGGCAATGCTGCTTTACAGAAAATCAAGATAATGTAAAGGTAATGTAATATGAAATTTATATTGGCTTCAACTTCACCGAGAAGAAGAGAACTTCTTGGCATTATTGTACCGGAATTTGAATGTGTTGCACCACAGTTTGACGAAAGCTGTATTGATATAAAAAATGCAAAAAAGAAAGCTTTGGTGTTGTCACGCGAAAAATGTAAAGATGTTGTATCCCGTACTGCTGAAAAAGATGCAGTTATCATTGCAAGTGACACAGTAGTGGATCTTGACGGTGAAATACTTGAAAAACCTCAGGATATGGCAGATGCTTATATAATGATTAGAAGTCTGTCAGGAAATAAGCATAAAGTTCATACTGCTGTTACAGTATACTGCAGAGGTATTTATTATACATTTGCAGATACAACAGAAGTTTATGTTGATGAAATCAGCGAAAAGGCAATTATGGATTATATAACCACAGATGAACCATATGATAAAGCAGGAGGGTATGCAATTCAGGGCTTTATGGGTGGTTATATCGGCCGCATAGACGGCAACTACCATAATGTTGTAGGTTTGCCGCTGGCAAAACTTAACAAATTCCTGAAAAAGATTAAAGTTTTATAAATTATTTATAAAAAAATTATGAAATAAATTGCAAACAGGTATTGTTTGTGGTATTATTTAATTTGCTTAATTATAAGTATTAAACGTATAAATATATATGGTTATTATAAAGGAGAAAATCTATGTTTGGATTTACTAAAGATGTAGGCATCGACCTTGGTACAGCCAACACTCTTGTTTTTATGAAGGGTAAAGGCGTTATCATGAGAGAACCAAGTGTTGTTGCAGTTGATACAAAAAGCGACACAGTTAAATTTGTTGGTAATGAAGCTAAAGAAGTTATCGGCCGTACACCAGGTTCTATCGTGGTTGTAAGACCACTTAAAGATGGCGTTATTGCTGACTTTGACGTTACAGCAAGTATGCTCAGAATTTTTATCAAAAAAGCCTGCGGCACATCCTTGCTCTTTAAACCACGCATCGTTATCTGTATCCCATCAGGTGTTACAGAAGTTGAAAGACGTGCAGTAAGAGAAGCCTCTATCGCAGCAGGTGCAGGTCAGGTTATGATTATCGAAGAACCAATGGCAGCTGCAATCGGTGCAGGTCTTCCTGTACAGGATGCAACAGGCAACATGGTTGTTGACATCGGTGGTGGTACAAGTGAAGTTGCTGTTATCGCTCTCAATGGTATTGTTACAGCAAGAAGCGTAAGAACAGGCGGCGATGAATTTGATGCTGCAATCATCAACTACATCAAAAGAAAATTCAATCTTCTTATCGGTGAAAGAACTGCTGAACAGATTAAAATCGAAATCGGCACAGCTTATAAACTTGAAGAAGAACTTACACTTGAAATCAAAGGCCGTAACCTTATCAATGGTCTTCCAAAAAATATTACAATCTCCAGTGAAGATGTAAGAGAAGCACTTCAGGAATCTCTTGAAAAAATCATCGAAGCTGTTAAAGAAACTCTCGAAAGAACACCACCTGAACTTGCAGCTGACATTATCAGCAGCGGTATCACACTTACAGGCGGCGGTGCTATGCTCAGAGGTCTTGACAAACTCATCAACCGCGAAACAGGCATTGATGTTTATATTGCAGAAAATCCACTTGACTGCGTTGCAAACGGTACAGGTTATGTACTTGACAATATGGAAGTTCTCGGTGATGTTCTGCAGACAGATACAAGAAAATTCTAATAAAATCCAAAATTTGCAAGCTCAACAGAGCTTGCAAATTTAGCATACAGCAAAAATGTGAAAAGGAGAAACCGATTTGTTTAAAAACAAACTTTTCAGAATAGTGGCAGCAGTTATTGTTGTGATTCTCGGTATGGCACTTTATGCAGGTGTAAACGGCAAACTCACAACCTTTCCACAGGAGGTTATGGGGGCGATATCCATGCCTTTCCGTCAGGTAACCGCAAAAGTGTCACACAAGTTTTCTGTATGGAAAGACAGAACAATTGACATAGATGAAATAATTGCAGAAAATGAAAAACTCAAGGAAGAAAATCACCAGCTTAAAAAAAATCAGGTGGATTACGATAAAATCAAGCAGGAGAATAAAGAGTACAAAGAGTTTTTTGGAATAAAGGAAGCAAACCCTGATTTTGAAATTGTTTCCGCATCTGTTGTAGGTCGTGACGGCCTTGATAAGTTTGCAACATTTACTGTTGATGCAGGGGAAAAA
Organism: Oscillospiraceae bacterium; assembly: GCA_045657565.1. Lineage (GTDB taxonomy): Bacteria > Bacillota > Clostridia > Oscillospirales > Ruminococcaceae > RGIG3102. The sequence goes on along the minus strand of JAZOTI010000130.1, from coordinate 9,738 downwards.
GACGGAGTTGAAGTCAATGATGTTGTTATGTCCTCACAGGGCGTTGTAGGTGTTGTTGTTGAAACAGGAAAAAACTATTCAAGAGTTTATACAATCCTTAATCCGTCCGTAAGTGTAGCCTGCTTTGTAAGCAGTACAAGAGATACAGGGGTTGTTACAGGTGAAGGCGCTTACAGCAATGAAGGTAAAACCGTTATAAACTATCTCCCTAAAAACACAAAGGCAAAAGTGGGGGATATAATCAGCACAACAGGTATGGGAGAAATATTCCCGGAAGGTCTTGTAGTGGGCACAGTTGAGTCAATACACACAGATACTTCAGGCAACTATAACTATGCTGTGGTTGTGCCGGAAGCGGAAATATCAGAAGTAAAAACAGTTTTTATTATTAAAGATTATCAGTAAACAGAGGTAAAGATGAACAGCCGTAAGATAGCAATCGAAAAAATAACAAAATATGTATTGCTGTGCATATGTGTGTTTGTGCTGTACATTTTTCAGGGCACGCCTGGTTTTTTATCATTGTGGGGCGTAAGACCGGTTTTTATTATTCCGTTCTGCGTAAACCTTGCAATGCTTGAGGAAGAAAACTATAAAATTATCGTTTATATAATTGCAGGCCTGTTTATGGAGTTTTCTGCAGGCAGAATCATCGGGTTGTATACAATACCGATTATCCTTCTTTGCACAGGCTGCTCAATCATAGTACAGGTGCTCATCAAACCTACATACCGCAACACAGTTATGCTGGCTTTTGCGGTTACATTTATTATTCTTACCATTGACTTTTTGTTTAACTACATTTTGCCGGGGCACAGCGGAAGCCTGATTGTTTTTGTAAAAACTGTTCTGCTGTCTTCTGTGTATTCAATGGCGTTTTCTGTTTTGTACTATAAAACAATTATTGCAATACAGACAAAGTTCAGAAGTTTTAATGCGAGGTAAATTTTGAAAAAGGTTTTCAATCAGCGAATAAAAATACTGTCATTGGTTATTGCTGTAATCTTTTTGCTGTACTCTCTCAAGCTTGTGCAGTTTCAGATAATTGAAGGACAGGAACATTTTGAAAGTTCCAACACTTCTGTTTCCTTTGAGCAGACACTCACGGCTTCACGCGGGGATATAGTTGATATTTACGGTACACCGCTTGCATCAAGCCAGCTGGTGTTCAATGTTATTCTCAACAGGGCGTCCATGCCTGCTGACAAACTTAACGACAGAATTATTGAAGTTCTGGATATTCTGGAAGCAAACGGAGACAAGGTAAATGACATTCTTCCATTGACAAATGAAAAACCGTACAATTTTGTCAGCGGAAAAGACAGCGAAATTGAATGGGTACGCAAAACCCTTGAACTTAATATATATGCCACAGAAAATGATATAGTGGAAAAGCTTGGCGAAAGATACAAGCTGGAAAATGTACCAAAGGATTTGTGGCGAAAAGTAGGCGGCATCCGTTACACAATGGAACGTGAAGGCTATTCTCTCAGTATGCCTTTTACCATTGCAAAGGATGTGGGCGAAAAAACAGTGGCGGTAATATCCGAAAATTCCCGCAGTCTTACAGGTGTTGAAATCTACGACACCAGCAAAAGATATTATGAAGATGGAACAATTCTGCCACATATTCTTGGCACAGTAGGTCCAATCTGGGCAGAAGAATATGCTGAACTCAAAGAACAGGGTTACAAAATGAATGATACCCTGGGTAAAGCAGGCCTTGAAAAGCTTTATGAAAGCTATCTGAAAGGTACAGACGGTTCGGAACTTATCGACCGTAATATGTATGGTGAAATAACAAATACAGAAATTGTGGATACACCTCTTGAAGGCGATACTGTAAAACTTACAATAGACTATCAGCTTCAGGATAAACTCAACGATATCCTTGCAAATCAGATGGAATCTCTCTGGCGCAGACCAAAAGAAGGCAAGGAAGCAAGTGGTCTTTCTGCGGTGGTTATTGATACCAAAACAGGCGGTATTCTTGCCATGGCAAACTATCCAAGCTATGACCTCAACCTATATTCCTCAAATTATTCGCAGTATGCAAGTGACGAAAACAATCCGTTGTTTAACCGCGCAACCCAGGGGTTGTACCGTCCGGGGTCTGTGTTCAAATGTTCTGTGGCCATTGCTGCACTGCAGGAAGGGCTTATTGATGAAAACTATACCTACAGATGCACAGGTACATATATGTACTTTGCACCAAGCTATATGCCAAGTTGTGCGTATGGTACCGCACACGGTTTACTCAATGTAAAAACTGCTCTGCAGGTGAGCTGCAACTGCTTCTTCTTTGATCTTGGCAGACAGCTGGGTATTGAAAAAATGAACGAAATTGCACATCAGTGTGGTCTCGGCGTAAAAACAGGTCTTGAAATAAGCGAAAAAACAGGCATAGTTTCCAACCCTGAATACCGCGAAAGCCTTGGAGAAAACTGGCAGGCAGGTGACGTTATCCAGACAGCTATCGGTCAGCTTGACACAGCAATCACTACTGTGCAGCTTGCAACCTATGCCAACACTCTTGCAAACAAAGGTGTCAGAAAAAACACACATATTGTGGACTCCATTATCTCTGTGGACGGAGAGGTGGTATACGAAACACCACAGAATGTTCTTTCAGTGCTTGAAGATAAAAACAACGCATACGAAATTGTTGAAAAAGGTATGATTCTTGCTTCTTCACAGGGTGCGGCATCAACATATTTTTCAACATTGCCATACACAATAGCGTCCAAGACAGGTACTGCACAGGTGCCGGGAGATCTTTACAATGCGACAATCATGGCTTACGGTCCTACCGAAAATCCTGAAATTGCAGTTGCTGTTATCGGTGAAAAAGCTGGTATCGGTTATTTCCTCGCAGAATCCGTAAGAGATATTTTTGTGGAATACTACCGTCTTAAAGACCTTCGTCAGAATGAAAACTGGCGTGAATTGCTGGAATCAGAAACAATGCAGCCGACAGAAGGTGAATTGGCACCAGAAGGTCAGGAAAACGTTTTACAGTAAACATTTTTAAATAATTTATTGGCAATATATTATAAAAATTATTTGGATTTAATCTTAAAAATGTAAATTTGCAACAAGAATATTGGAAAATAATGTTGTAAAATTAATGTTGGTTATGTTATAATTTTTTAAGAATATGTAATGTGATTTTATTATGGGGGAACAATGGCACAGGTTATAATGATTGCTTCCGGCAAAGGCGGAACAGGCAAAAGCACTATAGCCACTTACTTAGCTACCGAATTTGCGCTCAGTGGGTTTAAAACTTTTCTGACAGAGCTTGATATGGGGCTGAGAAGTATTGATGTCATCTCCGGTGTAAGCGATAAATCCGTTTATGATATAGGTGATGTGCTTACAGGAGTGTCTGATATAAAACAGGCGATTATTACAAGCCCTCATACAGATAATCTTCATATTATGCCCGCACCGGCAAAAAGAATTTCATACAAACCTGAAAATCTCAAAAAAATAACAGACAGCATTTATAACAGTTATGATTACATTATAATCGATACAGCGGCAGGTATAGGCGATGCTTTTGCAGCAGCACTGCCAGTGGCAAAAACAGCGGTTATAGTATGCAATGCAGATATTGTAAGTGTACGTGATGCACGTATTGTGTCTGATGAGATTTATTCAAGTGGCATCAAGGATATACGTCTGGTAATAAACAAATATGACAAGAATACCTTCAGATATTCGGGTTTTACAGACGGAGACCAGATTATTGACGCATGCTGTGCGCAGCTTTTGGGCCTTATTCCGTATGATATAAACATCCAGGTCGCTTCAATGGATGGAAATACACTTTCCCGTGACGGATTGTCAAAAAAAATATTCTCTGCAATGTGCGACAGATTGCAAGGTAAGCATACACCGATGATAGTTAAGTAACGGAGGCGATAAATTATGAACATAGCTATTATTGCACACGACAGAAAGAAAGAACTTATGGTGCAGTTCTGCATTGCATACAGTGGTATTCTGTCAAAACATACACTTCTTGCAACAGGGGTTACAGGCAAAATGGTTGCTGAAGCTACAAACCTTAATGTACACCGTTTTTACAGTGGCAGCCAGGGTGGTGACCAGCAGATTGCTGCAAGACTGCAGTACAATGAAATAGATATGCTTTTGTTCTTCCGTGACTCTCTTGCACGTTCAAATGAACCAAGCGACAAAAACCTTCTTCGTCTTTGTGACGAAAACAATGTTCCTGTTGCAACAAATATTGCAACAGCAGAAGTTCTTATCCATGGTCTCGAACGTGGTGACCTTGACTGGAGAAACATTGTAAATCCAAAGAACAACAGATAAATAATGAAATACAACCCATCGGTACACCGGTGGGTTAATTTATATCAAATTAAATAATTTACATAAAGGAGAAAATATGATGATTAAAGAAAGAGTAGCAAGTCTTCAGAACTTGCTCAAAGAAAAAAATCTTTCAGCTTTGATTATCCCTACAAATGACTTTCATATGTCTGAATATGTAGGCGAATACTTCAAAGCAAGAAAACACTTTTCAGGTTTCACAGGCTCTGCAGGTGTTATGGTTGTGACACAGGATGAAGCAAACCTCTGGACAGACGGCAGATACTTCATTCAGGCAGAAAGAGAACTGGATGGCACAGGTGTTATTCTTCGCAAAATGGGTGAACCTGGTGTTCCTACAGTAAAACAGTATGTTATTGAAAATGTACCTGAAGGCGGCGTGCTGGCTTTTGACGGCAGAGTAATTCCTGTTGCAGAAGGCAGAGGTTATGCTGAAGAACTTGCAAAAAAAGGTGTAACACTCCACACAACAGAAGACCTTGTTGATATGGTTTGGGAAAACCGTCCTGCAATGAGCGCAGAAAAAGCTTATGTTCTTACAATGGATCTTGCAGGCAAATCTGTTCAGGATAAACTCAGCGATATCCGCGAAAAAATGGAAGAAAAAGGTGCAGATGTACATGTTATAGCAGCACTTGAAGATATTGCATGGCTTTACAATATCCGTGGTAATGACGTTTCCAGAACACCAGTTGTTCTCAGCTTTGCAGCAGTGACAAAGGATAAAGCATATATTTTTGCAAATAAGGAAATTTTTGACGAATCCGTTATGGCTCATTTTGAACAGAGCGGTGTTGAAGTTAAACCTTACGAAGAAATTTACAGCTATGTTGCAGCAATCGATGCAGACAGCACAGTTCTCCTTGACCCATCCAAAACAAACTTTGCTGTTGTTAATGCAATCAAAGCAAATGTTATCGAAGCACAGAACCCATCTCTCCTGATGAAAGCTGTTAAAAACCCTACAGAACTTGAAAACAGCCGCATCGCACACATCAAAGACTGTGTTGCTGTTACAAAGTTTATGTACTGGCTCAAGAAAAACGCAGGTAAAATGCCAATGACAGAAGTTTCTGCACAGGAATATGTTTCTTACCTCAGAAGCATTCAGCCAGGTTATCTTGACCTCAGCTTTGACCCAATCTGTGGTTATAAAGAAAACGCAGCAATGATGCACTACTCCGCACAGCCTGAAACAACAAAAGAAATCACAAACGAAGGCATGCTTCTTCTTGACTCCGGCGGACATTATAAAGAAGGTTCAACAGACATCACAAGAACTTTTGTTCTGGGCGAAATCAGCGAAGAAATCAAAGCTCATTTCACAGCAGTTGTTCGTGGTGTTCTTGCACTCAGCAACGCAAGATTCCTTAAAGGCTGTATTGGTCAGAACCTTGACATCCTTGCAAGACAGCCACTGTGGGATGTTAACCTTGACTACAAATGTGGTACAGGCCACGGTGTAGGCCATATCCTTGGTGTACATGAAGGTCCAAACGGTTTCCGTTGGCAGAATGTTCCTGGCAAAAACGAAGGCGGCGTATTTGTTGAAGGTATGATTACAACAATCGAACCTGGTGTTTACATCGAAGGCAGCCATGGTATTAGAATTGAAAACGAAGTTATCTGCCGTGAAGGTGTTAAAAACGAATATGGTCAGTTTATGTACTTTGAACCAATTACATTTGCACCAATCGACCTTGATGCCATCAACCCTGATTTGATGGATAAAAAAGAAATCAGATGGCTTAATGAATATCACGCACAGGTATTTGAAAAACTTAGCCCATATCTTACAGAAGAAGAAAACGAATGGCTTAAAGAATATACAAGAGCTATTTAATTTATGTTTCAAAAACAGCGCAGACCATTGCGGTTTGCGCTGTTTTTTATAACAGCAACTTCACACATATATTTTGCTGATTGTTACGAAATTTAATTGGATGTTACAGTGCAGGGGAAAGGCTTTGCAATAAATTCTGCATATATCACAGGTGATATAGAAATGACTGATATTTACAGAAAAGTAATGACCACATACAATATGGGTTAATAAAAAATTAAAAGCAGTATATCAATTGATATACTGCTTTTTTTATTTAACCATTATAGAAGTTAAGTTTTACAACGTTGATATCGGTGTCGATTGTTTCACTGTTATACAAAACAAGAACACTGTCATATTCCATTTCCTGCATAAGTTTTCTTACACTCTGAGAATGGAAGCGAAGGTCAATTACATCAATCTGTTCAAAGTCATCTGTAAGGAAAGGAACAAAACAGTTTGCATAACTGTCCTTGATAACCAGAACTTTGCCTTCACCTTTACCATTGATGGAAACAAAAGCATTGTTGCCTCGCAAAAACATTGCGTATTTGTCACGTACATCCAGTTTTTCGTATTCATAGATAGGATGTACTGTGCCCATAATATCCATCTGGCTGTCGTTTTCAATGTAAGTCATAACATCCGCTTCAACATTGAAATTCTTGGATTTTGAATAATGTGTGCCAAGGAAGTTTTCAACTTCAACAAAATTGAATTTTTCAACACTGCGAGGTGTTCTGCCTATAGAATTCATATAATCTGCATAAGCATAATAGGCACCAAGTGTTGTCCAGTGATGGTCTGTGCGGTAATAGATATATTCACTGTTATGTGCTTTGAGAGTTTCTGTTACATCAATCATATTTTCACTGCCGATAAGACTTTCAAGCTGACCGATTGCAACGGAAGCATCATTTACAGGGCTGCCGGGTTTAACCTTGTCTGTCATAACCGATGGGGCAGTAGGCACAAGCATAACCTTGATATCAAATTCAGAGTTGTTGGTTATAAAAGCACTGATAGCATTAAGGTTTTTCTCACGCTGTTGGGTGCTGCTGTTAAGGGATTTTGTAAACAGATAACCGTCTTTGCCGTAAACAATGCCGTTGTTTTCACCTTTGCCCAAAACAGATTCACAGATACTTTTAAGGCTTATCCAGCTGTTTCTCTGGATAAAGTGGTCTTCCGTAAAATCTTCTATCTGAGGGGTGTATTCGTTGTTTACAAGTGACTTAACACTGAATTTAGGGAACTTTGCAAGGTCTCGGTTTTCCAGTTCTGATTTTTCGTACTGAGGAGAAAACAGGTCAGCAATACTCAGAACATAAAGAAACACTGCAAAGAAAACAAGCAAAGGATATTTTTTTAATTTATTCAATAAATTTTTCATCTTAACTTAAAACCTCCCTCTAAAATCTGAAATAAATAAATGGATTGTAGGTGGAGTCTACAAGATAAGCAATTGACAAAAGCAGAATAACAGTAAGCAATGGAATCATTACATAGTTATTGTTTTTGTATTTGTCGTAGAATTTTGTGGTAAGAGGTGTGGAACAGAGAATACCAACCACAATAGAGATGATATAACTGCCAAAGTAGTAGCCAAATCTTGCATCAGGTGTAAAGCTGAACAGCGTTACAATGAAATTGCCAAGAGTTGGCAGGTCAGTGATATAGAAAATTGCCCAACCGATAACAAAACCTAAAATGGTGTATATATGTCCGATTACAGGGTGTTTTTTAAGGTGTTTGAGCAGGAATATTTTTTCTATAGCGAGAAGAATAAAGAAGTAAAGTCCCCACAACATAAAGTTCCAGTCAGCACCATGCCAGAAACCTGTAAGGAACCATACAACAAGCATATTGAGAATCTGTCTTTTAAGGCCTTTGCGGTTACCCCCAAGAGGAATGTAAACATACTCCTTGAACCAACCGCTAAGGGTCATATGCCATCTGCTCCAGAACTCTGTAATGCTTTTTGAAATATAAGGCAGGTTAAAGTTCTGTGGGAAATCAAAACCAAGCATTTTACCAAGACCAATTGCCATAAGAGAATAACCGGAAAAGTCAAAATAAATCTGCAGGGAATATGCAATAATACCAAGCCATGCAAGTGGAGTGCCTACAGCAAAGCCCATAGTCTCAATATCTGTCCACAAAGCGCCTACATTATTTGCAATAAGCACCTTTTTGCCAACACCAAGGATGAACCATTTAATACCTTCGTTGATGCCTTCAAGGGTGATTCTTCCTTCATATGTGTTAAGTTTTTCGTTGATATCTGTATACTTAACAATAGGGCCTGCAATAAGCTGAGGGAACATTGTAACAAAAGCAGAAAAGTTGATGATGTTCTTTTCCGCTTCTACTTTGCCGCGATATACGTCAATTGTATAGCTCATTGTCTGGAATGTATAGAAACTGATACCCAGAGGCAATGTTATGTTAAGCAAAGGGATGCCTGTGCCGAAAAAGTTGTTGATGTTTGAAATAAAGAAGTCAGTATATTTGAAGAACAAAAGGCTGCCAAGGTTGAAAATCATTGAACAGGCCAGACATATGTTTTTGGTTCTCTGATTATTACGGTTTCTTTCTATAGTACGAGATGCAAAAAAGTCAACAACAGTACTTGCAATCATAATAGGGAAGTATTTTACTTCACCCCATGAATAAAAAATCAGGCTGGCAATTGTAATAATACCGTTTTTGAATTTGTAAGGCGCAATGTAATATATAAGTAATACCACAGGCAAAAACCTGAACAGAAAAAATATATTACTGAAAATCAAACTGGGTTCCTCCGATTATAAACTATAAAAAAGTCGGAGTCGCTTATAAACTCCGACTTTTTATTATTAAAATTAAATATTATTTGAAAGCTTCGTCGATTGCTGTGTCAACTGGTGCATATGCAGCTTCAACGCCTTCATCTACAACAACCTGGCCATCGCCGAGGATAGCAAGAAGAACATAGTTGCCTTTTACAACAACTCTGCCAGCTTTTGCTTTTTCGTACTGGTCAGCAAGGTAAAGTTCAAACTGTGCTGCAACGTTTTCTTTGTATGTTTCCAAAGCTGCTTTAACAACATCAACTTTGCCTTCAGCTGCTTCGATAACGATAAGACGGTCAGAAGAAACGTTAACCATAGCATATTTGCCAGCCCAGCTTGCGATATCTTCGCTGTTGAGACCTACCATCATTGTGAGCTCTTCTTCTGTGAAATCGCCAGCCATTGCAACTGGAACTGCATCATTGATTTTTGTAACGATTTCGTTAACATCGTATGTTGCAGAAGCTTCGTTGTTACCACCGCAAGCTGTGAAGAGTGTCATAGAAAGGGCGAGAGCCATAATAACAGATAATACTTTTTTCATACTTTTACTTTTAAACTCCTGATTTACATAATTTTTAAAAGCTTATTTTAAGCATTATTATGATACCATAATAATAATCTTAGTCAATTGAAAATACAAAATTTTACTTAATTTTTACTTTTTGGCAACAAAATCATCAACAAGCACAACAGCAGTGTCACCACTCTGAATGT
>JAZOTI010000129.1:0-11505 GCA_045657565.1 Oscillospiraceae bacterium | reverse complement strand
GGTATTCCAAATGTAGGCAAATCAACGTTTATTAATGGTTTTGCAGGTGAACAGCGTGCAAAAGCTGCCGATAAACCTGGTGTAACACGTGGTAAACAGTGGATTACGGTAGATAACTTTGAGCTTCTTGATATGCCAGGTGTTTTGTGGCGCAAGTTTGACAACAACAATATTGCATCAAACCTTGCATTTATCGGTTCCATCAAAGATGAAATCCTTGATATCGAAACTCTTGCAATGTCACTTATAGATGAACTCAAAAATATCTATCCAAAGCTCCTTGTGGAAAGATACAAGCTTGCAGAATCTGATTTAGAGATGGAAAACTATGAAATTCTGTGTAAAATTGCCCGTAAACGCGGTATGTTGCTGCCGGGTAATGAAGAAAACACAGAGCGTGCAGCAATTATGCTTTGCGATGAATTCAGAGCTTCTAAATTAGGCAGAATTACACTTGAAAGGCCAGAAGATTATGTCTGAGTTATATTTGTTTGACCAAGCTTTAAGAACGGATTATCCTGTTTTGTGTGGTGTTGACGAAGCGGGCAGAGGCCCTTTGTGTGGTCCTGTGTGTTGTGCAGCAGTTGTACTCAAAGATGATTTTGTATGTGAAGAAATTAATGACTCCAAAAAAATTCGTGAGAAGAAAAGAGAAAAACTTTTTGATATTATCATAGAAAATGCTGTTGCTTACAGTATTGTTATGGTGAGTCCGCAGACAATTGATGAGATAAATATACTTAACGCATCACTTCAGGGAATGAAAAATGCTGTAAAGGAACTTGGCTTGACACCTGATTTTGTTATAGTTGACGGCAATAAAGTGCCTCCGCAGATGGAAATTGAAACAAAAGCGGTTGTAAAAGGCGATGCAAAAAGCCTTTCTATTGCTGCAGCGTCAATTCTGGCAAAGGTAAGTCGTGACAGATATATGGAAAAACTGCACGAACAGTATCCACAATACAGATTGGACAAGCATAAAGGATATCCGACAAAACTGCACTATGAACTGCTTATGGAACACGGAATACAGGATTTTTACAGAAAAAGTTTTCTTAAAAACAGACCGGAGTTGCTTAAATGAACATAAACAGACTGATTGGCGATGAAGGGGAAAGAAAAGTTGCAAGAATGTATTTCTTTAAAGGATACAGGATAATTGCGCGTAATTTTTCCTGCAGATATGGCGAACTGGATATAGTTGCCCAAAAAGGCAACACAATTGTAATAATCGAGGTTAAGACCCGTAAAAATGACAGTTATGCATCCGCCAAGGATTTTGTTGACTATAACAAGCAGAGCAAAGTCAGAAAAACTGCAGATTTATTTCTGCAGCAGAATAATCTTTCGGAACATACAATCCGTTTTGATGTTGCGGAAGTTTATACTGAAAACAGAACAGTAAATATAATTGAAAATGCATTTTGATAATATAAAAATGTTAACAGAAACCGCTGAATTTTCAGCGGTTTTTTATTATATGAAAATTGTGTTAAAGAATCGCTACACGACGTATAATTACTTGAAAATGAATGAAAAGATGTTATAATTAAACCAAATAAAGTTTTTCTATTTTGGGAGGAAAAATTATGGCAACTATTTTGAGTAGATTTAACGACATCCTTAAAGCAAATATCAACGAATTACTTGACAAATTTGAAGATCCTTCAAAAATGATTGAACAGTATCTCAGAGATATGATGGAAGATCTTGCTGAAGTTAAAGAAGAAACAGCAGCTGTTATGGCAGAAGAAACACGCACAAAACGTGCTGTTGACGCTAATGTAGCAGAAGTAGAAAAATATCTTGCTTTGGCACAGAAAGCTATTCAGGCTGGCAATGACGGCGATGCAAGAGTATTCCTTACAAAAAAACAGGAACTCGAAACAGCAGGTGCTGCACTTCATACAGCATATGCAGTAGCACATGAAAACGCAATGAAAATGCGTCAGCTTCATGATAAGCTTACAAATGATATCAATGAACTTAAAGCAAGAAAAGAAGCTATTAAAGCTAAAGTTGCTGTAGCAAAAACACAGGAAAAAATCAATGCATTTGATGACCATGCAGATGCTGCACAGGATGCAATGGCTGCTTTTAAACGTATGGAAGAAAAAGCAGACAAAATGCTTGATAAAGCAAACAGTATGGCAGAACTTAACTCCAAACCTGTTGATGAAGCAAAAGCACTTGAAAAGAAATATTCTTTGGGCACACCTTCTGTAGAAGATGAACTTGCAAAGCTTAAAGAAAAAATGGGCTTATAATCTAATATAACAAAAGATGCAGCCTTAAAGGTTGCATCTTTTTGGTTTAAAGTAATTATTTTCAGGAGGAACGCATTATGGGTAGAGCCGGCGGTGGAGGCGGCGGAAGTCGCGGAGGCGGTTTCGGTGGCAGCAGAGGCGGCAGTTTTGGCGGTGGCGGAAGCTTTGGTGGCGGAAGTCGCGGCAGCAGTAGTTTTGGTGGCAGTTCCGGCCGTTATGGTGGTTCATCATATAATCCAAGACCATCTTCAGGTTATAACCGGCCACGACCTACAGGCGGTTACTATGGCGGTTTATGGGGATTTCCGAGAGTTTCAGGCCCTGTTATAATCAATAACAGTGGCAATAAAAACTACAATAATCCAAACAATTCGCCGAACAACAATACACCAAACAACAATTCCAACAATACAAACAATTCTCAGAATGCTACAGGTTGCTTACATATAGTACTCATAATAATAATGATGACCAGCCTGATAATGGCTATGTTTGGGGCTTTGACTGTATTTACAGGCAATCAGGTGGAAAGAACACCATTGCCATCAGGTTCTGTAAACGAAACATCCTACTATACAGATGAACTTGGATGGATTGGAAATTCATCAGAATTTAAAGCAGGGCTTAAACATTTTTATAAAATGACAGGTGTTCAGCCTTATGTTTATATTACGGACGATGTTGGCGGAAATTTCTATGACTATGCCGAAAAATTTGCAAATGACAAATATGATCAGCTGTTTACAGATGAAGCACATATGCTGCTTATTTTCTGCGAAACAAATGATTCGTACTATACGTTTGCATTAAGCGGAGCTGTGGCTGATTCTGTTATTGACGCAGATGCAAGAAGCATTTTGCTTGACAAACTTGATGAATATTACTATGATTCATCTCTCAGTGACGAAGAATATTTCAGCAAAGCGTTTTCCAATGCAGCTGACAGAATTATGCAGACCAACTCTTCTGGCATAGGTGCTGTAATATTCCCAATCTTTGTGTTTGTTGCTTCTCTGATAGCTGAAATTGTTATCAGGAAAAAAGAAAAAGATGATAAACGTAAAAAAGAACTTGATGAACTGCTTAAAAAGCCACTGGAAACATTTGGTAACACCGAAGCTGAAGAACTTGCAAAAAAATATGAAGATAGTGACTCAGTTGAAATGTGTTCCAAATGCGGCAATGTTCTTGAAAAAGACAGTCATTACTGCAGCACTTGCGGAGAAAAAATTGTAAAATAATAAATAAAAAGAGAGGGGATAACCCCTCTCTTTTAAATTTGTTTATTTATAAAGCAAAAATTCTTCCGGAATGTATTTGTTTATGATATTTTCCATAAATTCGATGGAGAATACGCTCTGCATAGCACGTACGCCATGCTTGTTTGCAAGTTCTTCGGTGTAATCACTGAGAAGATAGTTTCTTACATTGGAATAGTTTGAATCATAATGTGTTACAGTAGGAACAAATTTAGGATTTTCAATGCTCATTATGTAGTTGTCTTCAAGATCTGTGTATGTTTTTACAATATCAAACTGGAACATACCGCCAAGCATATTGTTTGCAGCAGACTGAGCTGAAACAAAATTGCCCAATGAATAACATACAATTGTTCTGTGACCGTTTTCAGGGTTTTCAATCCATTCTACCGTCTGAATAACATGCGGATGTGTACCTATAATTGCATCAACACCAAATTCATTGAGTTTCTGTGCGATTTCATTCTGCAAAGGTATGGTCTGGTTTGTGTCTTCATATCCCCAGTGACAGGATGCGATAACAATATCCGCATTTTCTTTCGCAATAGATACCTGACGCTCGATGGTTTCATAGTCGCTTGTTGAAACAACTTTAGGGCAGGTTTCATCGTAAATTGAAAGTCCATTGGTATACATTGTATAAGCAACAAAAGCAACTTTGATGCCGTTTACATCGAGATATTTGATTTCATTTGCATCATCACCGGTATAGAAACCAAAATATGCAATGTCATCAAACTGAGACCAGAATTCAAGGGAAGAACGTATGCCGTCAGGTCCTTTATCATAAGAGTGATTGTTGCTCATACCAATAGCGTTGAAACCCATATCTATAACCTGATATCCCATATCAGTTGGTGTGGAAAACTGAGGATAATGTGATGGTGCAAAAGCATCATTTACAAGGGTTTCCTGATTGATAAATTTAATATCGAAATTATCAAAATAATCTTCGGTATGTTGATATACATAGCTGAAATCATAACCGCTTCCATTTGCACGGTTTGCTGCCTGAAGATAAATTGAACCATGGATAAGATTGTCGCCCACACCTACAAAGCTGATTTTTTCGCTGGGTTTTATTGTAGGTTCAGGTGTTGGAGTTGGCGTAGGTTCAGGTGTTTTGTTTGTAGTTACAAAAGAAACACCAAGAACATCAAAGTTAAAAAATGTTTCGTGGAACAAATATGCTGCAGATACCAGAAGCAGAACAGCAAGTGTAATTATAATCTTTTTTCCTTTTTTCATATATATAACCTCATAAAAGAAAATCAAATAAATTGTACATCAAAAAAATCATATAATCAACTGCAAACATATTAATAATATTATGGATTTAAATCGATTGTTGGTATATAATAGAGATAGTAATTTGAAAGGAAAGTTCAGTTATGAGACAGATAGTTAACATTAATGAAGGTTGGATGTTCACTCGTTCCAATTCGGGGTTCGGAATGGTTGATATTCCTCATACATGGAACGGCATAGACGGTCAGGATGGCGGAGATGATTATTACCGTGGTATCGGAATGTACAGCAAACCTGTGCGCAGAGGCCTTTTGCCTAAAGCAGACAGATATTATATTGAATTTCAGGGGTCAAACTCTGTTGCCACTATTTTTGTAAATAATAATGAAATAGCATCTCATACAGGCGGTTATTCCACATGGCGTGCAGATATTACAGAAGCACTTAAAAAGGACGAAATATCCACAATACGCGTTAAGGTGGACAATCGTGTTACTGATACCATTTACCCTCTGGAAATGGATTTCCCAAACTATGGCGGATTGTACCGTGATGTTAATATTATCTGTGTAAACGATACACATTTTGACCTTGATTATTTTGGATCACAGGGCATCAAGGTTACACCGATTGTCAAAGGAACAGATGCAGAGGTTGAAATAGAAGTATTTGCAAAAAATGTAAGTCCTGAACATAAGATTATTTGTGTAATTAAATCTGATCTTGGCGAAATAATATCTGCTAAAGAACTTTCTGCAAACGAAACAAAAACTGTACTTACCATAGAAAATGCTCATCTCTGGCACGGGATAAAGGATCCTTACCTTTATAAAGCTGAAGCATATATTGCCAAAGACGATGAAATTATTGATAATGTATCCGTAACATTCGGTTGTCGCAGCTATTATCTTGATGCGAAAAAAGGTTTTATCTTAAATGGTGAAATTTATCCGTTGTATGCTGTTGCACGTCATCAGGACAGATGGATAAAAGGCAATGCACTCACTAAAGAAGATATGGATGAAGACATGTCTTTAATACGTGAACTTGGAGCAAATGCAGTTCGTCTTGCACATTATCAGCACAACCAGTATTTCTATGATCTTTGTGATAAATACGGTCTTATTGTATGGGCAGAAATTCCATACATAAACAAACATGAACCAAAGGCAAAAGAAAATACATATTCACAGCTTAAAGAACTGGTGGTTCAGAATTATAATCATCCTTCAATTGCTGTATGGGGATTATCAAACGAACTTGATATTCAGGAAAATTACATTGATGTTACAGAAAATCATAAGGTACTTAATGACCTGTGTCATAGTCTTGACAGTACACGATTGACAGTAATTGGCAGTATAGCATCAACAGCTTCAGATGATCCGTTTATAAATATCACCGATGCGGTGGGATATAATCTCTATTACGGCTGGTATGGTGGTGAAATTGAGGATAATGGCAGATGGCTTGATGAATTCCACAAAAATTATCCTGATAAACCGATAGGTGTTTCCGAATATGGCTGTGAATCACTTAACTGGCACAGTTCAAATCCTGAAGCATGGGATTTTACTGAAGAATTTCATGCACATTTCCACGAAGAACTTATAAAACAGCTTTATACAAGAGATTATCTGTGGATAAGAATCTGCTGGAATATGTTTGACTATGCTGCAGACGGAAGAAACGAAGGCGGTATGCCGGGGCAGAACAGAAAAGGCCTTATTACAATAGACCGTCAGTATAAAAAAGATGCTTTCTATGCATATAAAGCATGGCTTTCTGATGAACCGTTTGTTCATATCGGTGGTAAACGTTATGTGGACAGAGTTGAAGATGTAACAAAAGTTACTGTATATTCCAATCAGCCTGAAGTTGAACTGTTTGCAAATGGAGTATCTCTTGGTACAAAAACTGCTGATGATCATTTCTTCCGCTTTGAAGTACCGAACAATGCTGATATTACAGAACTTAAAGCTGTTGCAGGCGAGTGCACAGATTCAAGCGAAATTCGTAAAGTAAACAGACCTAACCCTGGCTATATTTTCAAAAAATAAAAAACTGACTCCCTTTATTTCAAAGGGAGTTTTGTTTTAATTATATCTTGAAATCAGAACATAAATCTAATATAATATATTAGTTATAAACTTAGAAGGATGTATTGAAATGACAGATTTGATGAACACAGCATCATATTATTTTGACCTGCCACAGGAACTTATTGCACAAACTCCTGCAATCCCTCGTGACAGCTGTAAATTGCTGTGTGTTGATAAAAATAAAAAAGACAATTATCAGGATAAAGTTTTCACTGATATACTCGACATTCTCAATCCTGGCGATGTGCTGGTTCTCAACGACTCCAAAGTTCTTCCTGCCAGACTTTACGGCAACAAGGAAACAGGTGCTGCCTGTGAAGTTCTTATGCTTAAACAGAAAGAACAGGATGTGTGGGAATGTCTTGCAAAACCAGGCAGAAAACTGAGAAACGGCGACAAGATTATTTTCAGTGACAGTTGTTTATCTGCAGAAATTGTGGAAACACTTGAAAATGGTAATAAAATTATCAGATTCCACTATACAACACAGACTTTGTTTGAAGCACTTGATATTTTTGGCAAACTTCCGCTTCCGCATTATATTACTAAAGAACTTGAAGATGGTTCTTTATACCAGACGGAATATGCAAAAATTCTTGGTTCAGCAGCGGCACCTACAGCAGGGCTTCACTTTACACAGGAACTGATGAAAAAGCTGGAAGATAAAGGTGTAATAATCAAATATATTACTCTCCATGTAGGTTTGGGTACATTCAGACCTGTTAAGGTTGACAATATCCTTGAACATGATATGCACAGTGAATGGTTCACAATCCCACAGGATACTGCAGATGCAGTAAAACAGGCAAAGAGAGAGGGAAGACGTGTTATCTCTGTAGGTACCACAAGCACCAGAACTCTTGAATCCTGTTATACATATAATGGCGATATCAAAGCCTGCAGTATGGACACAAATATTTTTATTTATCCAGGATATGAATTTAAAGCTATTGACGGTCTTATTACCAATTTCCATTTGCCTGAAAGTACACTTATTATGCTTGTAAGCGCATTGGCAGGTTATGAAAACTGTATGTCAGCATATAAACACGCTGTAGAAGAAAGATATCGTTTTTACAGCTTTGGCGATGCGATGATTATTCTTTAAGAGGTTATTTATGTCATATAAACTTATAAAAAATGTTAATACTGCACGACGCGGTGAATTCACAACAGTTCACGGCACAGTACAGACTCCGGCATTTATGAACGTTGCAACAACAGCAGCAATCAAAGGCGGACTTTCCACAAAAGACCTTGAGGATATCCGTTGTCAGGTTATGCTCTGCAACACATACCATCTCCATCTCAGACCTACTGATAAAATTGTGCACGATTTAGGCGGTCTGCATCAGTTTACAAACTGGAAAAGACCTATTCTTACTGACAGTGGCGGTTTTCAGGTTTTTTCTCTTGCAAAATTGAGAAAAATCAAAGAAGAAGGTGTTTATTTTTCTTCCCATATAGATGGCAGAAAAATTTTTATGGGTCCTGAAGAAAGTATGCAGATTCAGTCAAATCTTGCATCCACAATCGCAATGGCTTTTGATGAATGTGTAGAAAATCCGGCGCAGCATTCCTATTCAAAAGAATCATGTGCAAGAACAACACGCTGGCTGAAACGATGCAAAACAGAAATGGACAGACTCAATAGTCTTGACACAACAATCAATAAACATCAGATGCTCTTTGGTATCAATCAGGGTTGCTGCTTTGATGATCTTCGAGTAAACCATATGAAAGAAATCCGTGAACTTGATCTTGACGGCTATGCAATTGGTGGTCTTGCGGTTGGTGAACCAAAAGAAGAAATGTATCATGTTATTTCTGTAGTTGAAGAACACATGCCAAAGGACAAAATCAGATATCTTATGGGTGTTGGTACACCTGGTAATATTCTGGAAGCTGTTCGCCGCGGTGTTGATATCTTTGACTGTGTAATGCCAAGCAGAAATGCACGACACGGCCATATCAACACATGGAATGGTATTATCAATATTAAAAATGCCAAATATCAGCTTGATACTGAACCAATAGATCCAGAATGCGATTGTCCTGTATGCAAAACTTATTCCAAAGCATATATACGTCATCTTTTCAAAGCTGACGAAATGCTTGCTATGCGTCTTGCAGTAATGCACAATTTGTATTTCTATAACAATCTTATGGAAAAAATCAGAGAATCACTTGATAATGATACTTTTGAAGATTTTTACAGAAAATATGTGGATTTGCTCGATACCCGCATTTAAACTTATTGCAAAGAATAAAAATATATGTTATAATTTTATTTAGTCTATTAGGAGGTAAAACACTATGTTTATGTTAGAAACAGCAACAGCAACAACAGGCTCTATGATTGTTAGCATGGTTCCATTTATCCTTGTTATCGTTGTAATGTATTTCATGCTTATCCGTCCACAGAAAAAGAAAGATAAAGAAATGCAGGAAATGAGAAGCAGTGTTGAAATTGGTGACACTGTTACAACAATCGGTGGCGTTGTTGGCATCGTTGTAGCTATGAAAGAAGATACTATCGTAGTTGAAACAGGTACAGGCAGCTCCAAAATCCGTTTCAAAAGATGGGCTATCTCTGAAGTTGCAAAACTTAAAGTTGACTAATTTTTAAAATTAAAAGAATTAAAACACCTTTTACCGAATAGAATGTATTAAACATTCGGTAGGAGGTGTTTTTTGTTGTTTAAATATATATCAATATTAAAGAATAATACAAAAGGAATTGTAAAATCACTTGGGACAGCTGTATTCTGTACAGCAATATTTTTTATGATTATGTGTCTGACTTCTGCAGTTATGTCAGTAACTGATTTTTCATATGATATTATGCCCGTTGTGATTGCTGCAATTCTGGCTATTACTGCGTTTTTTAATGGATTTATATTATCCAGGCTTTTTAAAGAAAACGGTTTATTGTGGGGGATTTTTGCAGCATTTACCGTGTTAGCCATTATAGTAATATTATCTTTGTATTATGGTACATTTCGGTTTTCTTCAGTTTTGTTGATGAAATCAATAATAACTTTTGCACCGGCAGCTATTGGCGGCATTATTGGAGTAAATATAAATTAGAAAAAGGAAATATAATATGGTTAGTAAAAATACAAGGAAAAGCAAAAAAAATATTGAAAAATATATTCTTATAGCACTGATATTATTCTATATTATGGGCATTGTATTAGGATGCTTATTCATATCTCGCAATGCAGAGAATAAATTATTTGCGGAATATTTATCCCGTAAAAATACATACAATACAATAGTGTTTTTTATCCTGGCTTTTTTTCTGAAATATTCCGGCATATTAAAGACAGCTGTATGTATGTTGCCAATATTATCAGGAATAAATAATTCTGTATATTACTACAATCTGTCAGATTATAATAACAGTATGAGTTTTTCAAGAGCTCTGAATATATTAAGTAATACATCGGTGATGATGCTTTTGATACTATATTGTATTGTGATTATATTGCAGATAATAAACAGAAAATATAATATAAAAAGGGATGTAAAATGTCTTTTTATTTATATATCAGCAACTGTAACCATATATTTGCTGGAATATCTGCTTAATATTATTCTTTTTTAATTTTTTTAAAGGTAGCAAGGGGAGAAGACTTTGCTGCTTTTTTTAATGCTTCATCTGAAATATGAGTATAAATTTCTGTTGTAGAAACATGTTCGTGACCAAGAATTTCTTTTAAAGCAAGCATATCAGCATTACCTGAACGATACAGCAAAGTAGCTGCTGTATGACGCAGTTTATGAGCAGAAAAACCCATTTGACTTAATCCTGAACGCTGGAGACATTCTTCGACAACCTGTTCGATTCTTCTTGTTGACATCCGTTTCTTTGTTTTTTTTGAGATAAACAGTGCGGGTTCTAAAGCAGGGGAAACGATGGTGTTTCTTACAGCTATATATTCATCCAAGGCTTTAATACAAGCATCATTTAAGTAAACAAACCTTTCTTTATTGCCTTTACCGATAATTCTTAAAGTATCTTTATTGATATCTTTGATATTTATACCGGCGAGTTCAGATAAACGCATACCACAGCTTAAAAATAACAGAATTATACAATAATCACGTTCTGTAAAACTACTTTGTGAATTGTTTAACAATTCAATGGATTGTTCCAAAGTAAGATATTTAGGCATGCGTTTTTTCATTGCAGGCATTTCAATATGTTCAGCAGGGTTATGCTGTAATTGATTTGTTTTAATGGTAAGATATTTAAAATAACTTTTAATACTACTGATTTTACGAGAACGTGATGCTGCAGAATTATTACGTACATTAGATACAAAATATAAAAATTCCAATATATCAGACTGAGTTATTTTAGAAATGAAATCCAGATCAATATTAGAAATAGAAACTTCATTTATAGAATCATTATCAACGCAATTATTACGTTTTTGAATTATGTATCTGAAAAACAATTGTAAATCTATGAAATTAGCTTCAACAGTTCTTGGAGATAATCCTTTGATGGTTTGGGAATAAAATAAAAATTCCTTTAAAACATTTGGTGCATTTGAATAATCGGAATAGATTTTAACTGAAGTATTAGGCATAAGTATTTAAACTCCTTTTTGACTCCTC
>JAZOTI010000128.1:0-14218 GCA_045657565.1 Oscillospiraceae bacterium | reverse complement strand
AGGTCTGGTTCTGGGAAGTAACGGTAGTCCTGTGCATCTTCTTTGGAACGCATAAGAACGTTTTTACCTGCAGCATCATCCCATCTTCTTGTTTCCTGATAAACTTCTCTGCCTGCTTCAAGCTCTTCAATCTGTCTGTTTGCTTCGTAAACAATAGCATTGTAAACACCACTGAAGCTGCTTACGTTTTTGGTTTCAACACGTGTGCCGAATTTGTCGCTGCCTATTGGACGAACAGAAACGTTAACGTCTGCACGGATTGAACCTTCCTGCATTTTAGCATCACTGATGCCAAGGTAAAGAAGAATTGTTCTGAGTGTTTCAAGATATACTTTTGCTTCTTCAGCAGAACGGATGTCTGGTTCGGAAACAATTTCAATAAGAGGAACACCGCAACGGTTGTAGTCTGCAAGTGTACCGCCAAATTCATCTGCGTGGATAAGTTTGCCTGTATCTTCTTCAATGTGAATTCTTGTGATGCCGATTCTTCTTGTTTCTTCACTTACAAGAATATCAAGATAACCTTTACCACAGAGTGGAATTTCATCCTGAGTTGTCTGATAAGCTTTTGGAAGGTCAGGATAGAAGTAGTTTTTTCTGTCGTGTTTTGTTACACGATTGATATTACAATTAAGAGCATGGCCCATTTTAATTGCATATTCCACAACCTGTTTGTTGAGAACTGGCAAGGAACCTGGCATACCCATACATACAGGACAAACATTTGTGTTTACTTCTGCGCCGAATTCGTTTTTACAGCCACAGAAGATTTTTGTTTTTGTTGAAAGCTCTGCGTGTACTTCTAAGCCAACAACGATTTCGTATTTATTATTCATAGCTTAAAACTCCTTTACTGCAAAGCCGCCAACTGTGTTTTCATAACATTTAGCAACTGTCAAAATTTCTGATTCCTTGAATTTTTTACCAATTACCTGGAAACCGATTGGCATATTGTTACCATCAAAACCGCAAGGAACACTGATACCAGGAAGACCTGCAATATTAAGTGTGATTGTGCAGATATCTGCAGCGTACATTTCTGTTGGGCTGCCTGCTCTTTCACCAAATTTCCAGGCTGTGATTGGGCTTGCTGGTGTGATGATTACATCACAGGATTTGAATGCATCTTCAAATTCTTTTGCAATCTGCTGCTGCAAAAGTTTTGCACGTTTGTAGTATGCATCACTGTAACCGGAACTGAGAACACATGTACCGAGCATAATTCTGCGTTTTACTTCATCACCGAAACCTTCGCTTCTTGTGGAAGTATAAAGATTTTCAAGGCTGGATGTATCGCTGCCACGGAAACCATAACGGATACCATCGTATCTGCCAAGGTTGGAAGCAGCTTCTGCTGAAGAAATAATATAGTAAGCAGCAAGAGCATAGTCTGTGGATGGAAGTGAGATTTCAACAACTTCAGCACCCTGTGCTTTGAGGGTTTCGATAGCTTCAAAAACCTTTTCTTTTACTGCAGGCTGCACACCTTCGCCATAGTATTCTTTTGGAACACCGATTTTAACACCTTTAACGCTGTTGCCAAAACCATCAAATGCGTATGCTTTTGTTGTTGCGTCTTTAGCATCTTTGCCGCTGATTGTTTCAAAAAGCATTGCAACGTCATCAACTGTTCTTGCCATTGGACCAACCTGTTCAAGAGAAGAAGCGAAAGCAACAACACCATAACGGGAAACAGCACCATAGGTTGGTTTGAGACCTACAATACCTGTAAATGCAGAAGGCATACGGATAGAACCACCTGTGTCAGAACCAAGTGCAAATGGTACCTGACTTGCTGCAACTGTAGCTGCAGAACCTGAGGAAGAACCACCAGGAATTCTGCTTGTATCCCAAGGGTTTTTTGCAATCTGCAAAGCAGAGTTTTCACCGGAAGAACCCATTGCAAATTCGTCCATTGTTGTTTTACCGATTACAATTGCTTCACCTGCATTGATTTTATCGATAACTGTTGCATTGTATGGTGCAACAAAGTTTTCCAGCATTTTGGAAGAACATGTTGTCTTGAGGTTTTTAACGTTAATATTATCCTTGATAGCAATTGGAATACCTGCAAGTGCACCTACAGCTTCACCTTTTGTACGCTTTTCATCAACTGTTTCAGCTGTTTTGAGAGCGTTTTCAAAGTTGTAGGATGTATATGCTGTAATTTCTCTATCTGTTTTTTCAATTCTGTCAATAACTGATTTTGTAATTTCCACAGAAGAAACTTCTTTTTTATCAAGAAGTTCTTTCATGGATTTAGCAGACAAGCTGTACAATTTATCCATTTTAACTCTCCTTATTCTACTACTTTTGGCATTACGATACAGCCTGCTGCAGCCTGAGGTGCATTCATAAGTATATCGTCACGGGACAATGATGGGATAACAACATCCTCACGCAGATCCATTGTGTTGTTTTCGTCAACAAGTCTTGCTTCCTGTGTAAGTTCAGGAAGATTTTCTACCATTCCGAGTATATCCATCATATCAGCTTCAAATTTTTCGAGCTTTTCTTCTGGAAGTGACAATTTTGCAAGTTTTGCAATATGTTTGATATTTATTTCCATAATAACTCCTTATTAATTATTAATCATATCTAAAAATTCCTGTTCAGTAATAACCGGAATTCCCAATGTTTTTGCTTTGTCAAGTTTGCTGCCTGCTTTTTCCCCTGCAAGAACAAAGCTTGTCTTTTTGGAAACAGATGATGCCGCTTTGCCGCCATTGTCTGTGATAAGCTTTTCTGCATCATCTCTTGAAAGAGTTGGCAGAGTACCTGTTACCACAAATGTTTTTCCACTTAAAACATCACTTGTGCGGGATGATTTGTACTGCATATTCACCCCTGCGTCTTTCAGCTTCTGCAATACCAGCTTTACAGTGTCCTTTTCGAAATATTCAACAACGCTTTTTGCACCGATTTCGCCAAAACCGTCAATTTCGGTTACATCTTCCACCTTTGCAGCTGTAAGATTATCAAGGGTATTGAATTTTTCCGCAAGCAAAGCTGCTGCTTTTTCGCCTATATTGCGGATGCCAAAGGCAAATATAAGTTTGTCCAGATTTGCCTGTTTTGAAGTCTCAATTGCTGCAATAAGATTTTTTGCAGATTTATCCTTGAAGCCTTCAAGTGTCAGAGCCTGTTCAAATGTAAGGTAATACAAATCCCCCACATCCTTTATCAGCTGCTTTTCTGCAAGCTGGTATACAATGCTTTCACCAAGACCATCAATATTCATTGCACCGCGTGATGCAAAATGAATGATGTTTCTTGTAAGCTGTTCCGGACATTCAGGGTTTATGCATCGAAGGGCAGATTCTTCAGTTTTAACAATTTCACTGCCACAGGACGGACATGCAAGCGGAATTTTGAATACGCTGTCGGTATTTTTCTTAACCAGTTTTACAACTTCAGGGATAATGTCCCCTGCCTTGCGCACAAGAATTTCATCGCCGATATTGATCTGTTTTTCATCGATAAAATCCTGATTGTGCAGCACAGCACGCTGAACACTTGTGCCTGCAAGCTGAACTGTGTCAAAAACAGCAGTAGGTGTAAGAACACCTGTTCTGCCTACAGAGATTTCAATTTCTCTGAGAATTGTGGATTTTTCTTCCGGAGGATATTTGTAAGCAATGGCCCAACGAGGGTATTTGTTGGTGCTGCCCATTTCCTGACGGGTGGAAAAATCGTCCACTTTTACAACTGCACCGTCAATTTCAAAACTGAACTGACCGCGCATATTGCCTATATTTTCAATTTCACCGATTACATCATCTACGTTGTCATAAAGGTTGTATCTTGGTGAAACTTTAAAACCAAAACTTTTTATTAAATCCAGCGACTGCTTGTGGCTTGTAAGTGTATATTCATCACTTATCTGCTGGATATTGAAGATAAATATGTCAAGGTTTCGCTGTTCGGTGATGCGGCTGTCCTTTTGCCTTACAGAGCCTGATGCTGCATTTCGTGGGTTTTTAAAAGGCTTTTTGCCTTCTTCTTCCTGTTGTTTTACCAGCTGCAGGAACACCTCTTTAGGCATATATACTTCGCCGCGGACTTCGAGGAATTTTGGTGCATTTTCAATCTTTTTAGGAATTGATTTAATTGTAGCAAGATTTTGGGTAACATCTTCCCCTACAATACCATCGCCACGGGTTGAACCTCTTGTGAAAACACCGTCAACATATTCAAGGCTCATTGACAAACCGTCAATTTTGGTTTCCACCACATATTTTGCATCCGGCGCAACCTCTCTGACTCTGTTGTCAAAATCCCTGAGTTCCTGATAAGAAAACGCATCGAGAAGACTTTCCATCTTTACAGCGTGGGTTACCTTTTCAAAGGTAGAACCTGCAATCCCCTGCACTTTCTGTGTAGGCGAATCGGATGTTATGAGCTGCGGATATTCCGCCTCGATCGCTTTTATCTGCTGCATAAGCATATCATACTCATAGTCACTGATTTCAGTGCGGTTCTGATTGTAGTATAAATCACTGTGATACTCAACCTGCTGTCGCAGACTATTAAGTTTTTCCTGTGCTGTTTTCAAATCCACTGTATTCACCTCGACTATATCTCAAATATATATTATACCAAAATATTTATGTTTTTACAATATATAAATATTATGTTATAATGTTAACCGTCGGAATAAATTACTCCGTTACCTATGCTTTCGGGAACTTTTCCGATAATAACAGTTTCTGCAACACACACCTTGTTTTCACTTACCACGCTTGTGGAATAGTTTGGTATAAGTGCATTGGCTGTGACCTTTATATTTATAAATATCTGATGATTTATCTGGTTTATACCAGTATGATTGAAAATACTTTCAACATCCGCTTCAACATACGAAGATGGTGTTATTGTAAACTTAAGCTTGGGACCTTTATTCTGTAATATATCAATGTTTGTCATATTCCCAACAGGAATATACACATTTGTGGCGGGCACCTTTTGTGTATGTTCAATTGCAGCACGCACAAGAGATGAACGCAGTTTGTTTATGTTCATACTGTTGTAATTTATCGACACTATTTCCCCTGTTTCATTTTTTACTATCTCAACAAGGTCATCGTATTTTATATCGGTTTCATCCATAACCATTATTATGGCATTGTTTACCGCTCTTGTCACAAGACTTTGTATACGGTGCTGTGCCATTGTAATGACAACAGGGCGAAGACATATATCCGCGTATATAAAAAAAGCTGATATTAGAAAAACTGTAATTAATATAAGACTCATTGCAGATATTCCGACCTTTTTTCGCCTTTTTTTCACAAATCCACCCCTGCTTTCACACAATATTTTTTATATAATTATATTCAACGGTTTGTTTGCAGTGAACAGACAGAAAACGATTTTCACAAGAGGAGTTTTATTTTACCATGCAGAAATTCAAGGAATTTATTTACCGCTTTATGTACGGACGTTACGGTGCGGATGAATTTTCAAAATTCACGCTTATCTTCGGCGGTGTGCTTTTTGTTTTATATATGCTGACAGGATTGGAAATCCTGTATATCTTTTTTATGGCAACGGTTATTTACAACTGTTTCAGAATGTTTTCCAGAAACACCTATAAAAGACAGCAGGAACTCCAGGCTTTCTATATCCTGAAAAATACATTCAACTCCAAAACCGCAATTTACAAAAGAATGTGGCGAGAAAGAAAAACTCACAGATTTTTTGCCTGTCCTGTGTGCAAAACTGTAGTCAGAGTGCCTAAAGGCAGAGGAAAAATTGAAATTTCATGTCCAAAATGCAATAATAAATTCATCAAAAAAACTTAAAGAAGGTTAATTTATGTTCGGATATGTGCAGGCAGATATCAGCCTGCTGACTCAGGAAGAAAAAGACAGATACAAGGAATATTACTGCGGACTGTGCCACACTTTGGGAGAAAAATACGGTTTTACCTCCCGCCTTGGCTTAAGCTATGATATGACATTTCTTGCTTTGCTGCTTTCTTCCCTTTATGAACCAAAGGAAGAGACCGATACTGCAAGATGTGTTATACACCCGTTGAAAAAGCACAGCTTTGTAAAAAACGAATATATTGATTATGCTGCAGATATGACAATAGCACTTGTTTATTACAACTGTCTTGATGACTGGCAGGATGATGGAAATATATTTGCAAAAGGTTATTCTTCACTCTTGTCAACCGCTTACAAAAAAGTTAAAATTAAATGGCCTGTACAGTGCAGTGCTATAGAAAATGAGCTTAACATTCTCAGTACCATTGAAAAATCTGAAAACCAGCCTGCTGATGCAGCTGCAAACAGCTTTGGCAGACTTATGGAAGCATTGTTTGTATATCAGGATGATATATGGAATGATTATCTGAGAAAACTCGGGTATGGTCTTGGCAGATATATTTAT
The DNA here is from genome assembly GCA_045657565.1 of Oscillospiraceae bacterium. Taxonomy (GTDB): domain Bacteria; phylum Bacillota; class Clostridia; order Oscillospirales; family Ruminococcaceae; genus RGIG3102. The sequence continues at coordinate 7,822 of JAZOTI010000128.1, read as the reverse complement.
TTTGCTGATGCATCCGCCGACCTTGAAAAAGACCGTAGAAAAGGAAGTTACAACCCTCTTGTCAATATGGTAGCTTCCACCGAAGATTTTTCTCCCCGCCTTAAACTGCTTTTGGGAGAAGCTTCTGAAGCATTTGAAAAGCTGCCGCTTTTGCAGGATGAAAACCTGCTGAGAAATATTATATATTCCGGTATATGGACAAAATATAACCGTGAAATAAAAAAAAGGAGAACGAAAAAATGATAAATGAACCTCATAAGGTTCTTGGCGTATCAGAAAACGCTACTCAGGAAGAGATAAAAAAAGCATACCGCCAGATGGCAAAAAAATATCACCCTGACTTGAATCCGGGTGATGAAACTGCTGCGCAGAAAATGAACGAAGTAAATGAAGCCTATGACATGCTTATGAACCCTGAAAAATACCGCCGTCAGCAGACAGCAAGTTATGGCGGATATGGTAATTATAACCAGGACGGATATAATCCTTACGGCAATCAGCAGGGCCGCACCTACCGCACCTATACCTACGGCGGTCCATTTGGTGGCTGGACATATACAAATGTTGATTTTGATGATTTCTTTGGTCAGCAGAGCTATGCTGATTTTCTGAACCCTAAAGCTGAATCTACCGACAGCTATATTGTTCAGCGTGCAGTGCTGGAAATAAACAACCGCCGTTATCAGGACGCTGTAAACACTCTTAATCATATATCAAATGAACTTCGCGATGCACGATGGTATTATCTGAGTTCTCTTGCACATAACGGCCTTGGAAACAAAGTTCAGGCTGTTGACCACGCACAGATGGCGGTAAACCTTGCACCTGCAAATCAGACTTATCGTCAGCTTTATCAGTACCTTAACCGTTCTTCACAGACATATCAGCGAAATTCAACAACTTATCAGCGCGGATTTGGCGGTATTGGCAGTTTATGCTGCAGCATGGCTCTGTCACAGATGCTGTGTGGTAACCCTTGCCTTTTCTGTTTCTGCTGATAAAATTTAATACTGCAAAAAAATACAGTCAGAGACCTTTGAGTCTCTGACTGTTTTGTTTAGATTGAAATAATATCTGCAACATGAAGGAAGAATGGGTCGATTTCTTTTTTCATCTGGAGCGCATCTTCAATTTCATAGCTGATAATTTTGTAATCTTTCATTGCTACCACGCGGTTGAATTCACCTTCTCTGAGAAGTTCAACAGCTTTACAACCCATGAGAGAAGCTATAAGTCTGTCACGGGAAGTTGGTGAACCGCCACGCTGTACATGACCAAGAATTGTTGCACGTGTTTCAATGCCTGTTGCATACTGGATAATTTTAGCCATACCTTCAGCATCACCGATACCTTCCGCCACAACAACAAGGAAGTTTTTCTTGCCGATTGCAAGGCTGGATTTAATCTGGTTGATAACATCTCTTTCAAGGTCATATTCCTTTTCAGGAATGATGTATGCCATAGCACCGTTTGCAATAGCTGTAGAAACAGCGATATGACCTGCATGTCTGCCCATAACTTCAACAACGCTGCAACGTTCGTGGCTGCGTGCGGTGTCTCTGAGTCTGTCACACATCTGAAGTGCTGTGTTAAGAGCTGTGTCATAACCGATTGTGTAGTCACTGCAGGTTATGTCGTTATCGATTGTACCTGGAATACCAATAGTTTTGATGCCTTTTCTTGCAATAGCCTGACAGCCGCGGAAAGAACCGTCACCACCGATAACTACCAAAGCATCAATACCATGTCTTTTGCAGGTTTCGTATGCTTTCTGCTGGCCTTCTTCTGTTTCAAATGCTTTACATCTTGCTGTAAAAAGCATTGTACCGCCACGCTGAATGATGTTGGAAACGCTTCTCATGTCCATATCGATAACATTGTCTTCGATAAGGCCGTTGTAACCATGCATGATACCTTTAACATTCATACCATAATACAAAGCTGTACGAACAACTGCTCTGATTGCAGCGTTCATACCAGGTGCGTCACCACCACTTGTCAAAACACCAATTGTTTTAATTTCTCCCATATTACCTAATAACCTCTCTATTTTAACCTTTTAAATTACTTTTTATATGCAATATTTCCCTTGCCAACAATAAGTTCTATTTTGCTGAACATATCGTCACTGTCATATACCCACAGTTTTTCCGGTGCCATCATTTTCTGTTTTTCTTCTTCAAAGTAGAAATATACAGGGAGCTGACCTGAGTATTGGCCGAGAATCTGCATAACCTTGCCTACGCTCTGTGCCTGCTTGTTTTTAAAGCGTACATAAAGGCCTGTGCCCTTTTGGGTTTTCTGCATAAGCATATGTTTTGCATCGTCAGAATTTACATCCCATACGTTTTCCGCAACAAGAGTTGCTGAATCATCTTTAAGTGAAACCCTGCCTTTTACAATTATAACATCATTTTCCAACATATTTGCAGTTGTTGTGTCCAGAACTTTCGGGAATAAAATTACATCCATTGAACCCGAAAGATCTTCCACCGTTGCAAAACACATTATATCATTCTTTTTGGTTGTGTGATTCTTGCATTTTGTAATGGTGGCAACAATTGTCTGTACCGTATTATCGTATACTTCATTGCCCTCACTTGTCAATTGAGAAATGTTGCAGGTAGATATATTTTTAGAATACTCTTTGTAGTTTTCCATCGGATGACCCGAGAGATAAATACCAGCAAGATTTTTTTCAAAGTTCAGTATTTCATAAGGTTCAAACTCACTGCATTCAGGGAATGTATAATCATTTTTCACCTTGAAATCACTGTCTCTGACCGTTGAAGATATACTGAACAAATCAAGCTGACCTTCAAGATTTGATTTTACATCCTGAATTATACTTTTCTGCACAGCTTCAAAATTGTTGTAAAGCTGACGTCGTTTTGCTGGGAACGCATCAAATGCACCAACCTTGATAAGACTTTCAATAGCGCGTTTGTTGAAATCCTTGTTTGCCATTCGTTTACAGAAATCGTAGAACCCGGTGAAATCGCCGTTTTCTTCCCTTTCTTCACACAGCAGTTCAACAAAGCTTTTGCCGACATTTTTTATTGCTGCAAGGCCATAACGGATATCATCACCTTCAACAGTGAAATCTGCAAAACTGCGGTTGATATCAGGCGGAAGAATGTTAATATTGAGTCTCTGACATTCCTGTGTATATTCAAGAATTTTAGCACTGCTGTCGATGATGCTTGTAATCATTGCAGCCATAAACTGTTTTGGATAGTGCGCTTTGAGATATGCAGTCTGATAGGAAACAAACGCATAGGCTGCCGCATGTGCTTTGTTGAAAGCATATGAAGCAAAGCTTGTCATTTCGTTGAAAATATCAACAGCTATATTTTCCGCAACACCGTTCTGCTTACAGCCTTCGATAAAATGGCCGCGTTCCTTTTCCATTACATCAGCTTTCTTTTTACCCATAGCACGGCGCACAATATCCGCCTGACCATAGCTGTAACCTGCCATTTCACGGCAGATCTGCATTACCTGTTCCTGGTAAACAATACAGCCGTTTGTAACATTGAGGATTTTTTCCAGCATAGGATGTTTGTAACTGATATTGTCAGGATTATGACGGTTTGCAATAAATGTAGGGATGGAATCCATCGGACCCGGACGGTAAAGTGATATAACCGCAATCAGATCTTCAATGTCAACAGGTTTAAGACGCTGCATAACATTGCGCATACCTTCCGATTCAAACTGAAATACCCCGGTAGTATCCCCCTGAGTAAGCATTTCAAACACTTTTTTATCGTTATGAGGAATTTTTTCTATGTCAAAATCAGGCTGAACTTTTTTTACCATCTTTGCACAATGGTCGATAACTGTAAGTGTTCTCAAGCCAAGAAAGTCCATTTTGAGCAGACCAAGTTCTTCAATTGTTGTCATTGGGAACTGGGTTACAATCTGCCCTTCATTGCTCTGCAGAGGAACATATTCTTCTGCTGCAAGGTCGGTAATAACCACACCTGCCGCATGAGTAGATGCATGACGTGGCATACCTTCAACCTTGATTGCAAGGTCAATAAGTTCCTTTATCTGAGAGTCTGTATTATAAAGGTTTTCCATTTCCTTGGAAATTGTCAAAGCCTTTTTGATTGTCATTTTAGGTTCGTTAGGGATAAGTTTTGCAACTTTATCCGCAACTGAATAAGGGACAGTAAGCACTCTTGCAATGTCCCTGATTGCACCGCGGGCAAGCATTGTACCAAAAGTGATAATCTGTGCCACGTGGTCTGCACCATATTTATCTACAACATAGTCGATAACCTTCTGACGTTTTTCATAACAGAAGTCAACGTCAAAGTCCGGCATACTTACGCGTTCAGGGTTGAGAAATCTTTCAAAAAGCAGATTGTATTTAAGCGGATCAATGCTTGTTATGCCCATACAATATGCACAAAGACTCGCCGCACCTGAACCACGGCCCGGCCCTACAGGTATATCGTGTGTTTTTGCATAGTTGATAAAATCGTAAACAATAAGATAGTAGTTTACAAAACCCATTCTGGAAATGATGCCGATTTCATAATCAAGACGGTCTCTCATTTCCTGAGTTATAACTTTATAGTTTCTTTCAAGACCTTCATTGCAGAGTCTTACAAAGAAATCGTAGTTGTCGCTGCCGTCCGGAGCTTTGTATTTTGGCAGCTTTGTAACACCGAATTCATAATCAAAGTTACATTTTTCGGCAATTTTTACTGTATTTTCGCAGGCTTCCTGCACATAACCGAAAAGATTATACATCTCATCGGTGGATTTTACATAAAATTCTTCTGTTTCGAATTCAAGTGTATCAGGGTCTGTCAGAGTTTTGTTGGTCTGTACGCAGATAAGTGCATACTGCATCTTTGCGTCTTCCTGATTTATATAGTGACAGTCATTTGTTGCCACAAGTGGAATATCCAGTTCTCTTGCAAGGCTGATAAGCTTTGGCAAAACTTTCTGCTGATCTTCAATGCCGTGATCCTGAATTTCAATATAAAAATCTTCCTTGAAGATATCTTTATAAAACAAAGCAACTTCCCTTGCTTTTTCCATATCGTCCGCAAGTAAAGCGCGTGGAATTTCCCCTGCAAGACAAGCTGACAGACAGATAAGGCCTTCACTGTGTTTTTTAAGAAGTTCGTGGTCGATTCTAGGTTTTGTATAAAAACCATCAATGAAACCATGAGAAACAAGTTTGATAAGATTCTGATAACCTGTTTTGTTTTTGCACAGCAAAACAAGGTGGAAATATCCGTCAACACGGTGAACTTTATCGGTCATACCTCGTGTTGAAACGTAAACTTCGCAGCCTATGATTGGTTTTATGCCTTCTTTTTTGGCTTTTTTGTAAAAATCAACACAGCCATACATCACGCCGTGGTCAGTAATTGCCACAGCTGTCTGCCCCATATTTTTTACATGGTCAATAAGCCTGTCTATACGGCATGCGCCGTCCAGCAGGCTGTATTCGGTATGGAGATGAAGATGTACAAAATTTTTATCCATTATTATCCTCTGTCTTTGCCAGTTCGCACAGTTTTTTGAGGCGTCTGTTGAGAGACGATTTTGTTATTGGCGGATCGGCAATATTTGCAAGCTCTGAAAGTGAAAGTTCAGGGTTGTCGAGTTTAAGATACGCAACTGCCTGTAAATCTTCACTCAAAAGTTCCAGATTGCCGGTTTCTATAAGATAGTTTATAGCATCAAGGTGTTCCCTGCTTGCGCGTGAAGATTTTGCTATATTTGCAGCTTCGCAGTTGGTAATGCGGTTTACCCTGTTTCTGATGTCCTTTACAACTTTATGGGACATAATTTCCAGACAGGTGCTCTGCGCACCGATTGTAGCAAGAAAATCCTCGATTGTTTCACTGTTTCGTGTATACACAACAAATGATTTGCGTCGCTGAACCATTTTGAATTCAAAGCCTGTACGATACAAAGTTGCAAGCAGTTTTGCCGCTTTGTCTTCGTCAGAAATTACAAATTCCAGCTGGTATTCTTTTGTTGGGTCACTGACTGTCCCGTTTTTAATGAATATACCTACCAGAAAAGCAACAGTGCATTTATCGCAGATAAATCGTCTGCGCTGTGTTGCACGGAGTTTTTCGATGCTTTCATCTTCTGTTATATAAACAATAGCGTTCTGTTTTCCGCTTTCTTTTTCCTTTGTTACCACATAACTGTCAATTTCAAGGTCATTCAGCAGTTTTTTTACAATTTTTGTTGATTTTATAATATCCGGGTGCACTACAACATCTGTAAAGTTGTTACCCCTTACATCGTCATAAAAGTATCCGCGTATAAAGTTTTCCTTACAGCAGGTGCTTTTAGGATATTTATAGTTATCAAGAGCTTCAAGCTTGGCTTTTTTTGAAAAGCTCAGTTCCATTTATCATTTACTCCTGTTTATATCTCTGTGATGCTGTGTTGCAGCATATCCGCTTTCTTTGATGTGATTGTATACCGCATTACAGAATGCCACCGAACGGTGTTTGCCACCTGTACAGCCAAAACCTATTGTGAGGTGGCTTTTGCCTTCTTTGATGTACAGTGGCAACGAATATCCTATAAGATCTGTGTATTTTTCAAGTAATTTCTGTGCTTCCGGCTGAGAAAAAACAAAGTCCACAATTTCTTCATCATTACCTGTTTTTTCTTTAAGTTCCTTTACATAAAACGGATTCAGCAGACATCTTACGTCAAACATAATATCCACATCCGAAGGAACACCATATTTGAAACCAAATGAAATTACATCTATTGTTATAGTTTCTTTAACATCCTGTACAACAAATGACAGTATTCTGTCCTTGAACTGTGATGTTGACAGTATGCTGGTATCGAGTATGTAATCTGCCTGAGCATACAATGGATGAAGCGCCTGTTTTTCGTATTCAACAGCCTGTTCAAGTGAAAGATTTTTGCGTAACATTACAGGGTGTTTGCGGCGTGTTTCCTTGTAACGGTCAAGGATAATTTTTTCATCCGCATCAAGAAAAATAACTTTTGCTAGGTCTTCTTTTTGCAGTTTTGCCACAAGGTCAAAAAGTTCCTGATTGTTTTCACCGTTACGTATGTCTATTACACATGCAATGCGCTGATTAATTGCAACAAAGTCATCCTTCATTTCAAGAAAACGCATCACAAAAGGTGCCGGCATATTATCTATGCAGGAAAAACCAATATCTTCCAGCGCTTTCAGTGCGAGACTTTTGCCTGCACCTGACAAGCCGGTAACAATAAACAAACCTTTATCCATTTTTACTTCCTTTTAATTTTTAAACAATAATCATTTCTTTTTCTATTGTTACACCGGTTTTTTCCAGCACAACTTTTTCCACATGCTGAGCAAGTGCAACAATATCCTTGCAGGTGGCATCCCCTGTATTCACAATAAAGCCTGAATGTTTTTCGCTCACCTGTGCACCGCCTACAGTACAACCTTTGAGGCCGCACTGTTCGATGAGTGCTGCTGCAAAATAACCTACAGGTCTTTTGAAGGAACTGCCTGCACTTGGTTTATCGAGTGGCTGTTTGTCGATTCTACGCTGCATAATATCTTCCATAAAGCCGAGAATTTCGTCCCTATTGCCTTTTGTCAGTGCAAATGTTGCACCTGTAATAAACCAGTTTTTCTTCTGGAATACAGAGTGACGGTAGCTGTATTCACAATCTTCAGCTTTTATTTTCTGTACAGTGCAGTTTTCGTCGATATATTCAACTTCAAGAAGTGCCTGAGAAATTTCTCCGCCATATGCACCTGCGTTCATATACAATCCACCGCCCACATTGCCCGGAATGCCATAACAGAACTCAA
>JAZOTI010000127.1:0-5511 GCA_045657565.1 Oscillospiraceae bacterium | reverse complement strand
GGAACGGGTTGTGCCGCCTGTGCTTTGCGGTCTGTTTGCTGCAGGTTTGCGCCCTGCACCGCCCACAGGCCCTGTGCCAAGACCCGTGCCCCTTTTTTTGACACTTTTGCCCTGACCTGTCACGTTTTTCTGACGGCCGCGTGGTCTGTTATCTGCCATAAATTGCCTCCTGTATGTAAAGTTTGTTTTTTCGTAAGTACAGTATAAAACCGTGTTTTTGCGGTAATTTCTTTTTTGATTATATCACACAAACCAGGTTTTTGCAGTAAAAATGTGGTTATAGGATATTATACTGTTTATTTCATATAAAAACAGCCACAGAACCAATATTTTTAAAAGAAGCACTCCTTTTATTTTTGATACTTTTTAATACTAGTTGAAAAATGGTACTAACATTGCAACAAATAATTTAATTTGTTATAATTTCATTAAAATTCAAATTATAATTTACTGTTTAGAGGAGGTTATATAATGAACTTATTTGACAATTTACAAAATATACCCTCTTTAAATGAACTCAAAGGAAATTTTGGAGAACAACTTGCAAAATTTTATTCTAAATTTACTACAGATGCTTTAATTCTACACGATATACTTATAGACGGGAGCAATGATTTAACCTCTCAGATTGATCTTCTTATGATAGAAAAAACAGGTATATATGTAGTTGAAGTTAAGATGTTTGATGATGCTGTAATTTATGGCGATGGCAAAAAGAACACATGGTTTTATTATAGAAACAGTAAAAAGTACGATATTTACAGCCCATTGAAACAAAACAAAAAGCATATAGAATATCTCAAAGCTTTTCTCAGTGATTTTGGAACAATACCATTTTTTTCAGTGCTTTTTATCTGTTGCAAAGATTTTAAAATAAGTAATATAAATGAAAATCCTGATGCCCCAACAACTGTTGTATGTAATAGTTTGCCAAGTATGACAAAAGGGATAAGATTATTATCTAAAGATAAACATAATGTTTTATCTGCGGAGCAGCAACAAAAAATATACGATTATATCACAGAGAGACAATATTCGGGAAAAGATTATAGAAAAACACATAAAGAGCAAGTTATTGCAATAAAAAAAGAATATCAAAATGCAAAGGATAATAGCATTTGCCCCTACTGTAAAGCACCTTTAGTTTTGCGCAAAGGTAAGTTCGGGGATTTTTATGGCTGTAGTAATTATCCCAAATGTCGTTATACTCAAAAACTTTAACGGATTAAGCTATGCATTGTGATATATATACTCAACTATAAAAACAGCGGGGTACTCAACTTTGAAAGTTGAGTACCCCGTATTAATTTGACCAAAACCCTTTATTTTAATGACATTGAATAACCAATGATGTTTTTGTCCGTGACAGCATCTGGTCTGTGGCTGCTCTTTATGTTATTCTTCAAGTTTCCAGCCGCAATCGGCGTGGTAAATCATCTGTTTTGTCATGCCGCCATCAATGCAGATGTTTTCCCCTGTGATAAACCCCGCCATATCGCTGCAGAGGTACATTACCATATTTGCCACATCAAGTGGGTTACCCACTCTGCCTGCAGGGTGCTGCCATGCATCCGGACCTTCATATTCAGCAAAATCATTGTCTATCCAGCCCGGGGAAATGCTGTTAACCCTGACTGCCCCCGAAAGGCTGACCGCCATTGCGTGAGTGAGTGCAGAGATGCCGCCTTTTGCCGCTGAGTAGCTTTCGGTTTCGGGCTGGCTCATTCTGTCTCGGGAAGATGAAATGTTTATAATGGAAGCCCCCTGTGAATAAAAAGGCATAAACAGCTTGGAAAGATAGAAAGGTGCAGTTACACCAACCTTCAGAGCGTATTCAAATTCTTCGTAGCTGCCCTCGGTGATGCCGTGCATTGCAGGGGCGGCGTTGTTGATTAAAAAATCCACGTGACCGTATTCCCTGATAACCTTGCGTGCAAAACTTTCAAGTGTGGATTTGTCGGCAATGTCCCCCACAAAATAATCGTTGTCCAGCACATCAATCACGCACACCTGTGCCCCGTGTTTTTTGAATTGGTCGCAGATAACCCTGCCAATGCCTCTTGCACCGCCTGTCACCACTGCAACCTTGTCTTTGAAATCGAACATACCGCGCCTCCTGTAAGCTTTTTTATTATTATACCATAAAAGGAAAATAAAACACACATTTTGTGCTGTTATACCCAAACTTGACAAAAAAAGACAGCAGTAACTATAATTGGTTTATAACAGATAATATATTACGCAACCGACTTCTGAGGAGGTAAAATATATGGAAATAATCATTGCCGTTTCTGCATTGATAATATCAATTTTTGCACTTATCCCAAGCTTTACATCAAACAAATATGAGAAAATGACCCTGAACGACCAGGTATACCAGCGCTTTGCTCAGATGTGGTTTGATATGGACCATATATTTATCGACCACCCACAGATGCATAAATATTTTTATCGGTCCGAAATCACAGGCGAGTACGCAGAACTTACTTCCGATAACGAATATTATGACCTTGGCATCTGCATTGCAGAAATGTTCTGCGATGTTTTTCAATACACTGCACCTCTGGAAGCTTATCTTTCCGATGCAGACAGGGAATCATATATTGACTACAAGAAAATGATTATGAATGCACCGATTGTACAATTAATGCAGCAACAGCACCAATGGCATAAAGATTAAAAAAATATACAGCCACAGACATTCTGAGATGTCTGTGGCTGTATTTATGTTTTATTATCAGGATGCATATGTAGTATTATTTTTTATCACTCATTAAAGATATTCCCGCGCAGGCAAGACCGATACCCATCATAATCATACCGGATTCAATATCCAATGAATTTAAAACAGTTAAAACTGTTACCGCGATGCCCATTGCCATAGCGACAGCCTTAGGTGCAATTTCAATGATTTCGGACACCTTGCTTACAGGTATGTCTGCCTCTTTTTTAATCTGCATCAGTTCTTCAACGGATACGCCAAGAATTTCGGCAAGATTCTGAAGGGAATTAATGTCCGGACAGGACAGATCGCGCTCCCATTTGGATACTGCCTTGTCGGTAACACCCATTTTCTCAGCAAGCTCCAACTGGGTCATACCGGGCTGTTTTCTCAGTTCTGCAATCATTGTTCCAAGTGTCTTTTTCATAATATATATTTTCCTTTCATCGGTTGGATTTGATGGTTTTACTATAACATCGCTCCCTAAAATACTCAACCGACCTGAAGTTTACCTCTCTCTACCGCTAGTTTAGCGTTAGTTGAGGTCAGCTTTTATAGTTTAACACAGAAAAATCAAAAATGATAGGGGCATTTCTGCCCCTGCCATTCGTTTATCCCGCGTTCATATACACCTTTTCCGCATTGTCCATGCTTTCCACCATATTCTGTGCAAAAACGGCGTATCCCCGTTCCACCTGGTTTATAAAAACGTGGGTGATTGCCCCAACCAGCTTTCCGTTTTGCATTATGGGCGATCCGCTCATCCCCTGCACAATGCCGCCTGTAAGGCTTAAAAGCTCGGGGTCGGTTATGCGGATAATCATATTTTTGTTCTGATTGCTGGTGGTCAGTGCAATCTTTTCGATTACAATGTCAAACTCCTGTGGCTGAGTTCCGCTTATAGTGGTTAGTATAGTTGCCCTGCCGGGGGAAATTTCCTGCGGGGACGCCACCTGCATAAGATTGCCCTCGGGTACGGTAAAGATGGTGCCGTAAACCCCGTTGGTGCTGTTGGCAAGAATTTTGCCCGTTGCAAAACTGGAGGTAAACGTTCCTTTCAGTTCTCCGGCTGTGCCGTTTTCGCTTTTGATAAGTCCCATAATTTTAACAGGGACAATCTCCCCTGAAAGCAGACGGATATCCTTTTGTGTGTCGGTGTCCTTTATTCCGTGGCCAAGGCCTGCAAACAAGCCTTTCTGCACATCGTAAAAGGTCATTGTGCCCACCCCTGCCGAAGAATCCCGCACCCACATTCCTGTGCGGTAGCTGCCAAGGTTTGCATCCTTTACGGGCACAAGCACCGCCGATTGTGGCATGTTGTCACGCAGAAATTCAACTTTCAGGGGGCTGCCGCCACCAAGAAGAATTATTTTTTCCACATCGTCGTTGCTGCGGGTAATTTTGCCGTTGATTTTTACAATGACATCCCCCATTTTAAGTCCCGACAGCTTTGCTGGGCACTGGAAACCCGTGGAGGTCTGTATGTCGGAAAACCCCACCACCATAACCCCGTCACTGAACATTTTTATGCCAAAGGGTGTTCCTGCAACCGAAACCATACGGGCATCCCCTGTCTGAACGCTGACGTTTTTCAGCGGAACAACCCCAAACAGCTTTGCGGTGTACATAAGCTGCTGTGATGTGCTGCTTGGTTTGCTGTCCCCGTGTTTTTTTGCTTTCAGCGTAACCATGGGCAGGCTTTTTATTTCAAGTGGCTGGCTGCGGTTTGCATACATAACATCAGGCACCTGACCTGCCGTATACACCGAAAAGCCGACCAGTACTATCGCCGTACATATTAAAATTTTAATATTCCTTTTAAGCATAACACACCTCCGCAGTGATAAAACTATTATGTGCAGTGGCAGGGCTTATAATACTTTGGAGGATAAATTATGCTTAAAGCGGAAAATGTTGTAAAAATTTACACCGGTGCCGAAGGGCGCACAAAGGTGCTGAATGGTGTGGACTTTCATGTAAAAGCGGGTGAGTTCTGTATGATAACAGGCCCCAGCGGATGCGGAAAAAGCACTCTGCTGAATGTTTTAAGCTGTCTTGACACCTTTGACGAGGGACAGCTTTTTATATGCAGCCGCAGTATATGGGACATGACAGCAGGCGATGTCTGCCGTATGCGCCGGCAGCACACTGCCTTTATCTTTCAGGGATACAATCTGATAAGCTCCCTCACCGCAACGGAAAATGTGGAGCTTGGTCTTAAATACCGCAGAATTCCCAAAGCAAAACGCACACAGCTTGCCCACAGCGCTTTAAAGGACGTGGGACTTGGCCACCGTCTTGAATATCTGCCTTGTCAGCTTTCGGGCGGTCAGCAACAGAGAGTTGCCATTGCACGGGCACTTGTGCTGAAACCACAGATACTTTTTTGTGACGAGCCTACAGGCAATCTTGACCGCGACAGCGCCGCAGTGGTTATGGAAAAAATTATACAGCTTAAAAACAGCGGCACTGCCGTGGTTATGATAACCCACGATTATTCCCTTCTCAGATTGGCGGACACCGTTTATACCATTAAAAACGGAAAGCTTGAGCCGCTGAGTTTATAGCATTCCCCTGTGCAAACGCCGGCAGCAACCGCCCACTAAATGTTGTAAACACCTTGTTTCACCACAATTCTGTGAAAATCCTGTTTTAAAAAGAAAGGTTTTGTGAATTTTTGTTGAACAGTGTCGAAAAGTTTGCAGAAAGAGCAGGAAAATGTTACCATAAAAGAGGTTTATAGGAAGGCTGTCAAATAAAAGGCAAGGAGACTTTCCGATGACGGGGGA
>JAZOTI010000126.1:0-4073 GCA_045657565.1 Oscillospiraceae bacterium | reverse complement strand
GTTGACGCACAGGAAATTGACGATCTGGAAAAACTTATCATCAAATTCCAGAAACTTGGCCGCACAAGCACACAGATTATCCTTTCCACACCAATCGAACGCAAAAAATTATCCTGGTAAAAAAGTTAAAGCAGATACCATTATGGTATCTGCTTTTTATTTTATTCCTTAACTTCAAATTTATAGCCAACGCCCCATACGGTTTTAAGGTTCCACTGGTCGGAAACTCCTTCCAGCTTTTCTCTTAAACGTTTTATGTGCACGTCAATTGTTCTGCTGTCGCCGTAATATTCAAAGCCCCATACTTCATCAAGCAAAGCATCGCGGGTGAACACCTTGTTTTTGTTTTTTGCAAGGTAATACAAAAGTTCCATTTCTTTTGGCGGTGTGTCCACAATCTCGCCTTTAACCTTCAGCTCGTATCTTGTAATGTTAACAACAAGGTTTTCAAAAACAAGTTCGCCTTCGGAAACAGTATCTTTGGCAGGTGTTCTGCTGCCTGTGCGGCGCAGCACTGCTTTTATTCTTGCCACAACTTCTTTTGTGTCAAAAGGTTTTACAATATAGTCATCGGCACCAAGTTCCAGCCCAAGGACTTTATCAAAGGTTTCGCCCTTTGCAGTAAGCATAATAATAGGGGTGTTCTTTTTTGCACGGATGCGGCGGCAGGTTTCCCAGCCGTCAACACGCGGCATCATAACATCCAGCAGCACAAGGTCAATTTCAGTTTCGTCATGCACGCTGATTGCGCTTTCGCCGTCGTGGGCAAGATAAGTTTCGTACCCTTCCTTTTCAAGATAAAGGCGCAAAAGTTCGCAGATATTTCTGTCATCGTCAACTATGAGAATTTTTTCTCTGTCCATATTAAACCTCCTTTGAGGGGATAATCTCTTAAGTAATATAATGTTATCATAAAATTGTGAACAATTAAAGCAATTATATTGTATAAATTAAGTATTTTGACACAACAGGCCGTTTTTGTGCATAAATATTGACTTTTCCGTTTTGCTGCACACAGGATAGCCGGATATTTTGTATGGCTTTTTTTCGGGTTTTATTATATATTATAGGTATAACTTTCAAGGAGATGTAAAAGTGAGCGAAAAATCAATGCACTGGGCGTCCGTTTGGGGCAATGCGGTTTCCGTTGCGGAAAACCGTCCTGAAAAATACACCAAGGACATAACACTCAGATATCCCATATACTCCCATTTCGAAGGTCAGGCAGTCCGCGTGACCTTTGACAACTACTGCGGCACCGAGGCTGTTACCATCACCAGAACCACGCTGATGATTGAGGATGAATTTTACACCGTCACCTTTAGCGGCAAAGAATCGGTGAGAATCCCTGCAGGGGAAAACGCTGTGTCTGACAGTGTGGAATGTTATATAAAACCACAGAAAATCTTCAACGTAAGCTTCTACCTTGGGGATTTCACCCAGCTGCGTTCGGTGGTGTTCACCAAGGGGCCTCTTTCCGTCGGCAGTTACGCCCACGGTCAGCATACCGAAACCTTGATGTTTGATATGGACGGTTCCCGTTCCACTCATTATTTTTATCTTCTCAGCAATGTTTCCGTTTATACCGAAAGCAAAAACCGCACTGTTGTGTGCTACGGCGACAGCATAACAGCCCAGGACTGGCCTGACTATCTTGCAATGCGCTGTATTGACGAAGACTACAAAAACACAGCGGTTATCCGCCGCGCAACCAGCGGCAGCCGCATTCTGCGTGAATACACCTGCCTTGTTTACGAATCCTATGGACTGAAAGGCGAAAAACGTTTTGCCCACGAAGTGCCAACCGACGGTGCCGACACAGTGCTTATCCAGCAGGGCATAAACGATATTATTCATCCTGTGGGTGTGGAGGTTAACCCTTACCGCCCAATGAGTGACCTGCCAACAATTGATGAGCTTATCGACGGCATGAAATACTACATCAGCCTTGCACGCAGCTTTGGTTACAAGGTTTATGTGGGCACTCTGCTGCCTATTGAAGGCTGGCGTACCTATGCAGACTTCCGCGAGGAGATGCGCAATCAGTTCAACGACTGGATACGCACCACCGACCTTATCGACGGATATGTGGATTTTGACAAAGCCCTCTGCGACCCTGACAATCCAAAGGCAATGCTTGCGGAATATGATTCAGGGGACCATCTGCACCCAAGTGCAGCGGGGTACAAAGCAATGGCGGCAGCCGTGCTGAAAGAGATTATCGAATAAATATATTGAATATGTTGTCATTCTGAGGCACACTGGTGACGAAGAATCTCCCGGTTAAACGGAACAAAGAGGTTTTTTCGCTGTGCTCAGAATGACATTTTATTATATTAAGCTGTTTATCGGTTCAAATCCCTGACTTAAATGACATTGCGGACATCATCCGTACTTTTTTATTCAGCAAACATAAAATTGTGACAAAGTTACTGTTTTACATTTTGTTTGTGTGTATAATAAAGTCAAACAAAAACAATACTAAAAATAAACGGAGGTTACTTCTATGAAATATAAATGTGATGTATGCGGCTGGGAATATGACGAAGCTGTAGGTTACCCTGAAGGCGGTATTGCACCGGGCACAAAATGGGAAGATATCCCTGAAGATTTTGAATGCCCACTCTGCAGTGTAGGCAAAGATATGTTCAGCGAAGAATAACAACAAAACAAACCAACACAATAAAAATATATAGTTTCCCCCTGAAATGTAAAACGGTATGGATTTTTCCATACCGTTTTTAATTTTACCCACAGCTTTTAATGCCGATAAATGTAGACTTTTTGCAGAAAATATAGTATTATATTATGATAGATACAGTATGCGCAGGCGTACTTTATGTTTTTATGCAAATAAACCCCACAAGGCACAAAATGCCTTTGAAAAGGAGAAAATAAAATGAAACTTGGTATCGTTGGTTTGCCAAACGTTGGCAAAAGCACACTTTTTAATGCTATCACAAATGCAGGCGCACAGAGCGCAAACTTTCCGTTCTGCACAATTGAACCTAACGTAGGCGTTGTTGCTGTTCCGGACGAAAGACTGGACAAACTTGCAGAAATGTACAACCCTAAAAAATACACACCTGCTATCATCGAATTTGTTGACATTGCAGGTCTTGTAAAAGGCGCAAGCCACGGCGAAGGTCTCGGCAACAAGTTCCTTAGCCACATCCGCGAAGTTGATGCAATCATCCACATGGTTCGCTGCTTTGATTCCACAGACATCATCCACGTTGAAGGCAGTGTTGACCCAATCCGTGACATTGAAACAATCGACCTTGAACTTGTTCTCTCTGACCTTGAAATCGTTGAAAGACGTATCGACAGAACAAAAAAAGCAATGAAAGGCGACAAAAAACTTGGCGACTGCCTTGAAATGCTTGAAAGACTTGCTGAATGGCTTGGCGAAGGCAAAAATGCACGTGGCTTTGAACTTAACAGCGACAACGAAAAAGAATGGTTCTACGAAATGCCACTCCTTTCCGCAAAACCTGTTATCTACGCATGTAACCTCAGCGAAGAAGATGTAATGGATGGTATCGAAAACAACACATACTATCCTCTCGTTGCAGAAAAAGCAAAACAGGACAAAAGCGGCTGCATGCCAATCTGTGCAAAAATTGAAGAAGACGTTGCAGATATGGACAAAGAAGAAAAGAAAGAATTCCTTGCAGAATTCGGCCTTACAACAAGCGGTCTTGATAACCTTATCAAAGAAAGCTACTCTCTCCTTGGTCTTATCAGCTACCTGACAGCAGGTGTTGAAGAAGTTCGCGCATGGACAATTACACGCGGCACAAAAGCACCACAGGCTGCAGGCAAAATCCACTCTGACTTTGAACGCGGCTTTATCCGTGCAGAAATTATTGCATTTGACGACCTTATGGCTTGCGGCACAATGGTTGCAGCAAAAGAAAGAGGCCTTGTTCGCAGTGAAGGTAAAGAATACGTTATGAAAGACGGCGACGTAACACTGTTCCGTTTCAACGTTTAATCCCAATAGCAGATACCACAAAGGGGATAACCGCAATGGCTATCCCCTTTATATTCACCCCGAATTTACAGGGACA
>JAZOTI010000125.1:0-14107 GCA_045657565.1 Oscillospiraceae bacterium | reverse complement strand
GTATCGTTGCTCTCGTAGCAGGCGCTATCCTTGGTGGTATCGGCTAATACATAATTTGTACAAGCGGGTCAACAGCGTTAACCCTTAAAAGACAAATACGAAAACAGACAGCTGTGCGGCAGCTGTCTGTTTTTCGTTTGTGTTATGATGTTTCAAGTCCGTAACACCAGTCTGTTACAGCCCCAAGGTCAAACACATTTGTATACCCCATATCAATAAGGGTATATGCGGCATCAAGGCTGCGGCTGCCGGTGCGGCAATAAAGTATAATTTCCTGAGACAAATCGGGCAGCAGCTTGCGGGCATCTTCCTTTAGTCTGCTTAAAGGAATATTCACAGCCCCTTTTATATGTCCTGTACAGAATTCTGCAGGCCGTCGGACATCCACAATCGCAGTGTAGGTGTCAATGCTGCACATCATCTGGCGGGCGGTCTGTGGGGTAAGCTGTCTGTAAAGGGTTTTATATTCGCTGTCGGCCATAAACAATCCTCCTTCTGTTATGGTATTATTGGCAGAGTTGGATTATTTAAGTATATGAAAAAAGACCTTTCTGTGTGATTTTACAGAAAGGTCTTTTGGTTTTCAAAAGATTAAGCAAAGAATGTTGAGAGAATATCGTTTACAAGTTTGCCGTCAGCTTTGCCTTTTGTCAGAGGCATAAGGCTTTTCATAATAATGCCTTTTTCTTTTGGTGTAGGTGCTTCGATGCCAAGAGCGCTGAGAACGGATTTGATTGTTTCGCGGATTTCTGCTTCGTCCATCTGTTTTGGCAGATAAACTGCGTAGTATTCCAGCTTGCGGCGGCAGGTTTCAACAACTTCTTCGTAACCTGCAGGTGCAGTTTCCATTGTTTCTTTAAGCTGTTTTACTTCACGCTGAACAACTGCGATTTCTTCTTCAGGTGTAAGGTCACTGCGTTTGTCAATTGCTTTTGATTTAAGGGCGGAAAGCAACGCAGACAAAGCTTCTTTCTTTTCAGTGTTTTTTGCTTTAAGGGCAGCCATCATTTCGCTGCGTACCTGATCTATAAGTGCCATAGTGATAAAAATCTCCCTTTTAAATTCGGATAAAATGCAGGGGCGAACTGTCTTTGCCCAAACTTCGTCAAAGCCTGTTGGGCGAACACAGTTCGCCCCTACATAAATGTTATGCGAACAAACTATTTATTGTAAAGTTTGTTGAAAGCGTCAGCCTGTTTGTTTGGAGTCATGATAACTTCAGGAAGCTGAACATTTTCAGGAAGGTTACATACATAAGCAACTGTTTCTGCGATATCGTCAGGAGTAAGGGATTCGATACCTGTGTAAACAGCTTTTGCTTTATCTTCGTCACCACGGTATCTGATTACGCTGAAGCCTGTTTCAACGATACCTGGTTCGATGTTTGTAACTTTGATTCTTGTGTGCATTGTGTCGATGCGGAGACCGTCAGCAATGTATCTCATAGCAGCTTTGGATGCGCAGTAAACTGCACCGCCTGCATAAGCTGTGTTGCCTGCAACGGAACCCATTGTTACAACAACGCCAGGGAGGTCTTTTTCAACCATCTGTGGAACAACAGCTTTGATTGTATAAAGTGCACCTTTAACGTTTGTGTCGATAACTTCGTCAAATTCTTCGATTCTGCCTTCGTAAAGTTTTTCTGTGCCGCGTGCAAGACCAGCGTTGATGATAAGAATTTCGATATCAGACCATTCCTGTGGCAAGCTTGCAACTTTGTCCATAACGTCTTTGGAATCTCTTACATCCATAACAAGTGGATATGCTTTTGCACCAAGAGCTTCAACTTCCATTTTAACAGCTTCAAGCATACCTGCTCTTCTGCCTGTTACAACAACATTACAACCGAGTTTTGCAAGTTCTCTTGCACAGCTGCGGCCGATACCGCTTGTAGCACCTGTAATCAATGCTACTTTACCTTTGATACGACTTTCCATAGTTTATAATCTCCTTTTAAATTGTATATTGTATTCTGATTATTTAAACAGCATATCGCTGTTAATATCGCTTATAGTTTTTGCACCGCACATTTCCATAACATCGCTGAGTTCAGCTTTAAGTTTGTTCACCAGTGCGCTGATGCCTTCTTCGCCGCCTCCGTAAACTGCAGTTACAAAAGGTCTTGCAATCACAACGCCGTCAGCACCCAGTGCAAGTGCGCGGAAAACGTCAAGGCCGCTTCTTATGCCGCCGTCAACAAGAATTGTCATTTCGCCTTTTACAGCTTTCACAATTTCCGGCAGAACTTCTGCAGTGGAAGGTGTGCCGTCAAGAACACGACCGCCATGGTTGGAAACTATAATTGCTGCAGCACCCGCCTGTTTTGCTTTGAGTGCGCCGTTTACTGTCATAACACCTTTAACGATAAAAGGTGCAGGGGAAAGGCTGATAACTTCTTTGAGTTCTTCGCAGGTTTTGCTGCCTGCTTTTGGTGTCATTGCTTTAAGGAAAGGCAGACCTGCTGCGTCAACGTCCATTGCAACTGCAAAACAGCCGCTGTCCTTTATAAGGTCAAATTTTTCCTTTACAGTGTCAATGTGCCATGGTTTGATGGTAGGCACGCCGCAACCTTCATATTTTGTTATCATTTCTGCGGCACTTTCCATAACCTGAGGGTTGGTGCCGTCACCTGTAAATGCTGCAATGCCGCATTCTTTGGTGCCTTTAAGCAGGATATCGTTGTATTCAAGGTCGGAATACTTGTCTCCGTAATGAAGTTTAACCGCACCTACAGGGCCTGCAAACACAGGCAAAGCAAATTTTTTGCCAAAAAGTGTAACGGAGGTGTCAACCTCTGTGTTTTCGCATATTGTGTCCATATTTACACGGATTTCCTGCCATTTCTGCCAGTTTCGTGTTGCAATGTCACCGATGCCTTTTGCACCCGGGCCCGGAATTGTGTTTTTGCAGGCTACGCCATTGCAAACATAACAAGCCTTGCAGTATGGGCCGATATTGCCGCGGGCCAGGTCACATACCTGTCTGAAATCCATAACTGATATCCTCCCGAAACCGATTTATAGTTCTTATATTATTCTATCATATTACATATATATATTTCAAATAAATAAGGTGTTATTTTATGAAAAATCAATAAAAAATGATTATATACGCTATTCTGAAATTGAATTGGCATTTATGTGCACGCTGTTGATTTTTTAACATGGATATGTTATATTGAAATTGTTCAGAAGTAAATAAACTTTACAGGTGTCCGGGGCGTAATGTCCTGGGTGAAAAGGGAATCAGGTGCAAATCCTGAACGTACTCGCCGCTGTGATAAAGGAGTGCCGTTTAAGTGGTTTATCCACTGAAAGCCATTGGGAATTTCCCGAGAAGGCCAAATGGTGCATTGATGTTTAAGTCAGAAGACCTGCCTGCAAAAGTATATGTAAAACCACGAGTAATTGGTTAGTACATAATCCCTTAAGGTCATCGGGCGCAAGGTGTATTTTAAGGCCTCTATGTTTATATTAACCTCTTACCGCAAGGTAGGAGGTTTTGTTTTTTGATGATTGATTTCTTCAAAAGCAGGTTTACCGTGAACTTCTGACAAAAAGACTTTGCAGACAGAAAGGAAAACGGAAAATGAAAAACAAAAAAGGTCTTATTGGAATTATCGCAGTTGTTGCAGTTGTTGCAGTTATGGCAGTGTGCTATACAATGTTTGCACCAAAGGCACAGCAGGGCAGCAAAAACATCACAATTGAAGTTATCACTGAATCACAGGAAAAAACAGTGTACGAACTTTCCACCGATGCAGAATATCTTGAAGAAGCTTTTGCCGAAACAGAAGGGCTTGAAATCACCAACGAAGAAGGCCCTTACGGTATGACAATCATGGCGGTAAACGGCGAAGAAGCACGCTGGGAAGTTAACCAGGCTTACTGGTCAATTATGGTAAACGGCGAATACGGTATGTACGGCGCAAGCGAACAGGTTGTGGCTGACGGCGATGTATTCCAGCTTGTATTTACAAAGGGATAGTTTTTTATGAACAACAAACGGTTGCTGACAACTAAAGATATTGCCATAATAGGCCTTGCAGTTGCTATCATTGAAGCCTGCAAGCTTGTTATGCAGGGGTTGCCCAACATTGAAGCCACCACTTTTCTTGTGATGATGTTCACTATGATGCTTGGCTGGAAAATGGTTTTTGTGGTGCCGGTGTTCACACTTATTGAAGGCTGCATCTACGGCTTTGGTATATGGTGGGTTATGTATCTCTATGCCTGGCCTGTACTTGCCTTTGTTGCGTGGCTTATCCGCAAAAAGGATTCAGTTATGCTTTACAGCATTGTTGCAAGTATATTCGGGTTTATGTTTGGTGCGCTTTGCTCAATACCATACTTTTTTATCGGCGGTCCGGCAATGATGTTCAACTGGTGGATTGCAGGCATACCTTTTGACCTTATCCACGGGGTGTCAAACTTTGCAATAATGCTGCTGCTTTATAAACCGGTGCGCAGGGTTATACTTTCAGCAGATAAAATAAACAAATATTAGCTACCTCATAAAGCGGACGGGACTTTTACGGTTTCCGCCCGCTTTTGTCTTTAAAGACAGAAACAAAGTGGTACAGAACTATAAGCTGGTTGGTTATATTGTCCAAATTATAACAAGCTTTTTTGTTATACTATACAAAAAATAATGGGTTTTAAAAGTAAATATCTATAGCCGGATATATTGACCTTTTACATAAAAAGTATTATTATTCAAGTGTAAATAAAAGCAAAAAACGGTGCCATTGTTCTGCGGTTGCAGGGCAAGGGCGTTTTATTTGATAAAAACAGGAGGAACTATGGAACAAAACAGAATTCTTGAAGGCAATCTGTACAAAAGCATAATAGCGTTTTTTCTGCCAATATGGTTCGGCACATTTTTCCAGCAGCTTTACAACACAGTTGACGCAGTTATTGTTGGTAACTTTGTTGGCAAGGCAGCCCTGGCTGCGGTAGGTGGTCCTACAAGCACAATCATCAACCTGCTGGTAGGCTTTTTTGTTGGCCTTTCCTCCGGTGCCGGTGTTGTAATTGCAATGTATTTCGGTTCCCGCGATATTGAAAAAACTGATACAGCACTTCACACAGCAGTTGCAGTTGCAGTTGCCGGCGGTGCAATTCTTATGGCAATAGGCATTCCTTTGTCTCCATATTTCCTCAGATGGATGGGCACACCTGCAGATGTTCTGCCACTTGCAACAACATATATCCGCATTTATTTCCTTGGTTCCATTTTCAACCTTGTGTATAATATCGGCAGTGGTATTCTTCGTGCTATGGGTGACAGTAAAAAACCACTTTACTTCCTTATTGTTGCAAGTATCGTTAACATTATTCTCGACGTACTGTTTGTAGTTGTTTTCAAAATGGGCGTTGCAGGTGTTGCGTGGGCAACAATTTCTGCACAGGCAGCAAGCGCAATTCTGGTTGTTATTACACTCAGCGGCTTGCCTGACTATATCAGATTTGAGTTTTCAAAACTCCGTATCAATCCAAAAATGTGTGGCGAAATCTTCAAAATCGGTGTTCCAAGCGGTCTGCAGTCTGTTATGTTCTCCGCTTCCAACATTGTAATTATGTCCAGCATCAACTCCTTTGGCACTGATGCCGTTGCAGCATGGACAGCATGCGGTAAGGTTGACGCAATCTACTGGATGACAGTTTCCAGCTTTGGTATTGCAAACACAACCTTTGTTGGTCAGAACTTCGGCGCAAAGAACTTCAGACGTATGAAAGAATCCACAAAAGCTTGTTCACTGCTCGCACTTGGTGCTTCTGCAATCATCGTTGTGGTGCTGCGCAATTTCTACAGCATATTCTTCCGCATCTTCACACAGGATGCAGAAGTTATCCGCATCGGCGGCGAAATGGTAATGATTATGACACTCGGTTACTGTATCTATGTGTTTATCGAAACACTTTCCGGTGCAATGCGTGGTGTAGGTGACAGTATTGTGCCAACGATTATCACAGTTGTCGGCATCTGTGCTTTCCGCATCTTCTGGATTTCCACAGTAATGCCAATAAGAAACCAGCTTTCCACAGCAATTTATTCTTTCCCTGTTTCCTATGTTATCACAGCAAGTGCATTTGCAATCTACTACCTGTCAGGTGTATGGTTTAAAAAATGTGCAAAGAAACGTTTTGGCGAAGGCATTTTTGAAGAACTTAAAGCTGCTCAGGCAGCTGCAAAGGAAGCAAAGAAAGCCTGATTTTAAATTAAACAGAACTCCCGTAAAAATGTTACGGGAGTTTTTATTTTTATATCGGATATAAATTGCATATAACAATCTTGCACAAAACAAGCTGTAAAAGTTTTACGTTAATAAAGGCTTTTTTAATTGGACCATAGTACAAAAAAATGTTGATATATCGGCGTATTAGTGTTATCATAAAGTCAGCAAAATCTATAAAAAACAGATTTAAAGAGGTGCGTTATTATGGTAAATACATTTTACAAACAGAACCGTGAAGAACTCTATGCAACACTGCCAAACGGCACAGTGATGGTAACACATTCCGGTAAGGAAGTTATCAAAACAGCTGACGAATTTTACGGTTTCTTTGCAAACAGAAACTTTGTTTATCTCACAGGTGTGGATTTCAAGGAATTCATCCTTGCTGCAGTTAAAGTAGATGACAAAGTTACTGAAAAAATCTTTATCCTTCCAAAAGACTTCCACGCAGAAAGATGGACAGGCCGTCGCCTTTCTCCTGAAGAAGTAAGCGAAAAATCCGGCGTTGCAATGGAAGATATTATGTACACATCAGATTTTGACATGTTCTTCTCCCGTTGGATGAGAAGCGGCAAAATCTCCAATGTTGCATGTGACCTTTACAAAAATGCTGATTTTGACCGTGACAGCGAAGACATTCTCTTTGCAAGAAAAGTTATGCACAACTATCCTGCAATGAAAATTCTTGATATTATGCCACAGCTCAAAAAACAGCGTGCAATCAAAAAACCTTGCGAAATCGAAGCAATGCGAAAAGCTGCTGAAGCAACAAGAGACGGCATCGTTGCAATGATGAAAGCTTCCAAACCTGGTATGTACGAATATGAATACCGTGCAGAATTTGACTATGTACTCAGAAAAAAATGGGGCATGCAGGAACCTGGCTTCCCACCAATCATCTCTTGTGGTGACAACAACTTCTGCATCCATTACTATGGTATGGACGGTCAGGCAAAAGACGGTGACTTTATCCTTAACGACGTTGGTGCACGTTATGACTACGAAGGTACAGACGTTTCCCGTGGCTGGCCTTGCAACGGTAAATTTACAGAAAAACAGAGACTTCTCTACACATGTGCATACAACACAAGTGAATATCTCTTCAGCATCATCAAACCTGGTATGCCAATGTACCGTGTAGACCAGATTGCAAAAGAATACTGCTTCGAAGAACTCAAAAAAGCAGGCGTTCTCAACGACTTCAGCGAAATCGGCAAGCTTATGTGGCACGGCGGTGCTCACCATGTTGGTTTTGACACACACGACCTTGTTGAAGCAAATGACATTAAAGCAGGTATGATCTTCTGTGTTGATATCGGTATCTACCACGAAGAATGGGGCATCGGCTTCCGTCTTGAAGACAACTGCCTTGTAACAGAAGACGGTTGTGAAAACCTTACAGCAATGGTTCCAAGAACAATCGAAGAAATCGAAGCTGTAATGGCAAAATAATTACATATTAACAAAACAAGATGTGGCAATTTTTATTGCTACATCTTTTTGTTTGTGGTATCATTGTATTGGTATGTAAACTGTTTAATGTTTTGTGCTTAATCACATTTGCGGAGGCGATTATCAGTTGCCTGCATTGTTTTGGATAAATGACAGGAGGCGGTAATTATGGATTTAAATATCTTTAAAAACATTGACACCGTCTATGTTACCGGCCACCGCAATCCCGATGCCGACAGCCTTGTTTCCTCAAAAATAATGTGCGATATTTTAAAAGCAAACGGAATAAATGCTGTATGGACTTTTTTTGACGGAGATATGGCAGGCAAAGGCGAAAAACTGCTGGAAGATGTGCTGTGGGAAAAACCTCATATTATGCCGCGCAGTGAAATAGCCGGCAAAATGTTTCTGCTTGTAGACCACAACGATGTTTCCCAGTCGGTGGGGGATGCAAAAAACGTTATTGCTGCCATTGACCATCACGTAAAAAGCGGTCAGATTGAAAAACTGTTTTTAAGCGATTACTGCTGCACCGCACTTTATATTTTTATGATGTTCAAAGACAGCTACTGTTTTTCACAGCAGCAGAAAAATCAGATTTTCCGTGCGGTTTTAAGCGACAGTGTTTTCGGCAAAAGCAGCAGATACAAACCTGTTGATGGGCAGGCTGTAAAATTGCTGGGATTTGATGACTGTTACGATGAATATTTCAAAAAATATTTTGAACCAACAAAACTTACCGATATTCCAAAAGTTTTCGGTACCAACGGTTTCAAAAGTTTCAGTTTTCCGGCGGCAAAGTTCGGCAGCACATATATCGAAGCAACCGATACGCTTCTTATGGGGCAGTACAGGGAGTTTGTTGAAAACCAGGACGGCAGTTTCCTTGGCATATGGATTGACTATTCTGTGCCCAAAACCTATGTATGGTTTAAACACAACGGCAATGTGCAGCATTTTACCTATGACTGCATTGCATCACGTGCAGCAACAATAATGCCTTATATTGTCACAATTATATAAGTAAATTTACAGGGAAAACCTGTTTAAAAATAAAAAGGAGATTACAACTATGAATCTGTTTTACAAAGACAAGCTTTGTGAAGTTCTCAAAAGCAACAATGTAGACGCAATTCTCATTGCACCAAGTGAAGAACTTGAATTCATTCTCGGTCACACAACACATATCTGCGAACGTTTTCAGGCTCTTTTTATAAAAGCAACAGGCGAATATTTCTATGTTTGCAATATGCTTACATTTGACGAAATTTCAATGCATATGGATGGCAACAAAGTTTACGGCTGGTACGATAAAGAAGGTTTCCTCCCAACTTTCAAAAAAGCTATGGAAGAAAACGGCCTTATCGGTAAAACAATCGGCGTAAACAGCACAGAAAGAGCATGCCTTGTGCTTGATATGATGCAGAATGTTGACGTTAAATTTGTTAACGGCAAACCATTGCTTGAAAGAATGAGAATTCACAAAACTGCAGAAGAAATTGAAAACCTCAGAATGGCAGGCAAAATCACAGACGACACATACTACGAAATCCTCAAATACGTAAAACCAGGTATGAGCGAAAAAGACGTAGTAGACTTTATCAAAGCAGAATTTGCAAAACGCGGTGCTGACTTTGGTTTTGCAATCGTTGCAACAGGCGAAAACGCAGCACTTCCACACTATGCTGACGACAAACGCATTATTCAGGAAAACGACGTTGTTCTCTGTGACTTCGGCTGTGTATACAAAGGCCTTTGTGCAGATATGACAAGAACATTCTTTGTTGGTTCTGTTACAGAAGACCAGAAAAATATGTATGACTACGTTCTCCGCAGCCAGTGTGCAGGCGTTGACGCAGCAGTAAACGGTGCATTTGTTCCTGACGTTGACAGAGCAGCACGTGACATCATTGACGAAAGCGGTTACGGCCCAACATTCGTTACACGTCTCGGCCACGGCATCGGCTATTCTGTTCACGAAGCTCCAGACATCAAACAGTCCAACCCAATCAACCTTGAACCAGGCATGGTATTCAGCATTGAACCAGGTATCTACCGTGTTGGCGAATTCGGTATCCGTATCGAAGATATCGTTCTCGTAACAGAAGACGGTCACGAAGTTCTCAACAACGCAACAAAAGAACTTATCGTTGTTAACAACTAATTTGTAAAAAACAAAGCCACAGAGGTTTTCCTGTGGCTTTTGTTGTATAAGAAAACCCGTGGAACAGTAAATCCACGGGTTGTTTTTATTGAATATACAGTTTATCTGAGTATATAAACAGCTGTCAGAATACACGCAAGACCTGCCAGAACAGAAACAGTCATCGGCTCGCCAAAAACAATAATGCCCACAAGCGCCGAAGTTACAGGTTCCACACAGGCAAGAATTGCAGCTTTGCTGCTTTCAATCTCTGCAAGGCCTTTGGTGTACATAACAAATGGCAGCACAGTGCCGATAAACACAAGACCAAGGATAAACAACGGTACCATAACAGAGGATTGAGATGCGGAAATAACATGGGAAGGTGAGGCTATTAAAATGGAAGCCAGTCCTGCACATACAAATGTGTAGTATGTAACGGTATAAGGTTTATAATGCTGGAGAGCAAAACGACCGAAAATGGAATACATTGCATAGAAAAATCCGCTTCCAAGCCCTGTGATAAGTCCTCGGGCAGTAACTGTCAGGTTGCCGCCCAGTATTCCGCTTACAAAAACACAGCCCGCAAAGGTGATAATCAGTGCAAAAAGTTTTTGTTTCGTTATTTTATCTTTCCAGATTATGGCGCTCATAATCATTACAAAAACAGGGGATGTGTACAGCAGAATTGCGGAAACAGCAAGGGAACACTGTTGCTGACAGGAAAAATAAAGCAGTGTAAATAATACTACACTTATAAATCCTGTGCCGATAAAATAAGGAAAATGGCGGAGTTTTATGCGGAAAATGCTTTTATCCATAATGAAAAACAGCACAGTCATAGCAATCATACTGCCAAAATTTCGCACAAGAACAATGTCTTTGGGGGCAAAATCATATGAGAAAAGATTGCGTGTAAAAAATCCTGCTACACCCCAGGATAAACCTGCGGTGAGAACAAATATATATGAAAGATATTTTTTCATCTCTGACCTCGGGAATTAATTTAAAAAGTATATATTCTGATTATAACACAGTTTTTATAAAACTGTTCGCCGCAATGCTGTCCTGTGTCACTTTGCAGTCAAGGGCAATAATATTAACCCCTTTTTCTGCGGCAGTTTTCAAAGCATCGGCAAAAGCAGGGTGAGTTTTGCGGTTTGGGGTGAAATATTTTACATTGTCCATCTGAATGATAAAGAAAATGTAAGCTTTGTATCCCTCTTCCACACAGCGGCAAAGCTCATTGATGTGTTTTACCCCTCTTTCGGTAGGTGCATCGGGAAACAGCACAACCCCGTCTTCTTCAAGGGTAACACCTTTTACTTCAACAAAAATTTTGTCTGTTTCAGTTTCAATATAAAAATCAAAACGGCTGTTTTCAAATGTTTTTTCTCCGCGGAGCAGTTTTATATCTCCAAAATATCTGCTGCTTTGCGCCCATTCACGGAACACTTTGTTGGGGATCTGACTGTCCATATTTATCATTCTGTCACCCTTGATGACACCGATAAGGTCATACCTTGTTTTGCGGCTTGGGTTATCTGCTTCCTGCACAAAAACTGTGGCGTTTTCTGTCAGCAGTTCCTTGCAGCGGCCTGTGTTTTTCACGTGGCAGATTTCCTCACGGCCATCAATTTCTATATGTGCTATAAATCGGTTTGGGCGGTTTAAAAATTTTGCCTCTCTGATATTTTTATAAATCATATTTGAATTTTCCTGAGTTTTTTTGAAAAGTATATGGTAAAATATACACCAGAAGAATCTGATTTTCAAGGAGCTTGTGGTATGAATCTGGTCTATGATGTGAAAAAAGATTGCTGTGGATGCACAGCCTGTCAGGATATATGTCCGTCCAAAGCGATAAAAATGCGTACCGACGGGGAAGGTTTTTACTATCCTCTTATCGACCATGGTCTCTGCACCGACTGCGATGCCTGCCGTGAGGTTTGTCCGTTTATTATCAGCGAAAAGCTTAAAAACAAACAAGAACAAACTTTCTACAGTTGTGTACATAAAGATGAAAAAGTTCTGCATGCGTCCACATCAGGCGGGGCTTTCACTGCAATTTCCGATGCTGTTCTGGATATGGGCGGTGTGGTTTACGGCGCGGATTTTGATAAAAACTGGAATGTTTTCCATTCCCGTGCAACAGATAAAGAAACCCGTGACCGACAGAGAGTTTCCAAATATGCACAAAGTGACCTTGAAGGCTGTTTTGCATATGTTAAAAAGGACTTGTCCCAGGGCAAAACAGTGCTGTTCACAGGTACACCGTGTCAGGTTGCAGGTTTAAAAGCCGTTGTGACTGAACAACTGCAGCAGAACTTATACCTCTGTGACCTTATCTGCCACAGCATCCCAAGCCCGCTGATATGGAAGGAATATAAGGCATATCAGGAGAAAAAGTATCACGGTAAAATGACAAAGGTGATGTTCCGCAGTAAAATCCATAACTGGACAAGGGATAATTCCAACCGCGGTTTTATCTTTGAAGTAAACAACGACGGCGTTCTCCGCGAAGACAACAGCTTCTACGATTTGTTTTTCAAAATCGGCACAATCTGCCGTCCTTCCTGCGAAAACTGCAGGTTTACAAGCCTTGACCGAGTGGGGGATATAACCATTGCTGATTATTGGGGCATTGAAGAATACTCCCCTGAAAAATACAACCCGCTGGGGGTTTCGGTGGTAATCACCAACAATCCAAAGGGCGAAAAGATTGCACAGCTTATGCAGCAGACAGCAATTCTTGAACAGAGAGACCCTGCCGAACAGCTTAAACATCAGAAACGTCTGTCACAGCCGGTTGAATACCCAAAAATCCGTCAGCAGTTCTGGAACGATATGTTCATGGTCGGATTTGATTACGTTGTGGAAAAATACGGGATAAAATAAAAAACAAAACTGTCCTCTTTAAAAGGGGACAGTTTTTTGTTGGTTATTTGTGAAATTGGAATTTGTCGCTCTGACAAGCTGAAAGTTTCAGGTTTTTTATAAAAATAGATTTTATCGTCTCTTTATCTTAACTGTGCTAATAATCCATCTTTTAATATACCTTTTATAATACTGCCTAGTTCTTCTATTGACATATCTTTCTCATTTTTCATCCAACTGGTTATCATAGAAACAACACCTTGAATGTAAAACTCGAATGCATAAATCGCCTTCTTATTATCTTGTGATATTTTAAAGTTTTTTAACGCTAACGGAATAACAATATCTTGTAATCTTTTTGAAAACTGCAGATTATAAGAATTGTTCAGCAGAATTTGACTGTACAATTCATTTTGATTGATAAGCTCATCAAAAGTATAAAGAAAATTATCTAAGAATCTGTTTTTCTCTATATTATTATGAATTGCTTTTGTAAAATTGGAGATAAATTCTTCTTCAATTTGATTTAATAAATCATATGGGTCTTTAAAATAATTATAAAATGTTACTCTGCTATATCCTGCTTTTTCTGATATTTCTTTTACCGTAATTTTCTCAATAGGACTTTCTTTGTAACACTCACAAAATGCATAAATAAAATCTTTTCTTGTTGCTTCTGTTATTTCTGGTTGTTTCTTCATCTATGCTCCTTACCACTTAACACATCTGTCTAATCTGTAAATTGATGCACATTTCATCTGTTGCTATAATATTATACAACACGTGTAAATCAATCACAAGAAAGGACTTACCATTATGAAAAGATTTCTCATAAAATACAATCTCGAAATATTAACCACATTGATGTTTTCCTTTGTGACAATAACCGCTATTTTTAACTCAGTTCCATCAATCACACAAAAAATTCTTGTAGCATATGCATTTCTATTTACACTACACGAATGGGAAGAAAATCGATTTCCTGGTGGATTCTCAAATATTATGGAAGGAATGATTGGCAAAAAATTCAGCGAAGATGCAAAAGAGCTCTCACATGTGCCTGTTATCATTTTACTTTTGCTGATTCATATCATCCCATATATTTTTGCTTCCATTACATTTTTAACACTTATTCCTGTTTTCTTAGGAATATTCGAAGGATTTGTACACACAATGGGCGTCAAACTGTCGAAGGCAGACAAATTTTATACTCCTGGTATGGTTACAGCATATATACAATTAATCACTTCCATCTTTACTCTCTATTATTTATCTTCAAATAATATGATTATTGCCAAAGACTGTGTGTCTGGATTCATTAGCATGTTTGTAAGTTTTGCTATTATGCAAAACAGCGTGCTTGCAATAAATGGTATTTCTTATAAAGATATGTTTAA
>JAZOTI010000124.1:0-17723 GCA_045657565.1 Oscillospiraceae bacterium | reverse complement strand
TCTTATCGTTTCCTACCAGCTTATGCAGGCAGGCGTTGAAATTGCAGCTGTTCTCGAAGCAGGTCCAAGAATCGGCGGTTACCTTGTTCATGCATCCAAAATTGCTCGTCAGGGCGTGCCAATTCTCACAAGACATACAGTTAAAGAAGCTTATGGCGACGGCAAACTTGAAGGCGTTGTTATCTGCGAACTTGACGAAAAATGGCAGCAGATTCCAGGCACAGAAAAAGATATCAAATGTGATACTCTCTGTCTTGCTGTTGGTCTTTCTCCACTTACAGAACTCTGCTGGCAGGCAGGCTGTGAAATGAGATTCATCCGTGAACTTTCCGGTCACGTGCCACTTACAAACGAAAACCTTGAAACAACAGTTGAAGGCATCTACGCTGCAGGCGACGTTTCAGGTGTTGAAGAAGCTTCTTCCGCTATGGTTGAAGGCCGTCTTGCAGGTTATGCAGCAGCTGAAAGCCTTGGCTACGAAGTTGAAAAAGCAAAAGCACTCAAAGCTGACGCAGCAGCTGAACTTGCTGAATTGCGTTCCGGTCCTGCAGGCGAAAGAATTCTTGCAGGTATCAAAAAATCCGAAGCTTTGTACGAAGAATTTAAAGGAGGGAAATAAGCTATGTTGTATCAGAACGGTATCCCTACAAAAGAAGATATCATGGGCGTAACTCCTTCTGAAGAACGTTTTGCAAAGGGTGCTGTAGCAATCGCTGAATGCTTCCAGAAAATTCCTTGCAACCCATGTACAAAAGCTTGTGTTAAAAAAGCTATCAAAGTAGAACCAGATATCAATGAAACTCCTGTGGTTGATTTTGACAACTGCAACGGCTGTGGTCTTTGCATCACAAGATGTCCTGGTCTTGCTATCTTTGTTGTAGACAAAACATACAGCGAAACTGAAGCTCTTGTTAAACTGCCATTTGAATATCTTCCTGTTCCAAAAGAAGGTCAGGTAGTATGTGGTCTTGACCGTGAAGGCAAGGAACTTGGTTGGTTCCCAGTTGTTAAAACATTCTCCGGCGGCAAGAAAAATATGACTTGGGTTATCAGCCTTGCTGTTCCAAAAGAACTTGCTATGGAAGTTCGCAGTATTAAAGTAGGAGGTTATAAAGATGGACAATAAGAATACTCTCCTTTGCCGTTGTGAAGACCTGACAAGAGAAGATATTATCAGATATATCGAAGCTGGCTACTGCACAATTGATGAAATCAAACGTGTTACACGTGCAGGCATGGGTCCATGTCAGGGCCGTACATGCCGTATGCTTATCGCTCAGGAACTTTCCAACTATTATGGCATTCCAATGGAAGAAGTCCTCATGCCAACATTCCGTCCACCAGTTAAACCTATCAGCATGGGTGCGCTGGCAGACGCTTATGCAGAAGGAGGAAACGAATAATGAAAAAAGGTTATGAAGTTATCATCGTTGGCGGCGGTATCGTTGGCTGTTCAATCGCTTTTGAACTTGCAAAACGCGGCGTTAAAGATGTTTTGGTAGTGGAAAAAGGTTACCTTTCCTCCGGTGCAACAGGCCGTTGCGGTGCTGGTATCCGTCAGCAGTGGGGTTCTGAACTCAATGCCCGCATTGCTCTTGAAAGTACAAATATCTTTGAAAACCTTGAAGAATACACAGGTTATGACCACAGTGTAGGTCTCCATCAGGGTGGTTACCTCCTCGTAGCTTACACAGAAAAAGAATGGGCACAGTTCCAGAAAAACCTTGAAGTTCAGCACAAACTTGGCATTGAATCCAGAGCTGTTGACCTTAAAGAAGCTAAAGAAATCGTTCCATACCTCAATACAGAAGGCATGTTCGGTGCAACATTCAACCAGAAAGACGGTCACGCTGACCCATTCCATTGTACAATGGCTTATGCTCAGGGTGCAAAAAGACTTGGCGTTGACTTCCTTACATACACAGAAGTTACAGGTTTCCGCACAGTAGGCGGCAACATTGCAGGCGTTGAAACAACAAAAGGCTACTTTGAAGCTAAAAAAGTTATCAACTGTGCAAACGTTTATGCTCCTGGTCTTGCTAAAATGGTTGGCGAAGACATCCCAGTTTACTCCGAAAGACATCAGATTCTCGTAACAGAACCTGTTGCTCCACTGATTGACTGCATGGTTATGTCCTTCCATCGTCATTACTATGTACAGCAGACACCTCACGGCAGCTTTGTAATGGGTATCGGTCCTAAGGAAGAACCAAGCTTCAACTCCAACTCCAGCTGGCAGTACCTTGAACACAACTGCGCTATCATGTGTGAAGCACTTCCAATTCTCCGCAAACTTAAAGTTGTTCGTCAGTGGGCAGGTTCCTACGACCTTTCACCTGACAGAAACCCTGTTATCGACGAAGCAAAAGAAGCAAAAGGCTTCTACTCCGTATGTGGCTTCTCCGGTCACGGCTTCATGGTTGCTCCAAGAGTTGCTGTTCTTGTTGCAAACCACCTTACAGGTATGGAAGACACAATGGATATCAAGATGTTCAGCCAGGAACGTTACAAAACAGGCGAACTCTTGCTTGAACCATCAGTTGTTTAATCAGTCAGATTATATAAACAAAAAACAGAGAGTTTTTAAAACTCTCTGTTTTTATTTTGCAAATATTTAAAATCAGTGTATCGCACGGAAAACAGGACATACAGTAGACACTGAATATCTGTTGCTTTTTCCGTAAAGCAGGATGGGTTATCCTTTAATCTGTGCTTCAACCAGCCTGTCGGAACAGTATCGCTGACGAAGAACAGGTTTTTCGATTTTGCCGGTAGGGTTGCGCGGAACCTTGTCAAAGATAACCTTTCTTGGGCGTTTGTACCTTGGCAATGCCATGCAGAAATCATCAATTTCCTGCTGTGTGCAGCTTTCGCTTTCCTTGATTTCGATAATTGCCGCTGCAATTTCGCCAAGTCGGCTGTCAGGCAAACCAATAACCGCAACATCCTTGATTTTGTCAAAGCTGCGGAGGAAATCTTCAATCTGAACAGGGTAGATATTTTCACCGCCGGAGATAACAACGTCTTTTTTGCGGTCTACAAGATAGATAAAGCCTTCGCTGTCCTCTCTGGCCATATCCCCTGTGTAAAGCCAGCCGTCACGGATAACATCATTTGTGGCTTCAGGGTTTTTGTAATAGCAGGTCATTATGCCGCTGCCTTTTACAATCAGTTCACCAACTTCGCCATTTGGCACATCAATGCCGTGTTCGTCAACAATACGGGTCTGCCAGCCATAGCCTGCTTTGCCGATGGCGCCAACTTTTGAGATGTTGTCCATACCCAGATGAACACAGCCCGGTCCGATGGACTCGGAAAGACCGTAGTTGGTGTCGTAGCTGTGGTCAGGGAAAACACTCATCCAGCGGCGGATAAGGCTTGGAGGCACAGGCTGTGCACCAATGTGCATAAGTCTCCACTGACCGAGACGATAATGGGATAAATCTATTCTGCCGTCGTCTATTGCGTCCAAAAGGTCCTGTGCCCATGGCACAAGCAGCCACACAATTGTGCAGCGTTCTTCGGTAACGGCACGCAAAATCCATTCAGGTTTTACACCGCGCAGCAACACAGCCTTGGACCCTGACACAAGGGACCCAAACCAGTGCATCTTGGCACCTGTGTGATAAAGTGGCGGAATACAGAGGAATACATCATCGCGCTGCTGTTTGTGGTGTTGCTGTTCTGTCAGGCAGGCACGTACAAGGGACTGATGATTGTGAAGAATTGCCTTTGGGAAACCTGTTGTACCGGAAGAAAAGTATATTGCTGCATCATCCTCTTCGCTGAGGGCTACAGGCGGTGCGGATGAAGAACAGTAACCTGCAAGCTGAAGACAATCCTGTGCATAGGAAGGCACGTCCCTGCCTACAAAAAACAAAGTTTTTACAGAAGGGATTTCGTTTGTGATTGCATCGATACGGCTGGTGAATTCAGGACCGAAAACCAGTACTTCAACATCTGCAAGGTCAAGGCAGTATTTTATTTCATCAGAGGAATATCGGTAGTTCATAGGCACAGCAATGCAGCCCGCCTTGAGAATGCCAAAGTAAACAGGCAACCATTCAAGGCAGTTCATAACAAGAATTGCAACCTTTGTGCCTTTTTTTACACATCGGCTCAAAAGCAGATTTGCAAAACGGTTGGCACGGCGGTCAAAATCTGTCCAGCTCATTTCTCTGCGATAAGGCGAATCCTGACCGGCTTCAATAAGGTTGAAATCCCACCAGGTTACAGCCTTGTCCCTTTCTTCGGAAGGGTTTATCTCCACCAGAGCAGTTTCACTGCCATACAATCTGGCGTTTTTTTCAAGAAAATCTGTGATAATCATATTTTTTGCCTCTGTGAATAATCAAATGCACGCGGATAAGGCGATGCATTTTATGTTTTAATCAGTTTAGCACTAAATATATGTATAGTCAATAAACAGCGGTCTCACAGGACAGGTATCTTTATATCATTTTGAAATATGTTGTTATGCTTCGTCACATCTGCCGGCATATTATAAAAAATGCGGATGATATATAAAATTATTGATATAAAAGATTGTTGTATTTAAAGATGTATTATGATATTATTTATCTGTTAAACTGACAAAAAATTACATTTATATACATTGGAGAATACATATGGGAGTTATTGGAACTTTGATTGTAACCACAGCCATTGCAGGCGTGGTTGGCACAGGCCTTGGCGGTGTCATCGGTACAATGCTGCAGAAGGATTCCAACCGCATTGCAAGCCTTTTGCTCAGCTTTGCGGCAGGGGTTATGCTCAGCGTGGTTTGCTTTGACCTTGCAACCGAAGCAATAGAAACACAGGCAGGTCTGTTGGTGGTTATATCCTCTATTGCACTGGGTGTTGCGGTTATCTATCTGCTCAACTATCTTATCGACCGTAAAACAAACCCTGAAATCCGCCACATCGATGAAAATCATCCAAAAACAGCGGACGACCTTGACGAACTTATCCACAGTGACCATCTTGAACACCATCAGGCAGACAACAAATTTGCTTTGTTTGTAGCAGGTGTTGTTATGGCGAGTGCAATTGCACTGCACAATGTGCCGGAAGGCATGACAATCGGTGCGGCATACGCAAGTGACAACGGTGTTATGGGCGGTGCGGCAATTGTGCTGGCGGTGCTTATCGGTCTGCACAATATCCCTGAAGGCATGGCTGTTGCAGTGCCGCTTATCACAGGCGGTATGAAAAAATGGAAAGCTGTGCTTGTGACAGCAAGTTCCGGCATTCCAACAATCATCGGTGCTTTGCTTGGCTATATGCTCGGGGAAATCGGCCCTCTTGGCCTTGCACTCAGCCTTGGCTTTGCAAGCGGTGCAATGCTGTATGTTGTTTTTGGCGAAATTCTGCCACAGGCAATTCTTATGTACCGCAGTAAACTGCCGGCTTTTTCTGCAATTGCAGGCATTCTTGTTGGTATGCTTATTATATTTGCTTAAAAGTAAAAGCTGTTCTGTGAAAAAACAGAACAGCTTTTTGTTTTGCTGTGGTTTCACCTTGTTTTAAGACAAAGAATAATATCAAAAAAGAAACATATAAGAAATATGTGAGATAAACAGCAAAAAAATCTATATAAAAATTAAAAAAATGCTTGCATTTTGTAAAAAAGTGTGGTATTATATTCAAGTACTCACAAAGAGCATATGCGGATGTGGTGGAATCGGCAGACACGCTAGCTTGAGGGGCTAGTGGTAGCAATATCGTGCAAGTTCAAGTCTTGTCATCCGCACCAAAAGGTCTCGACCAATCGGTCGGGACTTTTTTATTTTATACGGAATTTTTTCCCTGTGGCAGAGATTGTTCCATAAACCCAATCAATACAATAAAAAATCCCCTTTTCCTGTTGGAAAAGGGGATTTTGTTTTTATTATATAGCTGTTGCAGTTCCGATGCTGTTTTTCATATTGAATTTAACTTCAAGGGAGTTTTCAGCACCGTCAAAATAGAACATAAGCTGCACAAAATTGCTTGCTGTGGTGTAATCGTTGCCGCACATAAAAGCTGAAAAACTGAAATTGTAGTTATCGTTGCCCTGAGGTGCTGTGTCCCATTCAACACGCCACATATCGCCGTATTCCTGCATCTGCTGCTGTGTAAGAGTACCTGTAAAAGTATCATCACCGCATACAAAAGTTATTGTTTTGTCATCAGGGTTGAAACTGAGACTTGCCTGGGTGATGGAACTGTCGTCCAGCACTTTGCCGCCCCACAGGCGGAGCTCGTACTGATGGAGTTCATAGTTGTATACAGTTTCTGATTTTTCTTTGGAACATCCGCAGAAAGCAAGGCAGGTGAAAGCAATCAAAAGTAAAACTGAAATTATTTTTTTCATAAAAACCTCTGTAGGTAAATTTGTATTCTGAAAATGTATTATACCATACGTATTGAATTTTTAAAACAGAAAAGTTGATTTTCTAAAATGAAATACGTACATTTTTTGCCTTGTTTTTGGGCTAAACTGCATAATTGAAAATGCAGGCAAGGGAAAGAATAATGGTTTTAAAGTGTTCATCTGAAATACAAAGCAGAGATACAAAGGAGATATCAAGATGAAAAAAACATTGAAAAAGGCGATCAGCGTTTTGCTTGCGTTGGCAATGCTTGCGGGAATGACAGCCTGTGCTCAGCCGGCACAGACACCCGCTGACCCTACAGTTCCGCAGGTGGAAAAAGCAATTCGCATAAATGCATCGGATGTGGAAATCTATTTTGCCGAAGGCTACACAGGTCCGTCAGAACCTGATGTATCACAGTTTGTGCTTAAGGACAGCAAAGGCAATCAGCTCTCACTTGGGGAAGGCTATGGCTACGGCGGTGCGGTTTTCTTTGATAATATGCTGACACTTCACACAGAACAGGCGTTCAGCGAAGGCGAAAACAGCGAAATGCTGATTCTGGAATACAACGGCCAAAAGTTTGACGTGCCTTTTGACGCATATTATAAATACGAAAAAACAGCAAAATGCGGCGTTAAGGTAAAAGGCGGCAGAACTTTGCTTTTGCCGGAAGAAACTCTCACAAGAGCAGCGGAAATGGTGGATGTTCTTCTCAGCGAATCACCTTTGCTCGCAGAAAAAATGGTGGAATCGGGCTGTTTCCTTGCGGTGTACGGTCCTGACGAAGTTGCATATCATATTCCTGAACACCGCAACAGCTATGACCCAAATATGCGATATGTTGAAGGTTTCGGCGGTCAGACATGTTCCATCACCGAAGCAAACATATGGCACTGGCTGGAAACAACACAGGACAAACCAAGAGCAGATTATTTTACACAATATTGGGATGAAAATATTCTTGCTCACGAATTCTCCCACGGCATCAAACTGCAGGGCGTGGATATCCTCGGTGACCAGAGTCTTGCAAACGAATATCAGATGATTTACCGCCATGCAAAAACAGCGGGACTGTGGCCTGATTCATATGCTATTTCCAACTCTGATGAGTTTTTTGCAACCCTTACAACAATCTGGTTCAATGTTATGAACGAATCAGGTAAAGATGATTACTGGGACGGTGTGCGTGGACCGATAAACACCCGTGATGAACTTTACAACTACGACAGAGACGCCTATAACTTCTTCTCTAAAATCTATCCTTTCACAGGTCTTGGACAAAACTGGGAAAACGTTGCAGACAAATGCACCATCACAGATATCAGCACCGAAAAGGCTGATGATGTGGAAAACACAACCTTTGCATACCCTGCTGAGGCTGTTGCAAATGCAGACGGCGTAAACTACACAGATGAATTCAAAATTGTTTTCAATCAGTCAGGTCATATCCTTGACGCGAACGCAACACAGTTTGGCGCAGGCCTTTGGTGGGACTATATCTCCAGTTATGCCGATACAGCGGGCCCTGCAAAATATACTTTTGAAGAAGCTGAACCTGCAAAAACAGAAAACGGAAATACAGTTTACACAGTTTATATGAAAAACGTGGCAAAC
This sequence comes from Oscillospiraceae bacterium, assembly GCA_045657565.1. Lineage (GTDB taxonomy): Bacteria > Bacillota > Clostridia > Oscillospirales > Ruminococcaceae > RGIG3102. Next base: position 9,750 of record JAZOTI010000124.1, on the reverse strand, counting down.
GGTTATGTAGGCGCAAAAAACGGCAAACTTGTGACAGACGGTGGCACAAAAACATTGTTTACAGTAACAGTAAACAGTGATGGACTTGCTGCAATTTCCTGTGCTGACGGCGATGTTTATATCGATGCTGCACCAGGTGATGGCACAGTTGCCAAGGTTGGCACAGCAAAAGAAAGCTTTGTGTGGCGTGTTGCAGGTATTGCACCAACCAAAAATATTGTGTTTGTGCACGATTGCACAGCAGACGGCAGAAGCGAAGGCACAACTGCAGCGGCAGGTGCGGAAATTACGCTTAAAGCGGATGTTCCTGCAGGAAAAACTTTCACAGGCTGGAAGGTTGCAGGCGGCAAAGTTGCAGATGAAAACGCACTCACCACAACACTTACAATGCCTGAAGGCGACGTTGTTGTGTGGGCAATGTATGAATAAAATATAACAGTACATAAAAATCCCCTGTCATTGTGACAGGGGATTTTGGCTGTAATAAAAGTAATGTTGTGGACACAATCGGATTGGTGACATCATCACAATTCTATGGAAATACAAAGCGTCGATATGATAAAATAATAACAATAAAAAATTAATAATTTGTTATGAGATAAATCGAGGTATATATGAAAAAACTTATAGTGCTGGCTGTTGTTGCGGCAATGGCTTTTAATCTTGCTGCATGCAGTGCGAAAGGCGATGCAGTGGAAAAAGCAGATATAGAAACTCTTGTTGCTGAAAGTGTAAAAGAAACAAATGATGATGGCAGTTATTATATCAGCGATTATGATGCAAACGGAGTGGAAATACGCACAAGCTGGTACAGCGCTGACGGACAGATTGAAAACTGGTCGCTGTATGACTACGACACAGAGGGCAACAATATCCGCCGTACAAGATATACGGCTGACGGAAATGTTGACCGATACACTGTGTTTGAATATGACGAAAACGGCAACCGAATTCTTGCGACAGTTTATGGTGCGGACGATGTTATGATAACATATTCCGAATATGAATATGACGAAAAAGGAAACCTCACAAGAGAAACAGACTATAACACAAAAGGTCTCCTTGATGACAAATATGAGTTTGAATATGATGCCGACGGCAATGTGGTGCTTATCAGAAACTTCACTGAAGATGATGAAGTGGACTATACACTCGAATATAATTCTGATGGTGTGCGCATCCGTGTAAACTGGTACAACGGCAGAGGGACACTGCAGACAATTGTTGAACCGGAATACAACGCCGAAGGTGTTGTGGTAAAGGAATATGAATACACCGCCAACCGCACGCTGAAAAAACTGGCAGAGTATAACGACAACGGTGAGTTGATGAGCAGAACAGAATACTACCCTGACGGCAAGGTGATGACGGTTTCCACCTATGGAGAAAACGGCATCCTTCTGACGAAAACAGAATATGACAGCGACGGAATGAAAATGGGATTTTTAGAATACGGTGATGATGGAAATCTGAAAAATCTTACTGTGTACAACCCTGACGGCAGTATAAAAAGCAGTATGAAATAAAAAAATAATCCACCTGCATAGCGGGTGGATTTTTATTTTAACTGTATATAATCGGATTTTTGTCGGGGTTGCGGCGAAATGATTATTCATTAAGCAGAGAGAAGCGGATATGGTCCTCCCACACGCCGTTTACCTCAAGGCAGCGGCGGGATATGCCCTCGTTTTCAAAACCCAGCTTTTCCATAACACGCAGACTTTTTGCGTTTCTTGGCATAACATAGCTTTCAATGCGGTGAAGCATAAGGATATTAAAGGCGAAATCGCACACCTCTTTAACTGCTTCGGTGGCATATCCTTTGCCCTGATAAGCGGCGTCCACCTTGTAGGAAAGAAAACAGCTTTTCACACTGCCGAAAAGTATGCTGCCGATGCATACTGTGCCAATGATTTTTTTGCTGCCTTTTTCGCATATCCAGAAACGGAATTCCTGACATTTGCGGCTTAATTTATCGTCGTATCGCAGGTTGTCTCTTGCACCTTTTATAGTGTAAAAGCTGTCGGGACGCACAGGTTCCTTGTCGGCAAAAACCAGTTTGTTGCGGTTGTGGAAACTGCTTACTTCCTTTGCAAGTCTGGGGTGGCTTAAAGTCAGCACAAGGCGCTGGGTCATAAGATGATACACAAAAAATCTCCTTGAAAAAACATATATGATATATTACACTTATGGCAGTGTATACTGCTTGTATAATACACCAAACAACGCAATAAAACAACGGATTTCATAAAATATTCAACCACAGTTTCCCCTTGGGAAAAGATATATTTGAATTATTGCCGGCAGAACTGTGCACGGTTCCGTTTTTTGCTGCGTAAACCACGGGTGAAATATGTTTAATAACGATTTGTACGAAAAACAGGCCTTTGACAGTATAAGCTGTGAGGACGCTGTGATTGAAAATAAAATATTCCGCAGCTGCAGTTTCAAGTCCTGCAGTTTTTCCCATTCACAGTTCAAAGGCTGTACCTTTGAAAAATGCACCTTTTACGGCGTTAAATTCAACGGTGCGGAGTTTGGCAGAACTGCGTTTTTAAACTGCAAAATCAGTTTCTGCAGCCTGTTCACAGCGGTGTACAGCAACTGCAAGATGACAGGCAGCTATTTTTCCGACTGCGATTTTGCCACAGTGGAGATAGACAGCGGCGACTGGAGCTACACAGGCCTTTGCTATGCGGATTTTGCGGGGAAAAACCTTGAAAATATAAATTTTGCCAATGCGGACCTTCAGCGTGCGGATTTTTCCAAAGCTAAACTGCGCCGGTGCAATTTTACTGACAGCGTGCTGTCAAATGCAAGTTTTGCCTCGGCAGATATAAGGGACAATACCTTCAACGGCATTGATGTAAAAACCGTCAACCTTAAAAACGCATATATAGATTTAAACCTTGCAGTTATTATTGCTGAATGTCACGGCGCAAGGTGTTTTTACTGATTTGAAAAGGTTATAAAAAAACAGCCACAAACATTGCAGAATGTTTGTGGCTTTATTTGTGTTTTTATCAGGGTGCCGCTTTGGGAGCCGGCCCTTTTGTTATGTAATTATTTTACAGAATATTTTTCGATAGCAGCTTTCATTGCAGCAATGTCTGCTTTGTTGTCAGCAGAATATTTTGCATCGCCAAGTTTTTCTTTAAAGCCTGCAAGTGTAAATGCGTTGATATGTTTTGGTGTAACATAAAGCGCTGTTTTGCTGAAAGGGAAAACCACAACGCTGTCTGCAAAACCACCTTTAACCTTTTCTGCTTTGAAAAGGTCTTTGAAAAAGCGCACACAGCCAAGCTGTGCTTTTACAGGGTTTGCAAAATATTCCTTGTTGCCTGCAGTTGGCACGCAAACCCATTCTTCGTCATTTGCGTTGCCGTAGATATCACCTTTTGCATAAACTGCGTTTACTGCAATTGTGCCGTATTCGCTGAGAAGCAAAGCGTCAAAGGTGTAGCTTTCGCCTTCAAAGGAAATTGTTGTTTTGCCCATAACAGTGAAGTTTTTAAGTGTTGCAGCATTTTTGATTGCTCTGTCAAAAGAACTTCTTGCAGCGGATTCCTTCTGTTTTTTCTTGAAGAAATTGTTGTCACCCATATAAAGTGCAAAGCCTGCAAATAATGCAATAAGCACAAGGCCGATTACAATACTGATTAAAGTGTTCATAATAGTTATCTCCGTTTATTCAAGTGGTGTTTTGTTGTTTACGCCGCAGCTTTCGAGATATTTGCTGAAGCCCTGTGTTTTGTATGTTGTGCCGTCAGTTGTAACAAGCAGACATTCTGTGTCTTTGATTGTGTCAATAAAAGCGATTGCTTCGTCCTTTTCCATCATAAACACAGCGGTGGAAAGCACGTCGGCAATGCCTGAATCCTGACAGAGGATTGTTACACCGTGGTATGTGTTGTTAGGGTAAAGGGTTTCAGGGTCAATCAGATGGTGGTATCTCTGGCCGTCAACCACAATAAATCTCTGATAACCGCCGGAACATACAATGGAAGCTTCCTGTGCAACATAAGCAAGGTCAATGTTGCCGCCGGCCATGCTGAAGTTTTCGTCAACGATAGGGTTTGTGATACCAACGCCCCAGCGAAGTCTGCCGTCTTTAGGTGCACCGAAAACCTTTACGTTGCCGCCTGCAGAGATTGCAAAGCTGTCATATTTTTCGCTGAGTTTGTCTGCAATAAGTTCTGTTGCATAACCTTTTGCCACAGCGCCGATATCTATGGAAGCTTCAGGGTCGGAGATAAACACAGTCATGTTTTCTTCGTCCAGAACGATGCTTTCAATGGATGTGTGCTGGTTTGCAGCTTTGAGCTTGTCCATATCAGGCAGTACTGCTTCGCCTGTTTCGGCAATGGTTCTTACATCGTGCCATATGCGCAGAACACTGCCCAATGCAATATTTACCTTGCCGTCTGTTTTGTAGTACCAGTCGATACTGAATTTTATAAGGTCAAACAGCTCTTTTTCCACCTGCACAGGGGCAATGCCTGCGTTGTCATTGATGGTTTTTGCATTGTTGAGCCCGTCATAGCTGTTGTAAATATCAAAAAGATTGTTGAGACGTTTGTATTCTGCATCAAGTTCTTCACGGAAAGCTTTGTGTTCAGCATCGCTTTTGTGGTAGCTTGCAACGGAAATAATGGTGTCAAAACTGCCGATGAATGTGTCGTTGTATTTTTCGTATTTGGCTTGTTCGCTGCAGCCGCTCATAAGAAAGCAGGAAACAGCAAGTGAAAGGGAGATAAGCACTGAGACAATGCGTTTGAAATTTCCTTTCATACTAAACCTCCGCCTGTCTTGCGATAAGACCTTTGATTTTGATGCCTTCGTCCATAAACATCTGTTCGTGTTCTGTGATGATGTTGTCAGGAAGACTGCTCTGAGTCATATCGTAGGTGATAAATGTAATTTCAAAGCCTGTTTCTTTAAAGTATTCAAGGCTTTCGGTAAAAAGCTCGTCGTCATCGGTTTTAAACCAGATTTCGCCGTCCTTTGTAAGAAAGTTCTTGTAGTTTTCAAGCTGACGGGAATGTGTCAGGCGACGTTTTTTGTGACGGTCTTTTGGCCATGGGTTGCAGAAATTGATGTAAAGGCGGGAAAAACGGTCTTCATCACTGATGATAAGCGGAATTCTTTCCACATTGAAGGTACAGATGCGCACATTGTCGATTTCTCGGCCGGCTTCGGCATATTCTTTTGCGATGTTGCGGTTTGCATATCCAAGCATATCGCTTTTGATGTCGATTGCAAGGTAGTTTACATCAGGATTTCGCGCAGCTTTTTTGGAGATAAAACCGCCTCTGCCGCAGCCGAGTTCAAGGTGAAGAGGCTGCTGTTTTGGAAATGCAGTGTGCCATTTGCCGTAAAAATCATGAGGGTTTTTTATATAGATATCGCTTACATCGAGCTCTGGCTGAGCCCATGGTTTGTGACGGATTCTCATATTAAATATTACCTTTCTTTCTGTTTTTCAAGCCTTTTAAAAGCTGTTTTGCAAATATCAGCAACGGACGGGCGTTAAACACCATAATAACAAGGGTGATAACAACACAGTAAACAGGATAATGCTGAATATCCGCAATCATAATGTAACTCATTGCACCCATAAGTGCCACATTGATAAACATCTGTACAGGTGAAATGTTGATATTGATAAATTTTCTTGTATTTATTGCTCTGAGCACAAACACAAGCACATAACTTGCAAAGGTTGCAATAGCTGCACCCTGTGCGCCGATTTTAGGGATAAGGATAAGGTTGAGCACAACGTTTGCCACGGCACCTGCAGACATTGTTGCAAGGTTTAAGCCGCCGCGTTTTTCCACCATATAGATGCTGGACATAAAAGTGGAGAAACAGGCAAAGATTGTTGCCATAATCAGCACCGGCACAAACTGCCATGCGTCAAAGTAGGCTTTGTCCGCAAGAAGTGCGATAAGAGGCTTGCACAGCAGGATAATGCCTGCACCGCCAATGAACACAACGCTCTGGTATGCTTTGAAAACGTTGCCGAAGAACCTGTTTGTGTGGTCTGCACCGCTTTCCTTAACTGCGGAAATCTGCCACGCTTCGGTAAAGATTGTGGCAAAAACGTTGATGATGCTTGGCAGCTTGTAACTGATATCATAGATACCGTTTATCGTGTCACCACAGAAGTATGCAACAAGGTAACGGTCGCTCACGTTGGTAATCCACCAGGCAATGCTTGCAGGGATAAGGGGAATGCAGTAGCTGAGCATTTCCTTTGCAACTGCCTTGTCCAGCTTTTTAAGGTCAAAGTATCGCCATACCCTTGTGATTACCGAAAGGAAAATCACGCTTAAAAAGTCTGCACCGATGATTGCACCGATATAACCAAGAGCGCCCCAGTCAAAACCAAGCAGGAATACGCACACAAGGATGAGTGTGTTTACCGTTGCAAGAATGCCGTCAAAGGCATAAAGCTTTGTGTAGGTTTTTGCTCTTACAAACTGCTGAACAAGGGTTCTTGTGCAGCTCATAAGCAGATAAAGGTATAAAAACCATATATATTTGTGGATGAATTCAAAACGGTTAAGCAGCGGGAAGCAGCACAGCAGGATGAGATATCCTGCACCAAGTGTCAGAACACTTGTAGTGAAAACCGTCTTTTTGGAATATTTGTCATCCAGCCCGAAACGTATAATACTGTTGGAGATGCCAAGGCTTACCAGTGGGATAAGCAGATTGGCTGTCTGCATCATAAGGCTTACATCACTGTTTTCCGCAGGGGTGAGAACAGCGGTGTAGATTGGCATAAGCAGAAAAACAAGAAATTTGCTGCTGAAGCTGCTTATGAAAAACAGTATTGTGTTGGATGCCAGAAATCTGTATCTGTTCATTTAAAAGTCCTTTATAAATCCAAATAAACTCTGTTTTTTCTGTTGTACATGTCACAGGGCGCATTGACGCACTATAACTATTCTATTATATCAGCAAAACAGCCTTTTTGCAATTTGCAGAAAGCGAAAAATATGAGTGTAAATATATATGAAATAAGTATATTTTATATAAAAATATCTCTTTAATACACAAGGTTGCAACCGCAGGGGCAATATGGTAAAATTAAATGTCAGAAATATACTCTTTTTTTATGGGAGATTTTATGAAAGCTAGCATTATTATTCCTAACCTGAACGGTGAAGGCTGGATTGAGGATTCTATCCGCAGCTGCATCAATCAGAATTTTAACGGTGAATATGAAATTATAGTTATAGATAACGGCTCAAAGGACAAATCCGTTGAGATAATAAAAAAATGTGCAGAGGATTTTGAAAACTTTGTGCTTATCTGCAACGACACCAACACAGGCTTTGACCACGCAGTAAACCAGGGCATCGAAGCTTCCAAAGCGGAATACGCGGTTATGTTCAACAATGACGCTTTTGCGGAACCTGACTGGCTGCAGGTGCTTGTGGACACAGCGGACAGTGATGAAAAAATCTTTTCCGTTGGCGGACTTATGGTGCAGCACTTCAACCGACACCTTGCAGACGATGCAAGCGACTATGTGCCGCTTTTCGGCTGGACATGCAAACGCGGTGACGGTCTTGCAAGGGACAGATACAACAAGGTGGAAAGGGTTTTCTCCAACTGTGGCGGTGCAGCCCTTTACCGCAGAAGCATTCTTGATGAAATCGGCTGGTTTGACGAAAACTTTTTTGCCTATGGTGAAGACGTTGACCTCGGCTGGCGCGGCAACAATGCGGGTTACAAAAATATCTACAACCCAAAAGCTGTGTGTTATCATATCTGCAGTGCCACAACAGGGGGCAGATACAACGATTTCAAAGCGGAAAAAAGCGGGCAGAACACCCTGCTGCTGCTTTACAAAAATCAGCCGTTGCTGATGCTTATCATCAACTTCCCGTTCCAGTTCCTTGGCTTCCTGCCTAAAATGGCAATGTACTATGCACGCGGTTACGGCAAACCTTTTATGAAAGGTACCTTCAAAGGCATAAAAATGATGAAGGATGTGGACAAATATCCTTTCAGATGGAAAAACCTTGGCAGCTACCTGTGGACAGAGTGGACAATGTTCAAACATTGTTTTACATATGTAAACTACAGAGTAAGAAGATTTTTGGGTAAAATATAGCAATAGAAAAAAGTGAGTATCGTCGATACTCACTTTTTTGTTGTGAAATTTATTTTGTTGCGGGATTTGCTCTGATATGGATAAAAATCCTTTAAGTTTCAAAAAATTTCTGTGGTATATGGGTTTCCACTCCGTTTTGTGTGAAAAACTCACTTACCTCGGCAAAATATCTGTCGTTATCAATCAGATATGCCAGCCCGTGGCCGTCACCTTCAATCAAGGCAAGGCGTTTAGGGCTCTGACAGGCGTTGTACAGAATTCTGCTCATTTCGCAGGGGACAAAATCATCGCCTGTTGAATGGACAAACAACACAGGCAGAGTGCAGCTTTCCATTGCTTTAAGGGCGGAATATTCTTCAAGGTCAAATCTGCCGAAAATCTTTGCACCGAGCTTTATGAAAGGATAGATAAAACCGGCAGGCAGATGTAAATCCCCGCAGCATTTTTTTATAATATCCTTTGCGGTGGAAAAAGGGCAGTCGGCAAGTATGCCTTTCGCGTTGGGCGGCAATGGTTTGCCTGCTGCCATAAGCACGGTGGACGCCCCCATTGATATGCCTGTAAGCAGCAACGGAACATCTTCGCCAAACTGTTTTGATGCAAAATTTACCCAGTCAAGGCAGTCAAGATGTTCTTTTATGCCAAAGGTTATAACGTGGCCGCCGCTGCCGCAGGTGGTGCGCTGGTCAACAATAAGCACATTTCGTCCCAAGGCAAAACAGCGCTGCAGGCCGCCGCTTAAATCCCTTTCGGCACTGCCGCGGTAACCATGGAACATAATTTCCGTTGCCGCCCCTTTTTGGTATTCATAATATCTGCCGTGAAGTTTTGTGCCGTCATGGGCTGTTATGTAAAAATCCTGATGAGGTTTTGCCCTTGCGTCCCTTATCCAGTTTTTCATAAGGTTGTGATAAGGCTCATAAACCTTGCCCTGAGGCAGAGGCAAAAGTTCAGCGTCGGGCTTTTTTATCCTTGGCACAAAAAATACAAGGAAAAAGCATATAAAGGATAAAAGCAGAACTGCAGCAATAACGATGCAGGCTGCAATGATAAGTTTTGTAACCATAAAAACCTCTGTTAAAGATTATAAAAGATTATGATTATATATTATACACCCGAAAAGCGGTGTGTGAAACAAAAAAGAGGATATCTTTTGATATCCTCTTTTTAAATTTTTACCGGTAACTCATCGGCAGAACATATATTGCCACGCACAGATAATGCAACAGACTGCCGCTGAAAACAAACAGATGCCAGATGCTGTGCATGTATTTGTATTTCAGCTTGTAAAAAACAATGCCGAAGGTGTAGCTTAAACCGCCTGCAAGCAACAGCCAGAAAGCAGGGCCCATAAGCGCTGCAACGATATCCTTTATTACAAAAACAACTGCCCAGCCCATAACGATATACAGCACAAGGCCAAGTTTTTCGGTTTTTTCAAGGCTTATTGCGTTCATCACAATGCCTGCAACAGCACAAACCCACACAACTGCCGCAACCAGCACCCCTTTTGGGTTGCCACGCAATGCCAGCAGGCAGAAAGGCGTGTATGTTCCCGCAATAAGGATGAAAATTGAGGTGTGGTCAAATATGCGGAAAATTTCCTTGACTTTTTCAAAGGG
>JAZOTI010000123.1:0-5889 GCA_045657565.1 Oscillospiraceae bacterium | reverse complement strand
GCAATTGCAGAACCCTGCATTGCCATTGCAACACCAGCAGTGCGAATTTTGCCATTGCCCATATCACGCACTTTGGATTTTTCATCCCAGTTAAACTCTTTTTTTGCCCTTTCCATACATCTGTCCAACGCACATGCTCTTGCTTCTTCACCATAGTAAGCGTGCATTGTCATGCCTTCTTTTACCATATTTTTCATACGGATTTCAGTTGGGTCCATACCGAGCTTGTCAGCCAGTTCATTAACAACGCTTTCAAGAGCAAAAATACCCTGAGTTGCACCATAGCCACGGTAAGCACCTGCCGCCTGTACGTTTGTATAAACAACGTCATATTTAAAACGGTGTGCTTCCAGATTGCCTGTATAAAGCGGAATGGATTTGTGGCCTGAAAGGCCTACTGTTGTAGGGCCGTGTTCGCCGTAAGCACCTGTATTGGAAAGTGTGTAAAGGTCTATCGCACGGATTGTGCCGTCCTTGTCTGCACCAAGGCGGACAGTAACTTCCATCTCGTGTCTTGGTGAACCGCAGATCTGGCTTTCTTCCCTTGAGTAGATAATTTTTGCAGGCTTGCCTGTTTTCCAGGTTACAAGCGCAGGATAAACTTCACTTACAATGGTCTGTTTTGCACCAAAACCGCCGCCGATACGTGGCTTTTCAACACGCACTTTGGATTTTGGAATGCCAAGTGCGTTTGCGATAATTCTTCTTGCGTGGAAAACAACCTGTGTGGAACTGATTACATGCAGTCTGCCGTAAGGGTCAAGTTTTGTATATGTGCGGAATGTTTCCATCATTGCCTGATTGCAGGCCTGAGTGCGGAAAGTGTGTTCGATAATTTCATCACAGCTTGCCATAACCGCATCAACATCACCTTTTTCTTCGCCGCCGCTTGCACAGAGGTTGCGTTTGTTGTCTGCGCCAACACTGCACATTGCAACCCAGTTGTCTTCAGGGTGCACAAGCACAGGACCATCTTTTGACTTGTGCATATCCAGTACAGGTTCCAGAACGTTGTACTTAACTTTGATAAGTTTCATTGCCTTGTCTACACAAGCTTCGTTTTCACCTGCGACAACAGCAACTGCATCACCCACAAAACGGACTCTCTGGTCAAGGAGAAGTCGGTCATAAGGGGAAGCTTCAGGGAATGTCTGACCACCTACAGCGTATCTGCTCTGAGATACATCCTTATAGGTAAATATCGCTTCTATGCCCGGCACTTTAAGTGCGTTGGTTGTGTTGATTTCTTCAATCCATGCGTGTGCATGAGGAGAACGCAAAACCTTTACTGTAAGGAAATCACCCTGAGTAATATCATCTGTATAAACAGGTTTGCCCAGAAGCAGACTCATGGAGTCCTTTTTGCGCACAGATTTGCCTACATAACTGAATTCTTTCTGCTGCATAATTTCCTCCTATTTATTTCTGCTGTCAAGGTAGTTGCGGATTGCCGCAAGCTGACCTTCATAACCTGAACATCTGCAAAGGTTGCCTGCAAGATATTCGCATATTTCTGCATCTGTAGGGTCTGGATTTTCACGCAGCAAAGCGATAGTATTCATAACCATACCAGGATTGCAGAAACCGCACTGTTCTGCACCGCGGTCTGCAATATAGCCGATAAATTCTTTTGCTTCTTCCTGCAGACCTTCAAGTGTAAAAATTGTATGTCCGTCTGCACGGGCTGCAAGCATTGAACAGGACAAAACAGGTTTGTCGTCCATAATAACTGTGCAAAGACCGCAGTTGCTTGTTTCGCAGCCACGTTTTACACTGTAGCAACCGTGACTACGGAGAAAATCAATAAGCAGAGTATCTGCATTTATTGTATCGGCAACTGTTTTGCCGTTAAGTTTAATTTTAATTTCCATTACTGCATACCTCCAATCTGGCTGAGAGCACGCTGTGTGAGCACTTTAACAAGATTTGTTCTGTATTCTGCACTGCCGCGTACATTGCTCTGTGTAGGTGCATTGTCCGCCACATACTGTGCAAATGCTGCTGCAGATGTTTCGTCAATTCCGCCGGCAAGAATGTTTTTATCGTCTTTAATAATAACAGCTTTGGAAGGACGTGCACCGATGGATGCTTTATATTCACCGCCAACACAGGAAACTGCACAGGCGATTACAGGAAAGTCTGTGCGTGTATTGCGCATAGACTGATATGCAAAGCGACCTTCTGTCTTTTTAACGATAATACGAACAAGAATGTCATTATCCTTTTTGCTTTCTGCAAACTGTTCCATAGGTATGATACCGCCTTTGTACAGTTCAACATAGCTGTCCATTGCAAGGAACACTGTGAGCACATCGGAAAAACCGAAACGGCCGAAAATGCTGCCACCTACTGTTGCCGTGTTACGGAACTGTACACCAACAATATCTTTTACAGCATCTCTTACAGCGCCCTGAGTATATCTGTTCAGATTTTCACAAAGTTCAATATCACGCAATGACACCATTGCGCCGATTGAAAACTCTTCATCGGATTCTTCTATTTTATCAAGGCCAAGGTCACACAGGTCAATAGCTGTACCAATAGTTGCATTGGACATTTTTAGCCACATCATACCGCCTATAACTCTGTTTCTTTTGCTCTGGTTAAGTTCCCAGGCCTCTTCAAGGCTTTTTGCTCTTACATAATTCTGAAATTTCAACATATACGTATCCTTTTCTTTTGTTAAGATTGAGTATAATCCATATTCTTTAATTATATAATATATTTATTGATTTTAAAAGTAGTAATTGATACAATTCTGATATAAGGAAGTGATAATATGACAACAGACATAACAATATACAAACCCTTGGTGTCAGATATCGGATGTATCATTATGGCATCAGGTGAGGGCAGCCGTTTTGGCGGCAATAAGCTGATGGCAGATTTTGGCGGCAGACCACTGATAAGCTATATTATAAACACAGCAAAGTCCATATTTGAAAACATTGTAGTTGTGACCCGCCATAAAGATGTTGCACAGTTTTGCAGGGATTTGAATGTTCCTGTAATATATCACAGTCTGCCATACCGCAGTGACACCATAAGACTTGGACTGGAACACTTTGGCAGTAATCTCAGTGGATATATTTTCTGTCAGGGTGACCAGCCTCTGCTGAGCGAAAAAACGCTTCTGGATATGATTTCTGAATTCAGTCAGAACAAGGAAAATATAATACGCCTGCAGTACGACAGCACACCATGTTCTCCTGTTGTTTTTCCAACCTGGTGTTACGAAAATCTTTTGAATCTTCCGCAAGGCAAGGGCGGAAACGTTATAGTGAAAAAACACCTTGATAAAGTTGTATATGTATCTGCACATAACAGATTCGAAACCATTGATGTGGACACAAAGGAAGATTTGCTGGCATTAATTGAATATATATAAACCAAAAGACCACCGACTTTTTGCCGGTGGTCTGATTTTTTGTTGATTATTATTCTGCTTTTTCTGCTTTTTCTTTTGGAAGAATGATATTGAGGAGAATTGCAACAAATGCTGCAGGAACAATACCTGAACCGCCAAAGATAAGAGAGATGAACTGTGGTGCATGAGCAAGAACTGCTGTATTCGCACCCATGCCGTAACCAACACCAAGGGCTACAGAAACGATGGAAAGGTTTCTTGGTGTAAGTGGGTCTTTTGTGATAAGCTGGATACCGCTTACAACGATGGATGAGAACATCATAACTGCAGCACCGCCAAGAACGGACTGTGGCATGATGGAAACAAGAGCACCAAGTTTTGGAATAAGACCGCAAAGAACAAGGAAAATTGCACCTGTTGCAATTGCAAAACGGTTAACAACCTTTGTCATAGCAACAAGGCCAACGTTCTGGCTGAAGGATGTGTTTGGAAGAACACCAAAGAGAGCTGCGAAGCTGGAACCCATACCGTCACATGCTACACCGCCGGAAAGTTCTGTATCTGTTGCTTCTCTTCCGATACCACCCATCATAACGCCGGAAATATCGCCAACTGTTTCAACCGCTGTAACAACAAACATAATCATTACAGGAATGATTGCACGAAGATCAAATACAATTTTTACAGGGAAAAGTTTTGGAACAGAAATCCAGCTAGCCTGTGCAACTTTGTTCCAGTTAAGAACCCAAGCTTTTGTGTATTCAACACCTTCAGGTGTAACTGCTGTTGTTGGGAGAATAAGTCCCATAACAAAAGCAACAATATAACCTACGATGATACCGATAAGGATGGAGGATGAGCTGAGGAAGCCTGTTGTGAAGTGTTTGAAGTAAAGGATTACTGCAAGAACGATAAATGCAAGGATAAGGTTTTCCACAGATCCAAAGTCTTTTGCTGTGTTGCCACCACCGAAGGAGTTGATACCTACAGAGATAAGGCTGAGACCGATGGAAAGGATAACTGTACCTGTAACAACAGATGGGAAGAATTTGCGCAATGGTTTAAGGAAGAAACCAAGAACAGTTTCAAACAAGCCGCCGATGATAGAAGCGCCCATCATAGCACCGTATGCAAGAACGCCACCGCCCATAGTTGCAGCTACAGAGTTGAAAACACCGATAAAGCCGGAAGATGTACCCATAACGATTGGCACATTACCGCCGATTGGTCCAATTGCAAACAACTGCACAAGTGTAACAAGACCTGCCACAAGCATAGCGTTCTGAATAAGTACAACCTGCAAATCTGCAAATTCACCGCCTGCAATGCCACAAGCACCTGTGATAACCAAAATAGGTGTAAGGTTACCTACAAACATTGCCATTACATGCTGCAGACCAAGTGGAATTGCCTGGCTGAGAGGCATTTTTCCGTCGAGCTTGAAAGCAGCATCAGAAAGTCTGATATTTTTTTTCATAATACTTTTTTCTCCTCTTATACAAAGAAAATCGAATTGCAGTATGTTATATATTTTTAACAATCATACTACAGATATAAATTATATAATATATAAATACAGTTTTTTAAATCACTGTATAATATAACAACAATAAAAAAGTGCAGAAACATTATACCGTCTCTGCACTTTGACAAAAGCATAGTCAAACAGCCTGTACAGGCTGTTTTTATTTTTGTCAAAATCAATAGTCGCACATTTTACGGAAGAGCGGTAGAGACGCCGGGGCCCTATTCCCCAGTTTATATTGATTTTTATCTTTTTATAATTGCTTATTGCAAATATTCACAACTTTTATATGATACTACAAAAACACATAATTATGCAATAGTAATTAGATACCATAAATAAACTCAATGTGGTGTTAAATATTTGCAATATTACCAAAAACACTGTTTATGGGGATGTAATCAGTATCTGCCAAATGTACAGTTTGGAAAATGGCAGTTGCTGCAAAGCTGGCAAAGTCCCCCTTCTGCAAGGTTTATAAGCTGATTTTCCGTGAACTTTTCACCTGTGAAAATCTGTGGCAAAAGCACATCAAAAACTGTTGTCGGCAGGCTTACTGCTGCGCCCGGCACACCAAGCAGAGCAACATCCCCAAGATACGCCACAAGTGTCATATTACCCGGCTGGGACGGAACACCGTAAGATACAATATTTGCTCCCAGCTGATTTATTGCATCAGGAGTAACATCATCAGGATCCACAGACATACCGCCGGAAAATACAATCAAATCGGCTTTCTGCTGTATAAATTTTTCTGCCGCACGGCAAATCATATCGGTATCATCATCACAGATCTCTGCACCAAGAACCGTGCATGGATATTTTGCAAGTTTTTCCCGTGCAATAGCTTCAAAACAGTCTTTTATGCGACCTGTATAAAATTCAGAACCTGTGATTACAACACCTACATTAAGACATTTATATGGCAAAAGTTCCATTACTTTTTTGCCATTGCAAAGCTGTTTTGCTTTTTCGATATTTTCTTTATCGGTTGCAA